>NZ_CAKKLN010000008.1:0-391010 GCF_918698065.1 Peribacillus sp. Bi134 | reverse complement strand
TCAAGATGAGATTTCCCATGGCGCAAGCTAGTAAGATCCCTGAAAGATGATCAGGTTGATAGGTCAGAGGTGGAAGCGTGGCGACATGTGGAGCTGACTGATACTAATAGATCGAGGACTTAACCAACGCTTTTTAAAAAATGAAATACCTTCTTATTATCTAGTTTTGAAGGAACAACGTTCCTTATATGTTTGGTGGCGATAGCGAAGAGGTCACACCCGTTCCCATTCCGAACACGGCAGTTAAGCTCTTCAGCGCCGATGGTAGTTGGGGGTTTCCCCCTGTGAGAGTAGGACGCCGCCAAGCCATTTAAAAAAGATCCGCCATCCGGCTGGTCTTTTTTTGTATTGCAATATTTTCGGCTTTCAGGGAGGAGTGACGTAAATTACATCTAATCAACCTGAAGCCTAACCTTTCGACCTAAAATGAAATAAATCGACCTGCGTTAAATCCTCTCAAATTACAAAAGCTGACTTTTAAAATAGGTCTTACTTGAATTGAAATAATTCGCGAGAGCAAGATACGAATATGGAGCAGAGGTTAATTTTATGAATAAGGCTATGGTAATTGAGAGGGGAAGAAGGGTAGGATATTGAAGGAGATGTATAATTTATGGGTGCAGGTGCTTTTACGGAAGACAGGGATATCATAATCTTAGGCATTATGGAATTTCCATTATAATGTAATCCTCTTTTTTGAAATGTAACTTGTCTTTACTTGTTCTTTTCATTATACTGTGAAGAATTTAATAATTTTAATAATGCAAGTTGGATGCTGAAGAAGAAGACAGAAAAAATAGAATTATGGAAGGAATCGGTATTGTGGGTAAAAAGAGTAAGGAAAAGTTTGAAGTTATCGAGGGCGAGACAATTGATGCATGTTTAGATCGAATTAAAGCGGCGGGGTACTTTCCTGTAAGGAGAACGGAAGAGCCCATCTTTGCCGAGAGAATCGAGAATGGCAAGGTCCATTATGTGCCAGTTGATCGAAAAATTGTATTCGAAGCAAAATTAATTGAGTAAAACACGAACGATAAATTAATATCATGTAAAAATATTCGATTTTAACTTGACATTAAAATGGCCGGAAGGTAAGATGAAGTTACATTAATACATCTCATATAATCATGGGGATATGGCCCAAAAGTTTCTACCTGATGACCGTAAATCATCGGACTATGAGAAAAGCATCTGACTATTTCGGAAACTAGCCAAGTCTTTTTGTTTTTTCAAAAGGGCTTTCTTTTCCGGACAGGTTGCTTTCTCGATGAGGAAGCAACCTGTCCGGTTTTTTAATTTACATGTTATAGATAAAAATGATAAGCGTCCGTCTGCATACCCGGGACGCCATAATATGAGTGTTGGAGGGAAAGATGATATGAAACCGCAAGTAGGGGTTATTATGGGAAGTGTCTCGGATTGGGAAACGATGAAATACGCTTGTGAATCATTGGAACAACTTGAGATTCCCTATGAAAAAAGAGTCGTTTCCGCCCACCGGACGCCGGATTTACTATTTGAATATGCAGAGAGTGCAAAAGATAGAGATATTAAAGTGATTATTGCCGGAGCAGGCGGGGCTGCACATCTTCCAGGTATGACAGCCGCTAAAACGATTGTCCCTGTGATAGGCGTTCCAATACAGTCGAAGGCATTAAATGGGATGGATTCGTTATTATCGATTGTTCAAATGCCTGGTGGCGTACCGGTTGCAACGGTTGCGATCGGAAAAGCGGGCGCAGTCAATGCCGGTTTGTTTGCGGCTCAAATATTAGCAGCTTTTGATTCTGACATTGCCGATAGGTTAGAGGCTTTACGAAACGAAACCAGAGAAAAGGTGTTACAGAGCAGTGAACAACTTAAATAATACAATCATTTTACCGGGACAGACCATTGGAATAATCGGCGGAGGACAATTGGGCAGGATGATGGCCTTATCGGCTAAGGCATCTGGCTTTAAGATAGCGGTCCTTGAGCCGACAGCAGAAGGTCCATGTGCTCAAGTGGCGGATATTGAAATCACTGGTGCTTATGATGATATCGAAGCATTGAAAAGGTTGGCTGAGGTCAGTGACGTCATAACATACGAGTTTGAAAATATCAGTTCAGAAGCACTGGATTGGTTAAAGCAACATGCATTTCTTCCACAGGGCTCAGAATTATTAAAGCTGACACAGGATAGACTGACTGAAAAAAAAGCCATATCTGATGCAGGAGCTTCCGTTGCTCCATATCAGGAAATACAGGATATTTCAGAAATTCACCTTCATATAGAGAAATTAGGGTACCCTAGTGTGTTAAAAACGACGCGGGGCGGTTATGATGGAAAAGGGCAGTTGGTCATTAAGGAAGAAGCCGACATCAAAAAGGCTGAATCCCTGCTCAAAACAGGTATATGTGTGCTGGAAGCCTGGATTCCTTTCGTAAAAGAAATATCCATTATCGTGACGCGTAAGGCAGATGGCGAGACAAGTCATTTTCCGATTGCGGAAAACATTCATGTTGAAAACATTCTTCATAAAAGCATTGTTCCCGCCCGTATTAGTCAACAAGCTGAACGGAAAGCTATTAATGAAGCTTTGCAGCTTGCAGAGAAACTTGATTTGGTGGGGACATTGGCGGTCGAGATGTTTTTAACCGCTCAGGATGATATCATCATTAATGAATTAGCGCCAAGACCTCATAACTCAGGCCATTATACAATGGAAGCATGTGAAACTTCACAGTTCGAACAGCATATAAGGGCTGTCTGCAATTGGCCGCTCGGCAATACGGAGTTATTGAAGCCTGTGGTAATGATAAACATCCTTGGTGAGCATATCGAGCCCTTAATGGATGAAATTCCGACGCTTTCAGATTGGAAGGTTCACCTTTACGGTAAGAAAGAAGCCAAGCTTAAGCGGAAAATGGGTCATGTGAATATTTTACGTCCAACGATTGAGGAAGCTCTTTTGGAAAGTGATCGAAGCAAAATATGGAATCAACAGGTTGAAACGGAGGAAGTAAAATGATTGAACGTTATACCCGCCCAGAGATGGGAAACATTTGGACAGAAAAGAACCGCTTTAATGCGTGGTTGGAAGTTGAAATCTTAGCTTGTGAAGCATGGTCTGAGCTAGGTGTCATTCCTAAAGAAGATGTGAAGCTTCTTCGTGAAAATGCTACATTCGATGTAGACCGTATCAATGAAATCGAAAAAGATACACGCCACGATGTTGTTGCTTTTACACGTGCGGTTTCTGAAACATTGGGAGAAGAACGGAAATGGGTCCATTACGGACTGACTTCCACTGATGTGGTGGATACAGCTCTTTCATATGTGATAAAGCAAGCGAATGAGATACTTGCCAAGGATTTAAATAACTTCGTGGAGATCCTGAAAAATAAAGCGAAAGAACATAAATATACGGTTCAAATGGGACGTACACATGGAGTTCATGCTGAACCGACCACTTTTGGGTTGAAACTGGCTCTTTGGTATCAAGAAATGAAGCGAAATGTAGAACGTTTTGAAGAAGCTAGAAAGAACATTGAGGTTGGGAAAATCTCTGGAGCTGTCGGAACTTACGCAAACATCGACCCGTTCGTTGAAAAATTCGTTTGTGAAAAGCTTGGCCTTGAAGCAGCACCAATTTCAACACAAACATTGCAGCGCGATCGTCACGCACATTATATGAGCACATTGGCTTTAATTGCGACATCAATTGAAAAATTCGCAGTTGAAATTCGCGGCTTGCAAAAAAGTGAAACACGCGAAGTGGAAGAATTCTTTGCAAAAGGACAAAAAGGATCTTCGGCAATGCCTCATAAACGGAATCCAATCGGTTCTGAAAATATGACGGGTATGGCTCGTGTAATCCGCGGTTACATGATGACAGCATATGAGAATGTGCCATTATGGCATGAACGTGACATTTCGCATTCTTCTGCTGAGCGCATCATCTTGCCGGATGCAACGATCGCATTAAACTACATGCTGAACCGTTTCAGCAACATAGTGAAGAACTTGACCGTTTATCCAGAAAATATGAAACGCAATATGGACCGTACGCTTGGATTGATTTTCTCACAACGTGTACTGCTTTCCCTTATCGATAAAGGACTTGTCCGTGAAGAAGCTTATGATACGGTTCAGCCAAAAGCGATGGAAGCATGGGAGCTTCAGGTTCCATTCAGAAGCTTGATCGAAAAGGATGATAAAATCACAAGCTTGCTTACGAAAGAAGAACTTGATGATTGTTTCGATCCTACACATCACCTGAAAAATGTTGATGTAATCTTTGATCGTTTAGGTTTATAAAAGTGAAGGCGGCAAACATGGCACCTCTAAACGGTGATATGTTTGCCAAGCCTGATCAATGGCAGGAAGATTCATAATATTCACAATGTGGGGGTCTGGACAGATGGAAAAACGAGAATTGTTGTATGAAGGAAAAGCGAAACAGATTTTTGCAACGGACAACAGTGAAATAGTTTGGGTGGAATACAAGGATTCGGCAACAGCGTTTAATGGTGAGAAGAAGTCAGAGATTGCCGGAAAAGGTAAGTTGAATAATCAAATTACTAGCTTACTATTTTCAAAGCTTGCCCAAGAGAATATCCCATCCCATTTTATTGAAATGCTTTCCGACCGGGAGCAGCTAGTCAAGAGGGTATCCATCATTCCACTTGAAGTCGTTGTCAGAAATACGGCTGCCGGCAGTTTTTCTAAAAGAACTGGCATTGAAGAAGGCCAGCCGCTCAAGAAAACGCTGATTGAGTTTTACTATAAAGATGACGAACTCGGCGATCCTCTGTTAACGGAAGACCATATTGAAGAATTGGAACTTGCAAGCAAGGAAGATGTAGCGATTTTAAAAGAAAAGGCAGAAGAAATCAGTATCGTCTTAACTTCCTTCTTTAAAGAGTTAGACATTAAATTGATTGATTTTAAATTAGAGTTTGGTAAAACCCCGAATGGAGACATTCTGCTGGCAGATGAAATTTCACCTGATACCTGCCGATTATGGGATATTAAAACAAACGAAAAGTTAGACAAAGATGTATTCCGCCGTGATTTAGGAAGTTTAACAGATGCTTATGAAAAAATACTAGCAAAGTTGGAGGGCACTCAACATGTATAAGGTTAAAGTATATATCACACTACGCGAAAGTGTACTAGATCCACAGGGAGCAGCAGTGCAACAATCACTTCATAGCTTGACTTATAACGAAGTCAGTGATGTTCGAGTGGGGAAATACATTGAACTTACAATTAAGGATACGGATCGTGATTTAGATCAACTTGTAAAGGAAATGTGTGAAAAACTATTGGCCAATACGGTAATTGAAGCTTACCGCTATGATGTTGAGGAGGTTATCACCCAATGAAATTTGCTGTCATAGTTTTCCCTGGTTCCAATTGTGATGTCGATATGTACCATGCGATAAAGGATGCACTGGGGGAAGAAGTGGAGTATGTTTGGCACTCTACAGACAATCTAGATCAGTATGATGGGATTCTTCTTCCTGGAGGTTTCTCTTATGGAGACTATTTACGCTCTGGAGCAATTGCAAGATTTTCGAATGTAATGGCAGAAGTCGTAAAAGCGGCACAAGCAGGAAAGCCTGTATTGGGTGTCTGCAATGGTTTTCAGATTTTACTTGAAGCAGGACTTTTACCTGGTGCGATGCGCCGTAATGAAGGCTTGAAATTCATTTGCCGCAATGTAGGACTGAAGGTTGAAAATAACCAATCGATGTTCACGACAGGATATGAATTAAATGAAACGATTACGATCCCTGTTGCACATGGTGAAGGGAATTACTACTGCGATGATGAGACATTGGCTGAATTAAAACAAAATAACCGCATCTTGTTCACGTATGATGGTGAAAATCCAAACGGAAGCTTGGAGCAAATAGCGGGAATTACAAATGAACAAGGAAATGTCCTCGGAATGATGCCTCATCCCGAACGTGCTGTTGATTCGCTGCTTGGCAGTAAAGACGGCTTAAAGATTTTTCAATCCATCGTAAAAAACTGGAGGGAATCACATGTTATTACAGCTTGAACCAAGTCCGGAAAAAATTAAATCGGATCGATTGTACGCAACAATGGGACTATCCGATGATGAATTTGCAATGGTGGAGAAAATCTTAGGCAGACTGCCGAATTATACGGAAACTGGATTGTTTTCGGTTATGTGGTCAGAGCATTGTTCCTACAAAAATTCAAAACCCATCTTAAGGAAATTCCCGATTACAGGGGAGAAAGTGCTACAAGGTCCTGGTGAAGGAGCAGGTATCGTTGATATCGGTGACGATCAGGCTGTCGTTTTTAAAATTGAAAGTCATAACCACCCTTCGGCAATAGAGCCTTATCAAGGTGCTGCTACCGGTGTCGGCGGAATTATCCGTGATGTTTTCTCCATGGGAGCCCGTCCGATTGCGATGTTGAACTCGCTTCGCTTCGGTGAGCTAGACAATGATCGTGTGAAATATCTATTTAAAGAAGTGGTTGCAGGGATTGCAGGATACGGGAATTGTATCGGAATTCCAACTGTCGGCGGAGAAATTCAATTTGATCCATCGTATGAAGGAAATCCTCTTGTCAATGCAATGTGTGTCGGTTTGATCGATCATAAGGACATTAAAAAAGGCCAAGCGCATGGAGTGGGCAACACAGTGATGTATGTGGGTGCCAAAACTGGACGTGATGGTATTCATGGAGCAACATTTGCATCTGAAGAGCTATCAGAGTCTTCGGAAGAGAAACGGCCTGCCGTACAAGTAGGCGATCCATTCATGGAGAAGCTGCTTTTGGAAGCATGCCTGGAATTGATTCAAAATGATGCCCTTGTTGGCATTCAGGATATGGGAGCAGCAGGTCTTACAAGCTCATCTGCCGAGATGGCGAGCAAAGCTGGCTCAGGAATAAAAATGAACCTGGATTTGGTACCGCAGCGTGAAACGGGAATGACAGCATATGAAATGATGCTATCTGAATCACAAGAGCGGATGCTGATCGTTGTCACTAAAGGACGCGAACAGGAAATCGTCGACTTGTTTACGAAATATGACCTAGAAGCGGTTGCTGTTGGTGTAGTGACGGATGATAAAAACCTAACCCTTTCCCATCAAGGTGAAATCGTTGCTGAGGTTCCGGTTGATGCATTAGCTGAAGAAGCTCCTATTTATCACAAGCCATCTGCAGAGCCGCAATATTTCCGTGACTTCCAAAGCATGACGGCAGAAGTGCCAGTCATTGAAGATTATAAAGAAACATTGGTATCACTATTGAAGCAACCGACAATTTCGAGTAAGGAATGGGTCTACGACCAGTATGATTACATGGTCCGCACGAATACAGTCGTCTCACCTGGATCGGATGCAGCGGTAGTGCGTGTACGTGGTACGAATAAAGCCCTTGCCATGACAACGGATTGTAACTCCCGCTTTATTTATTTAGATCCTGAAACAGGCGGCAAAATCGCTGTGGCTGAAGCAGCCCGTAACATCATTTGCTCGGGTGCGGAACCTTTAGCGATTACGGATTGCTTGAACTTTGGGAATCCAGAAAAACCAGAAATATTCTGGCAACTGGAAAAAGCGGCAGACGGTATGAGTGAAGCTTGCAGAAGCTTAAGTACTCCTGTAATCGGCGGAAATGTTTCCCTTTATAATGAAACGAATGGTGAAGCGATTTATCCGACGCCTGTAGTTGGAATGGTTGGTCTAGTCAATGACCTTAAGCACATCACAACACAAACATTTAAAAATGAATCCGATTTGATTTACGTGGTCGGTGAAGCGAAAGTTGAATTCGGAGGCAGTGAATTACAGAAAATGCTCGAGGGTAAAATCTTTGGACGCGCTCCAGAACTTGATTTGGACCTTGAACAAAAACGTCAGCAGCAAATTCTGACGGCAATTCAAAAAGGACTTGTTGCATCAGCCCATGACCTTTCAGAAGGCGGTTTGGCAGTGGCTTTAGCTGAATCTTTATTCGGGGCTAGCAAACTAGGGGCAAAAGTGAATATATCCGGGGAACCTGTATCTGAATTATTCAGTGAAACGCAATCACGATTCTTACTGTCCATCAATCCTGATAATCAAGCGTCATTTGAAGCTCTTGTTGAAGATGCGATTTGCATAGGCTCAGTAACGGCTGATAATAAATTAGTCGTAGCAACAAGTGATAGCAAAGTGTTGGAAGCGGACGTTGAAGATTTACAAACAGCTTGGAAGGGAGCCATACCATGCTTGCTGAAATAAGAAGCCTAAACGAAGAGTGTGGTGTTGTTGGAGTCTGGGGACATCCCGATGCAGCGCAGCTTGCTTACTACGGTTTGCATAGCTTGCAACATCGTGGTCAAGAGGGAGCGGGCATCGTCGTGACGGATGGTGAGCAGATGTCCATCTCTAAGGGCGAAGGACTTGTCACAGAGATATTCACTGCGGAAAAAATGCAGGCACTTTCCGGTAGCGGTAAAGCGGCAATAGGCCATGTCCGTTATACAACGGCAGGCGGCGGCGGGTATCAAAATGTTCAGCCTTTCCTGTTCAATTCTCATACAGGGGGGCTGGCCCTTGCTCATAATGGGAATATCGTCAATGCCCATCAATTAAAAGCACAGCTTGAAGGACAAGGAAGCATTTTTCAAACGACCTCTGATACGGAAGTTCTGGCACATCTGATTAAACGCTCCGGCTACTCGGATGTAAGAGATTCCGTGAAGAACAGTTTAAGCATGCTGAAGGGAGCCTATGCCTTTGTCATCATGACCGAAACCCAAATGATCATGGCAAGAGATCCGCATGGCTTCCGTCCACTTTCCTTGGGGAAAATAGGCGATGCATATTTCGCTGCATCTGAAACATGTGCTCTTGATATTGTAGGTGCAGAATTCATCCGCGATATTGAGCCGGGAGAACTGGTTGTCATTAATGATGAGGGAATCACATCCGAATACTTTTCGCTTTCCAGCCAACAGGCAATGTGCACGATGGAGTACGTGTATTTTTCCCGTCCGGATAGCAACATTGATGGTATCAATGTTCATACGGCACGTAAAAACCTTGGTAAGCAAATGGCACTCGAAACCAAAATTGAAGCAGACGTAGTTACAGGTGTACCTGATTCGAGCATCTCGGCAGCGATTGGCTATGCTGAAGCTGCAGGCATTCCTTATGAAATGGGTTTAATAAAGAACCGTTATGTTGGACGGACTTTCATTCAGCCATCACAAAGTCTGCGTGAACAAGGCGTAAAGATGAAACTATCACCTGTAAGAGGGGTAGTGGAAGGCAAGCGGGTCATAATGGTTGATGATTCAATCGTCCGTGGAACAACGAGCAGAAGGATTGTCCGCATGTTAAAAGATGCCGGAGCGAAAGAAGTGCATGTAGTAATCAGCTCACCACCGATCAAGAATCCATGTTTTTATGGCATAGACACGTCTAAAAAGGAAGAACTGATTGCAAGCTCAAAATCGGTGGAGGAAATAAGGGAAATCATTGAAGCTGATTCCTTAACTTTTTTAAGTGTCGAAGGTATGGTCGAAGCGATTGGACGACCGTTTCCTGGAGAAACGCGCGGTTCATGCCTAGCTTGTTTCACCGGAAATTATCCGACTGAAATTTTTGAATACGAACGAGAAAAAACAAAATGTTAATCAAGTCGGCAATGATGATTGATTTTCGGAGGAGGATTTCAAATGGCTAATGCATATAAACAGGCTGGTGTGGATATTGAGGCTGGTTATGAAGCGGTAAATCGAATGAAGAAACATGTAAAGCGCACATTTCGTCCAGAAGTAATGAATGGTCTGGGCGGTTTCGGCGGCATGTTTGACTTATCTTCCTTGAACCTTAAAGAACCTGTGCTCATTTCTGGTACGGATGGAGTGGGTACAAAACTTTTGTTGGCGTTCATGATGGATAAACACGATACAATTGGAGTGGATTGTGTAGCTATGTGCGTCAATGATGTTGTCGTTCAAGGTGCTGCACCTTTATACTTTTTAGATTATATTGCCTGCGGTAAAGCAGATCCTGAACGAATTGAAATGATCGTCAAAGGAATTGCAGATGGCTGTGAGCAGGCGGGCTGTGCTTTAATCGGCGGAGAAACGGCTGAAATGCCGGGCATGTATGAGACGGAAGAATACGATGTGGCAGGTTTTACTGTAGGTGCCGTTGAAAAATCACGTCTGATTACTGGTGAAGCGATCTCTGCTGGTGATGTCGTTATTGGACTCGCTTCAAGCGGCATACACAGTAATGGGTATTCCCTTGTTCGTAAGATCCTTCTTGAAGACTCAGGTATGGGGCTTCATGACTTCGTACCGGAACTGGATTGCAAGTTGGGGGAGGAATTATTAAAACCGACGAAAATCTATGTGAAGTCCGTTTTATCGACGTTGGAAAAATTTGAGGTTAATGGTCTTGCCCATATCACCGGTGGAGGATTCATCGAGAATATTCCGCGTATCCTTCCTGAAGGATGCGGTGTTGAAATCGAGCTTGGAAGCTGGGAAATTCCAACTATATTTTCATTCCTTGAAGAAAAAGGAAACCTTGTAAAAGAGGAAATGTTCAATATCTTCAATATGGGTATTGGGATGACGGCTGTCGTCAAAAAAGAAGTGGCATCGGATGTGCTAGCCCACCTAAAGTCTTGCGGTGAAGAAGCCTCAATTATTGGAACGATCGTGGATGGAAATGGAGTGTCGTTCAAATAATGAAACGCCTTGCTGTCTTTGCATCAGGTAACGGTAGTAATTTTCAATCAATTGCTGAAGCAATAAAAAGTGGAAAGTTGGAGGCGGAAATCTGTCTTGTCGTTTGCGATCGTGAAGACGCATATGTGCTTGAGAGAGCAAAGCTTGAGAATATTGACTCTTTCTCCTTTTCAGCAAAGAATTACTCCAACAAGACTGAATATGAATCGGAAATCCTGGAAAAACTTCGCCAGTATGAGATAGAGTTCATCATTCTTGCTGGTTATATGCGTTTGATCGGTCCGACATTATTACAAAAGTATTCACAGAGGATTGTGAACATCCACCCTTCACTTCTGCCAAGTTTTCCAGGCAAGGATGCAATTGGCCAGGCTTTTGATGCCGGAGTGAAGGAAACGGGGGTAACCGTTCATTATGTTGATGATGGAATGGACACAGGACCGGTCATTGCCCAAAAAACAGTGCCAATTCTTGAAGGGGATACGAAAGACATCCTTCAGAAAAGGATTCAGGAAATGGAGCATGATTTGTATCCATCAGTTTTGCAGGAGCTATGCCACAAGAAACTTACTTAATGGAGGGACCAACATAACATGAAGAAACGCGCATTAATTAGTGTATCGGATAAAACAGGTATCGTAGAATTTGCTCAAGGTTTAATTGAAGCAGGTTTTGAAATCATTTCTACAGGCGGTACCAAAAAAACGCTTCAGGAAAATGGTATTGAGGTTATTGGAATCAGTGACGTCACCGGTTTCCCGGAAATTTTGGACGGACGTGTTAAAACGCTTCACCCAAATGTCCATGGAGCAGTGTTGGCAAAACATGATGACAAAGGTCACGCAGCACAGCTTGCTGAGCATAACATTGAACCAATTCAACTTGTCTGTGTAAACCTATATCCATTCCAAGCGACTATTTCCAAACCGGAAGTCACTGTGGAAGATGCTATTGAAAACATCGATATCGGTGGACCGACAATGCTTCGTTCTTCTGCTAAAAACCACGAATATGTGACTGTTATCGTTGATTCCAATGATTATCCTACCGTATTGGCTGAGCTGAAACAAAACGGCGGGGTAGCAAAAACCACGAATCGCCGCCTGGCTGCAAAAGTTTTCCGTCATACGGCAGCATATGATGCAGTTATTTCAGAGTATATGACAGAGCTTGCCGATGAAGAAAATCCTGAATCATTGACTGTTACCTATGAATTGAAACAGTCGCTTCGTTATGGGGAAAATCCACATCAAAAAGCCGCATTCTATAAAAAACCGCTTGGTTCCGTTTTCTCAATTGCAGAAGCGAAGCAATTACATGGAAAAGAACTATCATACAACAACATCAATGATGCTGATGCAGCACTTCAAATCGTTAAAGAATTCAATGAGCCTGCTGCAGTTGCAGTCAAACATATGAATCCTTGCGGCGTCGGTGTCGGTGCGACCATTTTGGAAGCATATGAAAAAGCTTATGAGGCAGATGCCACCTCCATTTTCGGTGGGATCATCGCTTTGAACCGTGAAGTCGATAAAGCGACTGCGGAAAAGCTTCATGAAATTTTCCTTGAAATCATCATTGCCCCTGGGTTTACACAAGAGGCAGTGGAAGTATTGACAAGCAAGAAAAACCTACGTTTATTAACGATCGATTTTGACGCGGTTAAAAAGCCTGAACGAAAATTGACATCCATTGAAGGCGGATTACTTATTCAAGATCGGGACGCACATAGCTTAAAGGATGCAGAGGTAAAAGTGGCAACGAAACGTGAGCCTACACCTGAAGAGTGGAAAGCCATGGAACTTGGCTGGAAAATCGTGAAACATGTCAAGTCGAATGCAATAGTGGTTTGTAACGATCAAATGACATTAGGTGTTGGCGCAGGTCAAATGAACCGTGTGGGAGCTGCAAAAATTGCTCTGGAACAAGCTGGGGAAAGAGCGACAGGAAGTGCATTGGCATCAGATGCATTCTTCCCAATGGATGATACTGTAGAAGCGGCAGCAAAAGCGGGCGTCACGGCAATCATTCAGCCTGGTGGATCTGTTAAAGATGAGGATTCGATCAAGAAAGCTGATGAATATGGGATTACAATGGTGTTTACAGGAATTCGTCACTTTAAACATTAATCAAAAACGAGGTGCGATAATGAATGTACTAGTAATTGGCCGGGGCGGCAGGGAGCATGCCATAGCCCGCAAACTATTTGAAAGTAAACGGGTTGGGACTGTTTTTGCAGCACCGGGAAATCCAGGGATGACCGATGTAGCGACTCTTGTTCCAATTGATGAAAACAATCACGGGGAATTGGTTGCCTTTGCCAAAAATAATGCAGTTGCATTAACGGTGATCGGGCCCGAAACACCATTGTTGAATGGACTTGCCGATGATTTTGCGGAGGCAGGATTACAGGTATTTGGCCCTAATGGCCGTGCTGCTGTCATCGAGGGAAGTAAATCCTTTGCTAAAGATTTAATGAAGAACTATAGCATTCCGACAGCGGAATATGAAACATTCTCTGATTATGATTCAGCAAAGGCGTATATCGAAAAAATGGGTGCACCCATCGTCATAAAAGCGGATGGTTTGGCTGCTGGAAAAGGTGTCGTAGTTGCTATGACGCTGGAAGAGGCGTTAGACGCCATCCATGATATGCTTGTCGGGGCAAAGTTCGGGGAAGCATCTGCCAAAGTCGTTATTGAGGAATTCCTTGATGGCGAAGAATTTTCATTGATGGCATTCGTTAATGGGGAAAAAGTGTATCCGATGGTCATTGCTCAGGATCATAAGCGGGTTTTCGATGGAGATCAGGGTCCGAACACAGGTGGAATGGGTGCATACTCACCGGTGCCGCAAATTTCCGATGAAATGATCCAGACTGCAGTCGAAACGATTCTTAAGCCCACTGTAAATGCGATGATTTCTGAGAATCGGAGTTTTACAGGAATATTATATGCCGGGTTGATCGCTACTGAAAAAGGCACAAAAGTCATTGAGTTCAATGCCCGTTTTGGCGATCCGGAAACGCAAGTCGTTTTACCGCGCCTAAAAACAGACTTCGTGGATACGCTTGAAGCGGTTCTTTCTGGAGAGGATTTACAACTTGAATGGCATGAAGAAGCCGTGCTTGGAGTGGTCGTCGCAGCTGATGGATATCCAGGGGAATATAAAAAGGGATCTATCATTAAAGGCTTGGAAAAGATTGATCCGAAAGCCCATGTTTATCATGCTGGAACGGCTCTCAATAATGAAGGGAACTTCATCTCGAATGGCGGACGTGTACTTCTGGTTGCTGCAAAAGGGAAAGATTTGGCCTCTGCGCAAGCTGAAGTATATAAAGAGTTAGGGCATATTGAGAAAGACGGTTTATTTTGGCGAACGGATATTGGCTACCGAGCAATAAAATACAATTTTTCATCATAATATAAAGAAGCTGACTCTAAGCGGAGTCAGCTTCTTCTTTAGAAAAAACTTAATATGAATCAGATTGATTGGATTCACTTTCATATTTTGGCTCACTTTTCATCAAGTTCTGTCCGTTTTCCATCGCATCTACGACAGGACAATAGCGGAGTATGCCTTCGCCTATTTTCATGGCAGAAAGCATCACCACGATTATGTAAGATTGGTTTTTCCATGGTTTTTTCACCATTTTAGCCATGGCCCATGTTAAAAATGTAAAACCACAGGTAATTCGCATTAATGCATTTATTATACTGATATTTTGTTTAAACTTCATTTAAAGTCCATCCCTTCACAAAAATTTAACAATATTCTGGATAACATTACTGTTCTAATGGGGTAAGTATGTTACTATGAAATAAAATTGGATTGAAAATGGTTTTTTTCATACATCTGTTTCTAATAACTTATGGGGGAATGTTTTATGCTTGAACAGCGCTATAGATGGAAAAATAAACATCTAAGAGAACATATAGATGTGCTGGATGGCAATAGGGCACCACACATTCTGCTTAAAAATACGACTTATTTAAATCAGGCATTACGAAAATGGGTGAAGGCGAATATATGGATATATGATGATCGCATCATATATGTCGGCGATAAGCTTCCTGATAATATAGACCGCTGTGAAATGGTAGACTGTACAAACCAGTACTTGGTCCCGGGTTATATTGAGCCGCATTCACACCCTTCTCAATTATATAATCCCCTTTCTTTTTCACGTTATGCATCTCATTTTGGCACAACGACATTGATCAATGATAACTTGCCGTTTCTATTGCAGTTAGATAAAAAGAAAGCGTTTTCTCTTTTGAAAGAATTGCGTAACATTCCTGTAACAATGTATTGGTGGAGCCGTTTTGACGGACAAACGGAATTGATCGATGAAGATATGGTCTTTTCCCATGGGGCCGTTAAATCATGGCTGGAGCATGATGCCGTATTACAGGGCGGGGAACTGACTGGATGGCCGAAGCTTCTCGATGGGGATGACATGATGCTGCACTGGATTCAGGAAGCCAAGCGAATGAGGAAGAAAATAGAAGGACACTTTCCAGGTGCTTCAGAGAAGACTTTAGCAAAAATGACCTTGTTCGGAGCCGATTGTGATCATGAGGCAATGACAGGTGATGAGGTAATGTCGCGCTTGCTGCAGGGCTATTATGTATCGTTAAGACATTCTTCGATCCGTCCGGATTTACCAAAGCTGATACGGGAAATCCATGAACTGGGCATCGATCATTATGACAAATTCTTTTATACGACAGATGGATCGCCGCCGTCCTTTTATGAAGGTGGTTTCATAGACTGCTTGATCAAAATAGCGATAGAGCATGGCGTTCCGGTCATCGATGCATACAATATGGCAACTATCAACATCGCACGTTATTATAATATCGAATACCTTCATGGCAATATTGCCACTGGAAGGGTAGCGAACATCAACTTCCTGACCGATGTAAAGGAACCCGCACCGGTTTCGGTAATGGCAAAAGGGAAATGGGTTAAAAGGGATGGTGAAATCATTCCGGATAAACAGGAAATCGAATGGAGTGATTTCGATTTTAAACCACTCGATCTTGATTGGGATCTTAGTTTAAAGGAAGATTTTGAATTTTCCATGCCGTTTGGAATTGAATTGGTCAATAATGTAATTACAAAACCGTACTCGCTTGCCAATGATGTTGGCCATGAAGAACTGAACTTTGAGGATGATGAATGCTTTTTCATGCTTATCGATCGGGAAGGGAAATGGCGCATCAATACGATATTAAAAGGGTTTGCGGACAAATTATGCGGCTTCGCCGGCTCTTACACAAATACAGGTGACATCATACTGATCGGTAAAAGGAAAAAGGATATGCATTTGGCATTTAACCGGCTGAAGGAAATCGGCGGTGGAATCATTTTAACGGAACAAGGCAAGGTGATTCATGAACTTCCTCTGAAATTAAAGGGGGTCATGTCCACCAAGGAGGTTCCAGAACTGATAGAAGAAGAAAATGAATTGAAACATTTACTGCGTGAGAGAGGTTATCGCTTCGCCGATCCTGTTTACACCCTTTCGTTCTTTTCGACAACCCATCTCCCATATATAAGGCTAACCCAGCGAGGAGTATATGATGTAATGAATAAAACTATACTCTTTCCTACTATAATGCGTTAAAATATAAGAGAAGAAATGGCTAATAAATCAGAGGAGTGGAAAGATGAACCTAAAGAGAGTTCTTTTCATCGTTATTGCTATTTTACTGCTGGCAGGATGTTCTACGAAAGAAGATTCTGCATCGGATGACAATAAGCCGAAAGACCAAGCTGTCATCAAAAATACAGATGTGAAAAATGAACCTTCCAATGAGTTTCCACTAACAGGTATAGCCACCGATGAAGACAGTGAGCGCAGGGCTGCAGCAGTGATGATTAATAACCATCCGGAAGCACGCCCACAATCGGGCCTCTCAGAAGCGGATATCGTCTTTGAAATGCTCGCAGAAGGTGATATAACCAGATTTTTAGCCATCTTCCAAAGTGAAATGCCAAGCCAAATCGGTCCGATCCGGAGTGCAAGGGACTATTATATCGAATTGGCAAAAGGCCTTGATTGCATCTATGTCTGTCATGGAAACAGCCCCGAGGCAAAAACCATGCTGGACAAAGGGTATATTGATAACTTGAACGGATTATATTATGATGGTACTTTGTTTCAACGTTCGGCAGATCGAAAAGCACCGCATAATTCCTACACTTCCTTTGAGGATATCCAAAAAGGCGCGAAGGAAAAGGGATATGAGTTGAATGGTGCACCGGAGCATTATGCTTTCCTTACAAAGGAAGAGGCAGCTGGACTTCAAGGGGAACCGGCATTGAAAACCGAGGTTTCCTACGGATCAGACGAGTATGATGTACAGTATGAATACGAAGCCACGGAAGAGAAATATAAACGTTATTCGAACGGAGAGCAAACAGTCGAGCATAAATCGAATAAACCTATTTTACTGGATAATATATTGATCATTGAGGCTGCTCATCAAGTGATCGACGATAAAGGGCGTCGTAAAATCGACTTGAAAAGTGGCGGAAATGGTTATTTACTTCAAAAAGGAAAAGCGAATGAAGTAGAATGGGTTAATAAGGATGGTCGGATTATACCAGTGAAAAACGATAAAGAAGTAGGGTTGATTCCAGGGAAAACTTGGATCAATATTATTCCGGATGAACCTGGTTTAGTTGGAGACGTCTCATTTTGATACCCATGAAATTGAGGGGGAGTAACATGCAAATTGATAAGTTAAGAGGAAAAGAAACGGATCAGCTGTTTAAGTCGATCCTTTCCTTGCGTGATTTGGACGAATGCTATCGATTTTTTGATGATTTATGCACAGTTAATGAAATTTCATCACTGGCACAGCGTCTTGAAGTAGCCCGCATGCTTGAAGAAGGAAAAACCTATCATAAAATCGAAACGGAAACGGGTGCAAGCACGGCTACGATTTCCAGGGTCAAACGCTGCTTGAATTACGGAAATGATGCTTATTCCATGGCACTTAACCGTATTAAGGATAACGTTGAGGAAACAACTGAATCCTAATTCTTTCGATCAAAATAAAAAGCCGGGGAATTCATTTCCCGGCTTTTTATTTTGAGTTCAGGGCTCTCTTTGCCGGCTGTCTTTCAACCGTATCCGTGTTATATTGGATTTTAGATTCAGAGGTTCCATTTGGTAATAACATTTTATCGATACTTCTCTTTTTTAATGAAAAATCTTAATGCTATAATGGTGTAATGGGAAGTGTGAATGGAGGATTATAATGTACGATTTTCGCGAGTGGAAACATGTTTTCAAACTCGATCCAAATAAAGAAATAAGTGATGAGGCCCTAGAGAAAGTCTGTGAATCCGGTACTGATGCAATCATGGTCGGGGGAACGGATGGAATCACGCTAGAGAATGTGCTTCATTTAATGGCACGTGTCAGACGATATACCGTCCCATGTGTGATGGAAATTTCTTCTGTTGAAACCGTGACGCCAGGGTTTGATTTATATTTCATTCCGAGTGTCCTGAATAGCACCAACCCGGATTGGATGATGAAACTGCATCAGCAAGCAGTCAAGGAATATGGATACCTTTTGAATTGGGATGAAATTTTCGTTGAAGGGTACTGTATCCTGAATCCTGAGTGCAAGGCGTCCCAGTTGACGAAAGCCAATACCGATTTGGATATGGATGATGTGGGTGCATATGCGATGATGGCAGAAAAGATGTTCAACCTGCCGATTTTTTATTTGGAATACAGCGGTGATTATGGCGATGTCCAGATGGTGGAAGCTGCCAAAGAGAGTTTGGAGAATACCGTACTATTCTATGGCGGTGGGATAAAATCAGTTGAACAGGCCAAAGAGATGTCCAAGATTGCGGATGTCATCGTTGTCGGCAATGTGATTTATGAAGATTTGAAAGTGGCACTTGCAACAGTTTCGGCAGTTAAATGAAAACATGTAATAAATATAGTATACTAAAACAGAAACGAATGTTCGTATAGGTGGTGTGATAATGCAATATTTAGCGGAAAAATTACTAATAGGTTTGAATGAACAGCAACAAAAAGCAGTGAAAGCAACTGATGGCCCACTTTTAATCATGGCTGGGGCAGGAAGTGGAAAGACGCGTGTGCTGACTCACCGAATAGCTTACTTGATGGTCGAGAAGGAAATAGCGCCTTGGAACATCCTTGCAATCACGTTCACCAACAAAGCGGCACGTGAGATGAAGGAGAGGATCCGAGCCATACTTGGCGGTGCGTCCGAAGATATCTGGATTTCGACTTTCCACTCGATGTGTGTCCGTATTTTACGAAGAGATATCGACCGTATCGGATTTAATAGAAACTTCTCGATATTGGATACGACGGATCAGCAATCGGTCATAAAACAAATCATGAAAGACCGTAATATGGATACAAAAAAATATGATTATCGTGCCATTTTGGGTAGCATCAGTTCAGCGAAAAATGAATTGGTCGGGCCGGAAGAGTACCTGAAGACGGCGTCTGATTACTTCACTAAAGTAACTGCCGATGTATATACGGAATACCAAAAACGGCTGCGTAAAAATTCAGCGCTCGATTTCGATGATTTGATCATGATGACGATTCAATTGTTCCAGCTCGTACCTGAGGTGCTTGAATATTATCAGCGTAAATTTCAATACATTCATGTTGATGAGTATCAAGATACGAACAGGGCTCAATACATGCTTGTTAAACTGCTGGCTTCACGCTTCCGTAATCTCTGTGTTGTCGGGGATTCCGATCAATCGATCTATCGCTGGCGCGGTGCGGATATCGCGAATATCCTTTCATTTGAAAAGGATTATCCGAATGCCAACATGATTTTCCTTGAACAGAATTACCGCTCAACGAAAAAGATTCTTGCAGCGGCGAATAAGGTCATCGATAACAATCAAAACCGGAAGCCGAAAAATCTTTGGACAGAGAATGCAGATGGCAATAAGATATTCTATTACCGTGCAGACAATGAACAAGGGGAAGCGCAATTCGTAGCCGGAAAGATAAATGAGTTAGTCCAGGATGGCAGCCGGAAATATTCAGATATAGCAATACTTTACAGAACAAATGCACAATCACGTGTCATGGAGGAAGTTCTGCTTAAATCCAATATAAATTATGCAATAGTCGGGGGCACCAAGTTCTATGACCGTAAAGAGATTAAGGATTTACTTGCCTATCTTCGCCTTATTGCGAATCCTGATGATGACATCAGTCTTCGCCGTGTAATCAATGTACCAAAACGCGGAATTGGTGCAACTTCAATGGACAAAGTGGCAGATTATGCAGATCAATATGATGTTTCCATTTATAAAGCACTGGAATCTGTGGAAATGGTAGGGATAAGCGGGAAGGCTACCAAAGCGGCAAGGGAATTCCATACGCTGATCACTAATTATACAAATCAGCAGGAATACTTATCCGTAACGGAACTTGTGGAGGAAGTCATTAAGAAAACCGGTTACCGTGAGATGCTGCAGGCAGAAAAAACGATTGAATCACAAAGCCGCCTTGAAAATATAGATGAGTTTTTATCTGTTACGAAAGCATTCGAAGATAACAGCGAAGACAAATCATTGGTGGGCTTTTTGACTGACCTTGCGTTGGTTGCAGATATAGACCAACTTGACGAGAATACTGAAGAAGCTACAAATACGGTAACGTTGATGACGCTGCATTCAGCGAAGGGACTTGAATATCCGGTGGTCTTTCTATTGGGCCTTGAAGAAGGGGTATTCCCTCACAGCCGATCGCTTATGGATGAAGAGGAGATGGAAGAAGAACGCCGTCTGGCTTATGTGGGAATTACAAGGGCTGAAAATGAACTATTCATAAGCAATGCCCAAATGCGGACATTGTATGGACGGACGAGCATGAATCCCGTTTCCCGTTTCATTAGTGAAATACCAGAGGAACTTCTTGAAGATCTAAAACCGAAACCGGCTCCTAGAGCTAGGCAAACACCTTTCAGTTCTTCGAGAACCGGATCTCCTTCAACTGCTTCAACAAGAAAAATGCCTGCCTTCGGAAGAGCTGTTTCTGCGCCATCCGCAACGGGCGGCGAAGAGATCGGCTGGGCTGTCGGTGACCGTGCCTCCCATAAAAAATGGGGAATAGGAACCGTGGTGAGCGTAAAAGGAGAAGGCGAAGGGAAGGAATTGGATATAGCCTTTCCAAGTCCAATCGGAATCAAGCGGCTATTGGCGAAATTTGCACCAGTTGAAAAGGCTTAAGATTAATATGCTTCCACTGGTAAAGAATAGGGATATCTGACTTTAGACACCGCTCTTCTATAAGAAGTGCGGTGGAGTCTTCTTTAGAAAGGATTGAACGTATGGACTTACAAGCTGCAGAGAAGAAAATTCTAGAGCTGCAAACGTTGTTGAACCAATACAGCTATGAATATTATGTCATGGACCAGCCATCAGTACCTGATGCTGAATATGATCGTCTGCTCCGTGAACTTATTGAGTATGAGGAGAAATTTCCGGAACTGCAAACGGCGGACTCACCGACACAACGGGTCGGTGGCGCCATTTTGGATATGTTTGAAAAAGTGGAGCATAACACACCAATGCTTAGTTTAGGCAATGCCTTCAATGAAAGTGACTTACGGGATTTTGACAGAAAGGTCAGACAATCTGTAGGTGACGATTTTTCCTATGTATGTGAATTGAAAATTGATGGACTTGCCGTCACTCTTCAATATGAAAATGGATATTTCGTAAGAGGGGCAACCCGTGGAGATGGAACGATTGGTGAAGATATTACCGCTAATTTAAAAACGATCAAATCGATTCCATTGAAGCTGCGGGAGCCGGTTGCCATTGAAGTGCGCGGTGAGGCCTTCATGCCAAAAAAATCATTCGAATCATTAAACAAGGCTAAGGAAGAACGCAGTGAGGAACCATTTGCAAACCCAAGAAATGCAGCTGCGGGCTCGTTAAGGCAGCTTGACCCAAAACTTGCTGCGAAACGTAACTTGGATATTTTCCTTTATGCGATTGCTGATTTGGGCGAAACAGGGGTCCGTTCCCACAGTGAGGGTCTGGATTTATTGGATCGACTCGGATTTAAGACGAATCGGGAAAGAAAAAGATGCTCGAATATAGAAGAAGTGCTGGCCTATATAGTAGAATGGACGGAACAACGTCCAAACTTAGCCTATGATATTGATGGAATTGTCGTAAAGGTGGATTCCCTTGAACAGCAGGATGAATTAGGATTTACTGCAAAAAGTCCGCGATGGGCGATTGCTTATAAATTCCCAGCTGAAGAAGTCATTACAACCCTAAGGGATATCGAGCTGAATGTTGGCCGTACGGGTGTATTGACCCCTACCGCAGTTTTGGATCCCGTTCGGGTAGCAGGTACCACTGTACAGCGAGCTTCACTTCACAACGAAGACTTAATCCGTGAAAAGGACATCAGAATCGGAGATCAAGTGGTCGTGAAAAAAGCGGGCGATATCATTCCAGAGGTAGTCAATGTGCTGGCAGACCGCCGTACAGGGGAAGAAGTCGAGTTCCAGATGCCGACTGAGTGCCCGGAATGCAGCAGTGAACTTGTCCGGCTGGACGGGGAGGTTGCTTTACGCTGCATCAACCCGAAGTGTCCCGCACAAATACGGGAAGGTTTGATTCACTTTGTTTCCCGTACAGCAATGAATATAGACAGTCTTGGTGAAAAAGTGATTAGCTTGTTATTTAAAGAAGAACTCATACAAGATGTGGCTGATATTTATAAGCTTACATACGATCAACTGATTGCTTTGGAAAGGATGGGGGATAAATCCGTCAATAAACTTCTTCAAGCAATCGAAGCTTCGAAGACCAACTCGTTGGAAAAATTACTATTCGGGCTGGGCATTCGCCATGTTGGTTCCAAAGCTGCCAAGACGCTTGCGAGGGAATTCGGGACGATGGAGGCCTTAAGCAAGGCGAGCCGTGAAGAACTAACGGCCATTAATGAAATAGGCGATAAGATGGCTGATTCCATCGTAGCTTATTTTGAATTGGAAGAAGTCCATGCATTATTGAATGAGCTGGATGCAGCCGGTGTGAATCTTACTTTCAAAGGGCAAAGAGCTGTTGCTATAGAAGATATCGACTCCATTTTTTCCGGTAAAACAGTCGTTTTAACGGGGAAACTGCATCAGTTAACACGTAACGAAGCAAAAGAGAAATTAGAGGCGCTAGGAGCTAATGTTGCTGGAAGTGTCAGCAAGAAAACCGATTTGGTCGTAGCTGGCGAAGATGCCGGTTCCAAACTGGCAAAAGCTGAAAGCCTAGGCGTCATGGTATGGGATGAAGAGAGACTGATTGAGGAACTAAATAAATAAGAGGTGTAGCTATGAGGAAACACTCTATTTTGGGGATGATTCTTATACTGCTTCTTGCTGGATGTGCGCCTAGTTTTGAGGATAAGCAAGAGGTAGTTCAAGACTCCAAAGACAAAAAAGAATCGGCAATTATTCCGAAGTATAAAATTTCGGAAGAATATTATCAAACAATCCTACCGTTTGAACCATCAAAAGCACGCGGTTTGGTCGTATCCAATCTAAATACCCGATATGACATTGAAGAATTCGAAAATGGTTTGATGCGGTTGGCGCAAACCCAATTCGACCCGGAAGATTACCTGTTTCAAGAGGGGCAAATGCTAGATAGTTCCACGATATCTTCCTGGCTGAACAGAAAATATACCGATAGTCAGTTGAAAGAAAAGAAGAAGAAAGCCTCAGAGAACCTTGGCTTGAATCCGGTTGATCCGGGTAAAGGTGACATTGATAAGCGGAATGAAGAAAATCCGATCTATCTTGCCCATATTTTAGAACATAATTACTTGGTGAAAACAAAAGATAATTCAGTGAGCCTTGGCGGAGTTGTAATAGGTCTTGCGTTGAATTCAGTGCATTACTATCAAAAGGAAGATTTCGGTGCCACCTATGAAAATAAAATCGATAGTAACAAGCTAAAGCAAGAAGGGGAGAAAATTGCTGCAGAAGTCCTGAAAAGGCTGCGTAAAATGGACAAGCTGAAAAATGTTCCGATTACGATTGCCTTATTCGAGCAAAATGAAAAATCTTCAGTAGTCCCTGGGAATTTCATTTCCTATACGAATATCGATAAAAACTCTGACAATATTGGAAAATGGACGAACCTGGACGAAGAGTATTTCCTATTTCCTTCTGCAGGGGCTGAAAAAAAATACCGTGATGACGTCAATACATTCACAAACTTTAAAGAAGATGTCGAAGAATACTTCCCTAACTTTAACGGAGTCATCGGCAGGGCGTTCTATATGGATGATCAATTGCAAAGTCTGAACATCGATATCCCCATTCAATTTTATGGGAACTCCGAAGCGATCGGCTTTACCCAATATGTTGCTGGCCTTGTAATGGAACGTTTCCCGAACTATATTGCCGTACAGGTATCCATCACCTCTGTAAATGGACCTGAAGCACTCATAGTCCGTGAAGCGAATCAGGACGAACCAACCGTTCATATATATGAATGAAAAAAGATGAAGCTTAGCGGCTTCATCTTTTTTGTGTCCCGCTTTTTAATGGGAATGTATCCAAAATAACCTTTAAACAGGAAGTAAACCCTTCCATCTTAGGGAGCAACTGCTTTAAAAAGGGAACATTTGTCGAATTTTAAAGGACTTATTGTCATTTCCCCGGAAATTCCGGCAACTTCCCCATATTTCCCGGAAAATATCTCTTTTTCCTTATGAAATAATTGAATTTCGACATTGTATCTCTTGTTGCTTTACTGTGTAATAGTTTGATATGATTTAAACGATGATTATATGGAGAAAAGCGACGAAATTCAGTCGATTTGGATATTTTTTCGGAGGTGAAGAGAATGTCACGTATTTCTATGGAACAAGTTAAACACGTTGCCCATTTGGCTCGTTTGGCCATTACGGAAGAAGAAGCACAACAGTTTCAGCATCAGCTTGACCAAATGATTTCATTCGCGGAGCAGTTGAATGAGCTTGATACGGATCAAGTAAACCCGACTTCTCACGTTTTGGATATGAAGAATGTTATGCGCGAAGATGTCGCAAAACCGGGATTGCCAGTAGAAGAAGTAGTTAAAAATGCACCGGATAGCAAAGAAGGATATATCCGTGTACCATCAATAATTGAATAAGGAGGGACAATGATGTCGTTGTTCGAACAAAAGGTTTCTGAGCTTCATGAACGCTTACATAAGAAAGAGATAAGTGTCACTGATCTTGTTAACGAATCGTATAAGCGAATCGGACAAGTAGAGGACAAGGTGAAGGCATTTTTGACACTTGATGAAGAAAACGCCCGCAATCAAGCAAAACGATTGGATGATCAATTGGTAAAAGGCGAGAACGAAGGCGCTTTATTTGGTATGCCAATCGGAGTGAAGGATAATATTGTCACTAAAAATTTGCGTACGACTTGTGCGAGCAAAATTTTGGAGAACTTTGATCCAATCTATGATGCAACCGTTGTTCAAAAGCTACAGAAAGCAGAAACGGTTACGATCGGGAAATTGAATATGGATGAGTTTGCGATGGGTTCTTCCAATGAGAACTCCGCATTTCAGGCAACACGCAACCCTTGGAACACGGAATTTGTGCCAGGAGGTTCTTCGGGCGGTTCAGCTGCATCTGTCGCTTCCGGTGAGGTCCTATTCTCTTTAGGTTCCGATACGGGTGGATCGATCCGCCAACCAGCGGCCTATTGTGGAGTTGTCGGCTTAAAACCTACATATGGACGTGTTTCCCGATTCGGACTAGTAGCATTTGCGTCTTCACTGGATCAAATTGGGCCAGTTACAAGAACGGTTGAAGATAACGCCTATTTGCTTGAAGCGATTTCAGGTGTAGATCCAATGGATTCGACCTCTGCCAATGTTGACGTGCCGAATTTTGTGAATTCATTAACAGGCGAGGTTAGAGGATTGAAAATAGCTGTGCCTAAGGAATATCTTGGCGAAGGCGTTGGTGAAGAAGCACGTAATTCCGTACTTGAAGCATTAAAAGTATTAGAGGGGCTTGGAGCTGAATGGGAAGAGGTATCCTTGCCGCATTCCAAATATGCTTTAGCTGCCTATTATCTGCTATCTTCATCGGAAGCTTCGGCTAACCTTTCACGTTTTGACGGTGTGCGTTACGGACACCGTACAGATAATGCAGAAACACTTATAGAAATGTATAAGCAAACCCGTGCAGAAGGATTCGGTGACGAAGTGAAACGCCGTATCATGCTTGGAACTTTCTCCTTAAGTTCAGGTTATTATGATGCTTATTATAAAAAGGCTCAAAAAGTACGTACGTTAATCAAAAAAGACTTTGAAGATGTTTTTGAAAAATACGATGTCATCGTTGGGCCGACTACACCTACGCCTGCATTTAAAATTGGTGAAAAAGTCGACGATCCATTAACGATGTATGCGAATGATATCTTGACGATTCCAGTCAATCTTGCTGGTGTACCGGGTATATCCGTACCATGTGGATTCGCAGCGAATGGTCTTCCGCTTGGACTGCAAATGATTGGTAAGCATTTTGATGAAAGCACGATTTACCGCGCGGCTCACGCATTTGAGCAAGCAACAGATTTTCATAAACAATTTCCTAAGCTGTAAGGGGTGAAAAAAAATGGACTTTGAAACGGTGATTGGTCTAGAAGTACACGTAGAATTAAAAACGGATTCTAAAATTTTCTCAGCGAGCCCAAATCATTTTGGTGCCGCTCCAAATAGTAACACGACTGTAATCGACCTAGGCTACCCAGGTGTATTGCCTGTCGTCAATAAAAAGGCTGTTGATTTTGCAATGAAGGCTGCAATTGCCCTGAATTGCGAAGTGGCGGAGATTACGAAATTCGACCGGAAAAACTACTTTTACCCGGACAATCCTAAAGCATACCAAATTTCACAATTCGATCAGCCGATCGGTGAGCATGGTTGGATTGAGATTGAGGTGGGCGGCAAGAAAAAGAAAATTGGCATTACCCGCATTCATATGGAAGAGGATGCTGGAAAGCTGACACATAAAGGGAACTATTCACTTTGTGATTATAACCGCCAAGGTACGCCTCTAGTTGAAATCGTATCCGAACCGGATATCACTTCCCCAGAAGAAGCTTATGCATATCTGGAAAAATTGAAATCCATCATTCAATACACCGGCGTTTCCGATTGTAAAATGGAAGAAGGCTCACTTCGCTGTGATGCCAACATTTCCTTGAAACCTGTCGGCCAAAAAGAATTCGGTACGAAAACCGAATTGAAAAACTTGAACTCATTCAACTTCGTCCGCAAAGGGTTGGAGCATGAAGAAATCCGCCAAGCGGAAATCTTGAATGAAGGCGGCATAATCGAACAGGAAACACGCCGGTTCGACGAAGCTACAGGCAGAACGGTACTAATGCGAATTAAGGAAGGCTCCGATGATTACCGTTACTTCCCGGAACCGGACTTATTGACAATTCATATCGATGAAGAATGGAAAGCGCGTATCGCTGCCGAGATTCCGGAACTTCCGGATGCCCGGAAAAAACGCTATGTCGAAGAATTTGGCTTACCTGAATATGATGCAGCCGTTTTAACGGTAACGAAAGAAAGTGCTGATTTCTTTGAAGCGACAGTCGCTTCAGGAGCTGATGCAAAACTGGCATCTAACTGGATCATGGGTGAGGTTTCCGCCTTCTTGAATGCAGAAGGTAAAGAGCTGCATGAAGTCAAATTGACTGCTGAAGCGTTGGCTGGAATGATCAAGCTGATTGAAGATGGCACGATTTCTTCTAAAATCGCTAAAAAAGTTTTCAAAGAATTGATTGAAAACGGCGGGGATGCTGAAACGATCGTCAAGGAGAAGGGACTAGTCCAAATTTCCGATGAAGGCGCATTGCGTACAGCCGTTGAAGAAGCATTGAATAATAACCCGCAATCAATTGAAGATTTTAAGGCCGGTAAACAAAAAGCAATCGGCTTCCTTGTCGGACAGATCATGAAAGCGACAAAAGGACAAGCCAATCCACAGCTTGTTAATAAAATTTTGGTGGAAGAAATCAATAAACGTTAATATTGACCGTATCACTTTTAAAGTGGTACGGTTTTCTCTTGATTAAGAAAAGATTTTACTGTGAAAAAGCGAAAAAATTTTTGAGTTATCTGTAGGGGTAACTCCTTTTTGTGCGTCTATTACATGAATGATTAAAAGGAAAGGAGGAAGAGAAGTGACGGATGAGTTAGTTGAGAAGGTAAGGGCTGGGAATGATCATGCATTCCGAATGTTGATTGAAACATATAAACAGACGATTTATAGGACCGTCTATTCCGTCTTGCGGAATCAAAAGGATGCAGAAGATGTTACCCAGGAAGTCTTTATCAAAATCTACACCTCTCTTCCTCAATATAAGAACCAAGGTTTCAAAACCTGGATTACCCGAATTGCGGTAAATCATGCAATCGATTTAAAGAGAAAGAGGGAACGCCAAAAGGAAGAATTGCAGGAAGAACATTCATCGGAAGCTAATTTGGGCTTAACGGATGATGTCGAGGCGGTATTCTTTCTGAATGAAAGGCGAAAGCAAGTATTACGGAAGCTGAATGACCTTCCAGAGGGATATCGGGATGTTGTATATAGCTATTACATAAAGGAAAAGACATTCAAGCAAATTGCAGAGGAACAGCATATTCAAGTGAAATCTGTCGAGGTAAAGCTATATCGGGCAAGAAATTGGATGAGAAAACATTGGAAAGAGGAGGATTTTTCGTGAATCATGTTCCTGAAGCAGAATGGGTTGCATATTTGGCAGATGAAATACCAGAGGCTCTAAAAATTGAATATGAAAATCATCTATACTCCTGTGACAAGTGTTTGTCCGCCTATATGGAAGCGATGGAAAAAGAAGAAACCAGTCTGGACATCGAAGGATTTGATATTGCAGGTCCGGTCATGGACTCGATTAGCCGATTGAAAGAAGGTTCTGGTGAAGAGGCTAAACAACACCGAAAAGAGAAATCACTCCGGACGATTACAAGACATTACCTGATCGCGGCCGGGTTTACCATTTTATTGATGGCAGGCGGAGTATTTCAATCATTGACGGAATACGTGGATTCTGTGGAATCAAGCAGCGGAAGGGAAACGCAGTCCTTAACCGATGGACTTATTGATAAAACATTTAATTGGATGGACACAATCGAAAAGAAGAATAAGGAGGGGTTTAGAAATGAATAAAAGTCCGGTATTAGCTTTTTTATTATCGTTTCTGCCAGGTTTCGGACATTTTTACCTAGGAAGGAAATATAAAGGGTTATTTTATTTTCTTGCCACGGCTGGATTGGGGCTTGGAGGTCTATTTCTTTCGTTGATCAGTCAATCGGATGCGTTTCTGGCTTTTTCCGTTATTGGAATGGTGTTTTATTTCATCAGTATATTTGATTTGGTGGTCACCTCACTGAGGAATCCTAAAAATGAAGAGAATGTAGGGGCCGATCAGCCGGAGACGGAAAGATTTTATGTAATCATCCTGTCATTCGTTCCAGGATTAGGGCATTTTCAGCTGGGTCTCATGAATCGGGGACTCATTTTTCTCATCGGCTTTTTAGGCCTTGGCATCATGGTTGTATTCATCAGTGTGATGACACAAATGGAAGGCCTGTTGATATTCATGGCATTATTGCCTGTTATCTGGATTTACAGCTTTTTTGATTCTGTTCAACAGCTGAATAAAAAGCAAAGAGGTGAGGAGCTTATCGATCGGACCGTTTTGGAAGACTTCGAGGAGAGAAGGGAATCCGGCAAGAAGAGTAAATCGGTCGCGACTTTACTCGCCATTTTTCCTGGTGCAGGTCACTTATATTTGGGGCTGCAAAAACGTGGAATTCAATTGATGGCCGGCTTTTTATTCGCCATTTACATACTGGATTTACTCCGGTTAGGTTTCTTCTTTTTCCTTATTCCGATTATCTGGTTTTATAGTTTTTTTGATGGATTGCAAAAAGCCTCGAAAATGGAAGAGGGACCAGTAGAAGATACGCCCATCATTTCGGGTATGGTCAATCACCAAAAATGGCTAGGATTGGGGTTGGTGGGAATTGGAATCTATTTCTTGGCCAGTAATATAATCGTCCCGGCCATTGCCCCTCATTTGGATGAATGGATTGGAAGCAACTTGGAGTATTGGTTTAGAGATTATTTTCAAAAAGGACTTGTATGCATCCTTCTCATAGGCGGGGGAATCAAACTGCTGTCGGGAAGTAAAAAAGGTAGAGTCGAGGAGGAGACTAAATGAGAACATGGAGAGTCGGAACGATTTCAATGGGGATCTCCCTGGTTGGTTTGGGTTTTGTTTTACTCGTTTCTCAAATTTCGGATATGAATTTGACGACGATTCTGCTATCGTGGTGGCCGTTGCTGTTCATTATCTTGGGTGCAGAGATTCTCTTTTATATTTATTTTTCCAGAAAAGAAAGTTCTTTTGTAAAGTATGATATTCTTAGCATTCTTTTCGTTGGATTGCTTGGAACGACGGGAATAGTTTTAATTCTGCTTACATCCAGCGGATTGTTGGATCAAGTTAGGGCTGCCGTTAATAGTGAAGAGAAAACGGTCAATTTGCCTGGTTTCAATCAAAAGGCAGGAAAGGGCATACAGAGAGTTGTCCTGGACACTGGTTCATACCCATTGACAATTGAAAGTGGTAAGGACGAAGAAGTTTCCGTTTTTGGAACATATGGTGAGCGGGTAATGGAAGATGATGATTCATTGTTGAACAAAGCGGAAGATTATTTACTTGTTGAAAGAAATGGTGATACTCTTTATATTAGCTTCAAGGATTTACCGAGTCAAAATGGACTTTTGGACAGTGGTACAAGGAATCTTAAGGCAACCCTTATAATCCCTGCTGAGTTGGCAGTGGAAATTGACGGACAAAGTACCGATCTTGTCTTGAAGCCTAGAAAGCTCTTGAATGACTGGAGTGTGAAGGACAGCGGAAATCTAAGTGTAGTCCTTCAGGATAATAGTGATATCAAGATAGATGCTAGAGGGGTCGAGGAACTTGAAGGCCCCGAGAGTGGCTGGAAGATGACTGAAGTGAAAAAAGGAACAAGTGATGAAGGCATTGTAAAAAAGAATGGGATATTCAATACTGGTGATGGGAAACATACTTTAATGGTTACCGATACATTTAACGTGAACGTTCAATATCCATGATTGAAATCATTTACTAGAATAAAATTGTAAAAAGCATTATAATTTTCCCTGATGCGATTTCTAGTAAAATGTAAAAGATATGGACCGAAATACGGTCCTCTTTTTTTCGAATATTGCTTTTCATGTAACGAAGGATTAAGATGTAAATTATGGAATCAATATGTATAAGGATGATGGGAAATGAAAAGAGCAAGGTTGATTTACAACCCGACTTCGGGCCGGGAAGCCATTAAGAAGAGCCTGCCAGGTGTGCTAGCAAAACTTGAAGAAGCTGGTTATGAAGCTTCTGCACATGCGACGACCGGTGCCGGGGATGCGACGAAAGCGGCTAAGATAGCGATTGAACGCGGCTATGATGTAGTTATTGCAGCAGGGGGCGACGGTACGATTTATGAGGTTGTTAATGGACTGGCCACTGCAGAGAAACGTCCGAAACTAGGAATCATTCCGACGGGAACGACCAATGATTTCGCCCGGGCGCTGCATTTACCGAAGTCGATCGAAGGAGCGGCCGAAATTATAGCCGGTGGGCATACGATGCCGGTCGATATCGGGAAAATGAACGATAAGTATTTCATCAATATTGCTGGCGGGGGCAGATTGACCGAATTGACCTACGACGTGCCAATCAAGCTGAAAACCATGCTTGGTCAGCTAGCCTACTATATTAAAGGAATTGAAATGCTTCCTTCAATTAAGCCGACGGAAGTTTCTATTGAATATGATGGAAAGCTTTTTGAAGGAGAGATCATGCTTTTCTTGGTGGCTAACACGAATTCGGTCGGCGGCTTCGAGAAACTGGCTCCTGACGCCTCTTTGAATGATGGGATGTTCACGTTGCTTATTTTGAAAAAGGCAAACCTCGCTGATATTGTCCGTGTCGCAACATTGGCAATGCGCGGTGAACATATACATGATAAAAACGTCATTTATGAAAAAGCCAATCGAATTAAAGTACATGCCAAAAAGGACATGATGCTTAACTTGGATGGGGAATTTGGCGGGATGGCCCCAGCTGAATTCGTAAATCAGTACCGCCATTTTGATGTATTCATCCCGCAAGGAATACTGCCGGATGATCCGGCAAATAAATAGGTTGAAGTGGCCACTGAATCTGGTGGCCTTTTCAGTTTAATGAAGCAAGGAGAATTACAAACATGTATATCAGGAAAGCGACACCGGACGATGCAAAAAAGGCAGCCGTATTGACCCGGTTAGCGATTAAGGAAATTGCAGAGGTTTTGACTGGTGAAACGGAAGAAGAAAAGATACTTTCCGTTCTTGCCGATTTGTTCAGGAAAAGTGGGAATCGGGTCAGCTATGAAAATACGCTTGTCAGTGAACATGATGGACAAGTATCTGGATTGATCATTGCTTACCATGGCAAGGATGCCGAAAGCTTGGATGAACCGATAGTGAAACAATTAAGGATGAAGATGAAAGACCCAAGCGTTACGCTCGATAAGGAAGCGGAAATGAGAGACTTTTATTTGGATACAGTATCCGTCGACCCGGATTTTCAAGGAAAAGGTATTGGTAGTGCACTGATTCAATATGTTGAGGGATATGCTAAACATAAGGGATATCCAAGGGTTTCTTTGGTTGTTGAAAAGGAAAATGAAGCGGCGAATCGTCTCTATGGCAGATTGGGGTATGTGGAAATTAAAACCATTCCGATTAGCGGTCATGAATTTCGCTATATGGTAAAGGAAATAGAAGAACCTCCTGTTTAACAGGGGGTCCTTTTTACTCATTTAATATATGGCACTGTATGCGATTACATTTGCTGTCCATTCATGGCGGCCCAATCAGCGTAAGCGCCGGTGCCATTACAGCCGGGACAGTCGTGTATATCGGAAAAATGATATTCCGTAGGTACGAAGGAGCTGTATCCACGTCCGTAACAATCTGGACAGAGGCCTTTTTCCTCCATACTTGCACGATGTTTTTCTAACCTTGTAGCATTCCAGGCCGATATAGAGTTAAATAAACCCATTTCCTCACCTCATCTGTTTTTCCTTATTTTTCTTTTTTTAGTGAACTTTTATTCATGGAACTATGAAAAATCCGTAATTCCTTCCACTATATTTTTATGAAAACCAAGGTAAATTGGTGAGTGGTTTTGTGACAAGGCCTCTATTGTGGTAAAATACAGGCTAGCATAAAAAAGAAAAGAGAAGATGATATGAAAAAAACAGCACCAGTTGCTAAAAATGATATTATAGAGGTTTTATTTGAAGATTTAACACATGAAGGGGCTGGCGTCGCTAAAGTCGATGGCTACCCGATCTTTGTTCAGAGCGCCCTTCCAGGTGAAAAAGCAAAAATTAAAGTGATGAAAGCTAATAAGGGTTATGGCTTCGGCCGCTTGATGGAGATTATCGAAAACAGTCCATACCGTGTTGAGGTCACGACCGAAGATTACCCTAAATACGGTGGTTGTCAGCTGCAGCATATGAGCTATGAAGGACAGTTGGAATTCAAGGAAAAGCAAGTGCGTGAAGTGATGACACGAATCGGGAAACTTGAGGATGCGAAGGTTCACCCGATCATCGGGATGGAGAACCCAACCCACTATCGCAATAAAGCGCAAGTACCTGTTGGTGAAAAGGATGGCAAGCTAATAGCTGGATTCTTCAAACCGCGGACACATGAAATTGTTGAAACGAAAGAAAGCATTATCCAAAATGAAGTGATCAATGAAGCCGTTCAAGTTGTTAAGGAGATTTTCAGTAAACTTGGTATTCCTGCTTATAATGAAGAGGCACATAAAGGTGTTTTACGGCACATCATGGCCCGTTATGGCAAGCAAACAGGCGAATTAATGATTGTTCTTGTTACAAGGACGAAAAGTATTCCTTTCATCGAAACCATCGTGAAGGAAATCGTTGAACGTCTTCCGCAAGTGAAATCCATTGTTCAAAACGTGAATTCCAAGAAAACGAATGTTATCTTGGGCGATAAAATGACTGTACTATGGGGCGACGAAGTGATTCATGATATGATCGGTGATGTGAAGTTTGCGATTTCAGCAAAATCCTTCTACCAAATCAATCCAGACCAAACGAAAGTCCTTTATGATAAAGCTCTTGAATATGCAGGGCTGACGGGTGAAGAAACGGTGATAGATGCTTATTGCGGCATTGGGACCATCTCTTTATTCTTAGCTAAAAAAGCGAAAAAAGTAATCGGTGTCGAAGTGGTCGAAGATGCGATAGAAGACGCACGCCGCAACGCTGAATTGAATGAAATCTCAAATGCAGAATTCATGGTCGGCGACGCAGGTAACGTTATTGCTGAATGGTATCAAAAGGGCAACACTGCGGATGTCATCGTTGTGGATCCGCCTCGCAAAGGTTGTGAAGAATCCCTTCTGAATACGATCATCGAGATGAAACCTAACAAAGTCGTATACGTATCATGCAACCCAGGCACTTTAGCGCGTGATCTTCATATATTGGAAGAAGGCGGATATAAAGCGGTTGATATCCAGCCTGTCGATATGTTCCCAATGACGACACATGTTGAAAATGTAGTGTTATTAGAGTTGAAATGAATGAGTGTGGCCCGGTCTAATTGACTGGGCCTACAGTTTTTTTATGGCTTGTACAATTGGACGTTGATTTTTGTTCAAGGCACTCGCTTTCCGCGGGTCTCCCTAGACGCGCTTTTCCCTACAAACTGTGGTCCCGGTCTAAATGATCGGGACCTTTTTACCGTAATTAGTTTGAAGGGAAGGGAGGGAGATTTTTTTTTTTCATGTTTATTCTTGACGCTTTGACTTGGACATATAGTAAGGAATATATGGATTGGGAGGCAAGGTGATTTTATTAATTTTCAAAAAGCGGTGGCTGTAATTGTTGGTAGCTTTTTGGTGGGCATTGGAATCAATGGTTTTTTAGTTCCCCATCATTTAATAGATGGCGGCGTTATTGGGATTGCACTTATCCTTCATTATTTCTTTGGTTTTCAAACGGGGCTATCCATGTTGATCCTTAGTATTCCTATATTTTTATATGCCTGGTACTATGAACGGCCTTTTTTCTATAGCAGCGTTCACGGATTGCTTTTGACATCCCTTTTTATGGATTGGCTTAATCCATTGAAAAAGGTCTTTTCCATTTCGATACTAACAAGCTCTTTGATTGGCGGTGCCATCATAGGGATGGGCATAGGACTCATGCTTCGATATGAGACAAGCAGCGGGGGAACGGATATGTTAGCTAAAATCATCTCAAAATCTACTTCCATGGATATTGCTTTGGCGATTATCGTCATAGATACACTAATCATTTCAGCTGCAGCATTTACCTTAGGGATCGAAATTTTTCTTTTTTCATGTGTGACGATTGTCATCATTGGACTGATCACATCGCTTATGAAAGTAAGGAATGATTAGTTCCTTAAGATATAGGCGACTTCATCTATTGCCCTTTGCAGCTTTTCGCTATTTTTGCTGAACATCTCTTTAGCTTCCTTTGATTCAGTTCCAAGGGCAAACAACTCTAAGTCCGCTTGGCATTTTTTCAAGGTCGCGAGCAAAAGAGGTTTTTCTTGAGGGGAAGGAACTTTAAGCTTATCATCATAAAGGTCCACAGTTAATTCTCCGTTAGAATTAGCTTGACCAAGAAACACATTTTCTAGGAGTACACCCAGCTTATCCAATTCAGTATGAAGCCAATTTTGGTTCAGACCAATCGTGGAAAGTGGTTCATCAAGTATGCTGCCGTCCATAATGATGGTTTGTGGCTCCTTTACTGCAGCTACAGGCAAGTTAAGGTCCTTGGCTGTTATAGGTTGATTTTGCTTCTTTAACATTACGGAAAAATCCCCGTTGGCTTCCAATAAGGCAAACTCAACTTCAGAAATATCGAAGACATCCTTTTTCCGGAGCAATCCTAACAATTCATCGATGGTATATTTCTCTTTTTTTAAATTATCTTCCATGACTTTCCCATCTTTGATGAAAACCGATGCTTTTCCTTCCACAAGATCACGGAAAGTTTTACTTTTTAAGGATATTAAACCTGCAATGAAGGGTGCTATGGCAAAAACGAGAATGGACAGTACGCCATGTATAATATTGCCCTCCACTTTTGTAGCTAATTCTGCCCCAACATTACCAATGGTTATGCCCGTTACATATTCAAAAAAGGAGAGCTGGGACAATTGTTTTTTTCCTAACACTTTAGTGATCAAAAAAAGAACAATTAAAAAGAAAAATGAACGCAAAACAATTTCTATCCAACCCGGCATTACCAAACACCTCCTGCTTGATCATGGTCATTAAAAACCTTTATATTGCGGTTCTTCCCTTTCTAACTCGCCTACGCGCTTCTGTACATCCTTAATAACTTCATTCACCACCAGCATCGTTTCATGTAAGATGCGTTTAGATTCATCGTCTTGAGTCCGGAGTGCTAAGCTGGATAAACCTGCTTCAACTCCTTTTAGGCTAGATACACATTGCTTTACATTGGAAGCTATCGTCATGCAGCATCCTCCTAATCTTTAGGTCTATGGGTCGGAACACTCCAGGCTGTTATCCCATGCACCGGTTACTTCAAACATGCGAGCGGCAACAACCGAACAATCCAGTCTTTTCCGCATCCGCTAACGCTTCCGAAACCACCTCCGTCCGGTATGAGCAGGCGTCTGTTTGTATACTTCAAATCTTATCTGTCCCGTTACACAAGTAAATCATGGTTGTGGTTACTCATATTCAATCGATACGGCATGGGCAATGCATGGAATCGTCTCACTTTGTTGAAAGGAAAGGGGAGATAATAGAGCACCTGTAGCCACGACGAGCAATCGTTTTATTTCTCCCTTTTTCATGCGATTCAATAAGTGACCATAAACGACGGTTGCGGAACATCCTGGGCCGCTTGCCCCGGACAGGACCGGTTGACCATCCCTGTATATCATTAAACCGCAATCTTTATATTGCTCCTCTTTAATCGGCGTACCATGTTTCTTAAATAATTCCAGAGAAACTTCATGTCCAATTTTCCCTAAATCCCCGGTCACTATCAGATCATAATAGGATGGGTCGAGGTTTCTTTCTCTTAAATGGGCTTCAATCGTATCCACGGCGGCCGGGGCCATGGCACCTCCCATATTGAAAGGGTCAGTGAGGCCCATGTCGATGACCCGGCCTATCGTAGCTGAAGTGACCCTTGGTCCTTCCCCGGCGCTGCTTAATAAAGCCACGCCGGCTCCTGTAACGGTCCATTGGGCTGTTGGAGGTTTCTGCCCTCCGTATTCAGTTGGGTAGCGGAATTGTTTTTCTACTGCGGCGTTATGACTTGATGCTCCTGTCAATAAATACTCTGCTCCTTTGGTATTGACAAGATAAGCACCAAGCGCCAATCCCTCCATGGAGGTGGAGCAGGCGCCAAATAAGCCGAGATAAGGCGTTCCCAGTGTTCGGCAGGCAAAACTGGTAGGCGTTATTTGATTGATAAGGTCGCCTCCAAGGAAAAATTGAATCTGTTCCTTCTGAAGACCAGCCTTTTCGATTGCTTTTGTGCTCGCTTCTTCCAATAAGACTTTATGTGCCTTTTCATAGGTATCTTGATTTATCCATAAATCGGAATGGAGAAGATCAAAATCATCCGCAAGCATACCGTCTGCTTCAAATGGACCGCCGACAGTTCCTGTGGAGACGATGACAGGCTTTTGATCAAACACCCATGTGCGATGCCCCGTAAGCATTATAAACCACCCCAATGTATGAGTATTGTCAGTGCTAAGGTAAAACCAAGTATTAACATAAATGATTCGCCAATTTGATTATATTGGTGCCGTTCCCTAACAGATATAGCTGCATTACCGCCAATTCAATACACCATAAGTCCGGTAAGGACGGAAAAACGCTTGATATAGAAAAGAAAGGAATGGATATAAAAAAGGGCTGGTTGCCTTAACCACCCTTTTTTATATGAATGATTATTGCTTATATTGAGGTTCCTCATTTTGAATCTCTTCAATACGAGGAGTGATGCTGTCCACAATCGTTTGTGTTTGTTGGGCAGCTTGCTGGTACAGTTGTTTGGCTTGCTCATTATCTGTTGAAAGGGCGAAGGTTTCAAAGCTCGCTTGAGCACTTTTCAGCCCGGCTAATGTTGTTTTGACATCGTTTATTACTGTCATATATAGGACCTCCCTAGTTTATATCTTCTTGTTTAGAGTAAGAAAAAAATGATTATCTATACCTTCCAATATTTATCTGGATGAGTTAACTATCTCAGTCCATTAATCAAACGTTTGATTAATGAAGGACAACAGGCAAAAGTGAGGTTAATATCATTCATTACGCAAAGTGGTTTTTATTTCTTAATTATTGACTGAATTCAGAATTATTAATATAATTAGAAAATATAACGTGACTACGTGAGGTGATATGACATTTATATTCATGATGATTTATATAGTAGAGTTGTTTTTGAAATTTCATCTGAAGAAGTTGTAAAAGGACTGCTATTCCATAAAAGCAACCAAGAGTCGGAAATTGAATCGATTAAAGGTAAAATTCATAAATATGAGCAAAAACGAAGAGCTGAGGAAGCTTGGTATCAATCCCTATCACCATTTAAACGTTTTTTTACAGGGCGTGCTCCAAGTCATCACCAGGCCGTTGAGCATTTGGTGAATGTTAAAGATAGATATAAACAAATCGAGAAAACAAAACAGAAGGTCGCTTTTTTAAATGAGATGATCGGTTTACTTGAAGCTGAACCGGAAAAACGGGAAATTAATTTACCATCAGACATCATTAAAGAAATAATGGCCTGGCAGAAAGCGGAGGGAACCCCAAGATGACTCTAGAAACGTTAAACGCTGGCTTGGATACGATTTGGGTGGTTCTGACAGCAGCCATGATTCTATTGATGGAGGGCGGGTTTGCTTTATTGGAGGCAGGGTTCGTCCGTACGAAGAATAATGTGAACATCATCATGAAGGTTTTTGCCGATATTACGATTGGAACGCTTTGCTATTTCGTCGTTGGTTTTGGCTTAATGTATGGAGCGGATGTATTTGGAATTATTGGAGCAAGCGGCTTTCTGCTGAAAGGTGATTTGTCGCATATAGACCTTACGATTTCCATCGACGCATTTTGGTTATTTCAAGGGGCATTCGTCATCGCGGTCGTTTCCATCGTTTCGGGAGCCGTTGCAGAAAGGATCAATTTTCGGGCGTATCTTATTTTTGTCGTAATGATGACGGCATTCATCTATCCGATTGCCGGTCACTGGGTATGGGGTGGTGGCTGGTTAAGCGTGTTGGGCATGCAGGACTTCGCAGGGTCAGCAGTCATACATGCACTAGGCGGTTTTTCTGCACTTGCGGCCGCCATTGTAATCGGGCCGAGAGCAGGAAAATTCACTTCACGGGGGACTAGCTCCATTTCACTGCCGAGCAATCTCCCACTGGCATCTGTTGGGGCATTTCTTTTATGGTTTGGCTGGTTTGGGTTTAATGCTGGAAGCACCTTGCAAGCTACTGATGGACGCATTGGCCATATTGCAATTGTCACGATGCTTTCAGCTGCATCAGGGGGAGCGGCGACCTTGCTTTATACACTTTTTAGATATGGACGCTCGGATGCACCTTCCGTCATCAATGGATCACTTGCAGGTCTTGTCGGGATTACGGCTGGCTGTGCATTCGTTAGTGATCTTTCGGCATTGTTGATTGGAGCAGTTTCTGGAATGTTGATGTTAGCTGCGACCAATTGGCTGGAAACCCGAAAAATCGATGATCCGGTTGGCGCCTTTCCTGTTCATGCGGCATCAGGGATGTGGGGTACGATAGCGGTAGGGCTTTTCTCCACTGAAAACGGATTGTTCGCCGGTGGGGGATGGCATTTGCTCGGAGTTCAAACATTAGGATTAGTGGTGTTATGCATCTGGGGCTTTACATTGACATGGTTCGTTTTTAAAATTATAAATGTTTGGCTGCCTATCAGATCCACTGAAGAAGAAGAAGAACTCGGATTGGATATCAGTTATCATGGCATCATGGCCACACATACCTCGCCGGAGTTCATCAAGGTCGAGGACTACTATAAGCAGGATGAAGAATTGACAAGGTAATGACTATAATACAAGATAGAATCAAGATAAGTAAGAGGTGAATTTAAATGGGTGCATGCAATCTTAATCATTCGCAGCAAGATGTCAGGCTGAAATTTGAAAGTCAAAAGGCATTTTTACCAAGCGAAATAAGTCAAACATTAGATCGATATCTGGAAAAAGGGAATTCGCAGGAAACATTGAATGAACTTTTTCATCTATTGAAGAAGTATGACTTGTCTACCCAGGAGGAACAGGAATCAAGAAACGAAAAGTTGAAACGGTTAATGTTGTAAAGGGAAAAAAACGGAGGATGACTTCCGTTTTTTTTGTTTTTTCTTATTAAACGATTTAAGGGATTGGGCGCGGGAATCTGACTCCTATTTTCTTTTTATTCGGTGCAAAAGTAATTGTAACTGCTTTTTTAAAGAAGATAGCAGGAATAACATTTAAGGCAGCGAAAACATGACTGTAAACGAAAAGGTATTCTTTTAAGAGTTTAAGTAACGCGGACAAAGGTTTAGCGGATCTTTAAAGATTTAATCAATCGTTTGATTAAATTTCATGAACTGACTACCAGGCCTTCGATAAAAGCATGGAAAAATAAAAAAGCGGGAGCCCATAATGAGCTCCTGCTATCTTTAAAAACCATCATCTGTCGCGGTGAAGGGGATGTTAAGGTTTCTTTCCACTGCCCGAAGTCTTTGATTCAGTCTGTTTAACCTATTCGTATGTCGCTGATCCGCTTGACTTAGCCTTGTGATTTCCTGGTTAATGCGGTTCACTTCACGATTTATCCGCGTGATTTCTTGGTTCTGCCGATTGAGTTCCCTCGTTTGACGCTCGTTTTGACGCTCAAGTTCCCGGATTCTTCTTTCAAGTTGTTGAGGCTGCCTTTCAATATCGAATTGGTCTGGCACCTGGCTATATGGATTTTCTTGTACCTGCTGAAAGTTCCAATCTTGCTGTGGCATATAATCAAATCGTTCAGGCTGTTGGAAGTATGGGTTAAAATTTGGTTCAAAGTACTGATGATTTCCATTTTGTTGTGGATAAGGATAAAATCCGTATGAATTCATGGTCAACTCTCCTTTTTAAAATCAGGATGGATACCCTATAACTTATGTCAGTTCCGGTGAAGTGACTAGGCGTTAGCCCATATTAGCGGGAAGAAGGGGTAATTTACAGAAAAAATTTCAATAAATTTGCAGAAACCATCCGGTTCCTATATCGTTTAGGGGAGGAGAAATTCTTTTATCCAACTTGAAACCAATTCCAAGGATAATCCGTATATAAAGAAAAGAGTGTAAGTCAGGAGTGTAATGATTATGAATCGATTTCTTGCTGATTTTGTTCCGATATTGATTGCATTTCCAATGGTTTTGCCGGTTTGGATAATTAGCTATTTTGTATTGAATCAACCGTTTGCCCTGTCCGTTGTCATATCTTTAGCAGGAGGGGTGCTTGCATACTGGCTAAGTTCCGTATATTTTTCATCCAGATACCTCAAAAAACATGAATTGACGAGAAAAGAATATCAATATATAAAGAAAAATTTAACTGAAGCAAAACCAAAGATTTGGCGGGTGCAAAAAGCACTAATCTCGGTCAGGCATATCTCCTCTTTCAAACAGAGGAAAGATATGATTAAAATGATCAGGAAAATATACAGTCTGACGAAAAAAGAACCGAAGCGATTTTACCAGGCGGAACAATTTTATTACTCGCATCTGGATTCCGCCATGGAGCTTGCGGAGAAGTATGTTTTTTTAGCACAGCAGCCAAAAAAGAATAGGGAACTCGAACTCTCCTTAACTGAGACTCGTAAAACATTAAAGGAACTCACTAATACGATAGAAAAGGATTTATATAAAGTGATTGCGGATGATATCGATAACCTTAACTTCGAATTGGATGTTGCTAAGCAATCCATTAAAACGAGAAAAGAGTCACAAGTAATTGATGAAAGCAGGAGGTTAAAATGAATAACAATGATCCAAACCTGTTGAATAAAACGAACGATGCCAGTTTGATCGATGATCTTTTAGCCAATCCATTTGATGGGGTGCAGGAGGTGGAGAAAGCATCTTCACAGGAAGCGAAACCGGTTAAGCTGATTGATGTCATCCCTGAAGAGAACAGGGCAAAGGCTTATCAGCTTGCCGAACAAATCGACCCAACGAATCATCAGGCAATGATTTCCTATGGTACACCCGCCCAATCAAAGCTCCTGACCTTTTCTAATTCGATGCTTGAGCATGTCCAGAAAAAAGATGTGGGTGAAGTGGGCAACATTATCAGTGATTTAATGAAAAAGTTAAACGAGCTGAGCCCGGATGAGCTAAAACCGGATAAGCCATCATTCTTTGCGCGTATGTTCGGGAAGCTCTCGGGATCTGTACAGGAGGTACTATCCAAGTATCAAAAAACAGGGGCCCAAATTGATCGTATCAGTGTGAAACTCGATCGGAGCAAGAATATCCTGTTATCGGATATCGTAATTCTTGAAAAGCTATATGAAACGAATAAGGATTACTTTCAGGCATTGAATGTCTATATTGCAGCTGGGGAAATCAAACTAGAAGAAATTCATGGGAAAACGATTCCGGAGCTAAGGAAGTCCGCTGAATCAAGCAATGATCAAATGAAGTTTCAAGAGGTCAATGATATGCTGCAATTTGCTGAACGGTTGGATAAAAGGCTTCATGATTTGAAATTGAGTCGTGAAATCACGATTCAAAGCGCACCGCAAATCAGGCTGATCCAAAACACGAATCAGGCACTAGTCGAGAAAATCCAATCTTCGATCATGACCGCGATTCCCCTTTGGAAGAATCAGGTTGCGATTGCACTGACCCTAATCAGGCAAAGGCATGCTGTAGAAGCACAAAAACAGGTTTCCAAGACTACGAATGACTTGTTATTGAAGAACTCCGAGATGCTGAAAACGAATACCATTGAAACGGCTAAAGAAAATGAGCGCGGACTTGTCGATATCGAAACATTAAAGAAAACTCAAGCTAACTTGATTTCCACGCTTGAGGAAACAATGCGGATTCAAGAAGAAGGCAGGCATAAACGCCGGCAAGCCGAACAGGAATTGGCATCAATGGAAAATGAGCTGAAACAGAAACTATTAGAGATAAAGGGATAAGGGGAGATAAAATGGAAACTATCGAAGCTATAAAAACGAGACGAAGCATTGGAATCGTAAAGCAAGATCCGGTACCTAAGGAAATGATCGAGCAAATCATCGAAGCCGGAACGTATGCACCCAATCATCATCGAACGGAACCTTGGCGTTTTTTTGTATTGACTGGAGAAGGAAGAAATAAACTTGGCCAGGTATTCGAAGAAATCACAAGAATTGAAAATGCTGATGATACCCCTGAAAATTTAATCAGCAAGCTCGAACGGCAAAAAAAGAATCCATTAAGGGCTCCAGTCATCATCGCAGTGGGCATAGAGCCTAGTGATAAGAATAATGTCCTTGTGACAGAAGAATATGCGGCAGTGAACAGTGCCATCCAGAATATGCTTCTTGCAGCACATTCTCTAGGTCTGGGAGCAGTATGGAGAACGGGGAAAATAACGTATCATGAAAAGGTCCGTGAATTTTTCAATTTATCCTCTAAGGGAGAGGTATTGGCTTTCATATACTTGGGTTATCCTGACATGGAGCCGAAACCTGCCAAGAGAACATCGATTGATGAATTGACCACATGGATCGGATGAAAGATTGAGGGAGCTGCATCAGTTTATAGATACTGATGCAGCTTTTTTATTGCCTTCAATAAGGCTTCCTTAAATCTGCATTTAATGAAGGGGATTTGGCTTTGCCAAGCTTCGTTTCAAGTGACGATTGATGAATTAGGTTGTACAATACATAGGAAGAATAAATTTTGATGAATTAGGATGTGTCTATAGATGAGAACGATTGATCCATTTGAGATACTCGATGGAAAAGCGATAAAATATTTGGATGTATTTGGCGTTGAGGATGGCATTGCCTTAAAGAGTAAGTACGAAGATAAATCGTATTGGATATATGATTATTATTGCATGCATCAAACTTGTGATTGCCAGGAAGTATACCTTGAATTCGTTGAGGAGCTTAAAGGCAATAAACAGGCGGGACAGCATTTTGGAGTGAGGGTTTCTTTCGGGGATAATCAATTTGTCCTGGAGGATTATAATATTTCCAAGCAAAAGGCGATGGATATCGCGGAAGATACGCTGAAGTACAGTAAAGATGTAATGGAATTATTTAAACAGCGGTATCAGCAAATGAAGGAAAAAGGCACGCAAATTATCACGGAAAGTGCTAAGGCAGCTAAAATGCCGCATGTTCATGCAGAACCAGTCATTGGCAGAAATGAGCCTTGTCCATGCGGAAGCGGGAAAAAATACAAAAAATGCTGCGGTGCAGCTTAACATTTTGGAAGCTGACTCGATTCGGAGTCGCTTCTTTTTTAATTGGAAAAGCGCATGCTTGCAAAAAAACTGAATAATGAATAAAAAAATGTGGTATTTATCGAACGTTTGTTCTATAATGGTAGTACCAGATAATAACATAAAAAGAAATAAAAACTAGTTATTTAGACGGAATTTTCCGAAAACTTCTTTTTTATTTTCATAAATCTGGTATATATAAGAGAGAAGAGTTTTTTGATCTCATCTCTTTCAACGGTAGACGGCAACCAGACGGGATGAAAATCCCCACACTGATGGCAGTTTAACTTATTGAACGAAGGAAGGGGTAATCAAATGACAAGAGAAAAAAGATTAATACCTTACAAAGTTCTAGAAGTAATGGAAACGGTGAAAGAGAAGATTCCTGAGGGTGTCGAGCTTGTGAAAGCACCGGCGATTTGGGAAAAAAGCAATTATGGTGAGGGCGTGGTAGTTGCCGTCATCGATACAGGCATTGACAAGGGACATCCAGACCTCAAGGAAAGAATCATTGGCGGGAAGGATTTTACCAATACCGGGGATTATCAAGATGATAACGGACATGGGACACATGTTAGCGGTACGGTTGTAGCTGCCATTAATAATGCCGGTGTAGTGGGAGTGGCTCCGAAAGCAAGCATATTAGCGTTAAAGGCCCTAAATGGTCAAGGACAAGGCGATATAGATTGGATTAATGGGGCTCTAGAGTATGCAATCAATTGGCGGGGACCTAATGAAGAAAAGGTTTCGGTTATTTCACTTTCACTTGGCGGACCTCCGGATGAGACTGAACACAAACTCATTCAAAAGGCCCTTCAGAACGATATCCTTGTAGTTTGTGCAGCCGGAAATAGCGGTGATGGGCGTCATGAAACGGATGAATTGGATTATCCAGGAGCATATCCCGAGGTAGTGGAAGTCGGAGCTGTGGATTTAAGCAGAAATTTAGCGGATTTTTCAAATACAAATGATGAAATTGACTTGGTGGCGCCAGGGGTTGATATTCTCTCTACGTATCCAGGCAATAAATATGCGAGGTTGAGCGGAACGTCAATGGCTACGCCCCATGTAAGCGGTGCAGCAGCTCTCTTGAAAGTGATTGCTGAAAAGGAATTTGAGCGCAATTTAACTGAAGCGGAATTATATGCACAGCTGGTGAAAAGTACGGAAGATCTGGGAATAAGCAAAAAAGCACAGGGAAATGGATTGCTTAACTTAACGATAACGGACCAAAGAGCTGAAAAATCGATTAAGATTACGATAGAATCAGAGAACCTTAAGTTACCGAGTAAATCGGTTGTCATGGAATATTAGAAAAGAAAAAGGTGCCTCAAGAAATTGGGGCACCCTTCCAATGATTATTTTTTATTTTTCCTTAGAGCTGCTAAAAGCGCTACAATGGAAAGAATTAGTGATATGACAGCCAGGGTGATGATCAGCGTTTGGTTGCTATCATCTTCTGTTGTTGCTGACTCCTTTGAATTGTCAGTTGTCGTGGAATCATTAGTGTCAGCTTCATCTTTGTGACCATGGTCCGCTGGTTCTGCACTATCATTAGGCACAACCGTAATTTCCGTTACAGAATGCGGTAGGTCTGAGCCTTCTTCACCGCTCCATTCAACAATTTCACCATCTTCGTAATATTGAAATGCATCCCAGGCAACTTTCGTTTCTTCTTTAGGATTTTGTGCTACGAAAGAGAATTGCTGGAATTGTCCTGCTCCGATACCTTCATCAGTTGCTGCCCAAGTTACCGTTTTTACATGCCCATCTTTGTCACCTTCTGTAGTTACTTTCCATCCCGGTACAGGTTGATAGCTCTCAAAAGTAACCCCTTCAGGAACTTTTAAAGTCACCTTTGTAGTGGCAGCTTCTTTTTCGACGGGTACTTTAAGTGTATAGGTTTCCCACGCCTCAGGGGCAGATGAACTAGGCTTGACTGTAACATGAGCATACGCTGAACCGGAAAAAATGAATAGTGCAGTAAATGTAAAAATAAGAAGCTTTGAAATGCTTTTCATTAGTATTAATTCCTCCAGTTATGAATTTCCTATGAAAATTATAAAATCAGCATTGATTGAATCCAGGCTTTCAGTTAATCCGTGAACATGGATACTCCACTTTCCTGGCATGGTTAATATAGACTTTGATGTAAATGTACCTGTGTTTTTCTCCTTCATCTGCAGCTTTATTTCACCATTTGGCGTATCCAATGACTGCATTGTGATTGTAAGCTGCTCTATTTCAGCAATTGGCTTGCCTTCATTGGAAAGGTTTACTTGAATCAGGTTATCCCCTACTTCATTGGGGGTCACCATTAATGTAACCTCATTATTTTCTTCAGTCAGTAACGTCTTTTCAATGGGCCCGGGAGAAGACATGGCAGTTTGGACATTTGTCAATAGAGCTGCAACGACAAGTATGACGATCCCTAAACCAAACTCCATTCCCACACTATAACCAAGTTTTTTCGTTTGCTTTTTCCCTCGGAGAAAATGAAAGCCTCCTAAAACGATCATGACTAACATGAGACCGATTTTCGCTAGTAACAATTGGCCATATGTTGTGTTAAACAATGAATGGATAGTCGGTACATGCTGTAAACTGCTATATATCCCACTGACAATCAGTATGATTACAAACAGAAATGACCATTTGGAAAACCTGGAAATGATCGACCAGTAAAACGTTCTCTTATCTTCTTGGACTGCCTGACCATTGGCTAGCCCAGGCAAAATTACCAATAAGGCCATAATGCCGCCGAGCCATAAAGCCATGGACAATAAATGAAGGAAATCCATCAAAACGGCCAGGACCTGATTAGGAACGGCTGCTGTATGTCCAGTTAAAGCCTTACAAATCATCAAGCAGGCAATTATGATGAAAGAAAGGTAAGGTAGTGATTTATTCAGGGTGTTCTCGAGCATGAAATAAATCACTAAAAATAGAAGCAGCAATATTAGAATTTCAATGATCCAGACCGATCCAAAGTTTGTAGCATTCAATACTTCTTTTATATAACTAACTTTAAATGCATCAGTCCAACCTACGCCAGCATCAAGCGTAACTTTTAAAGGCAGACTGCAGAAGATGGAAAATGCTAAACCTGCATATGAACTCCAAAGGTATAGACGAGTTCTTCTGCTAGCTTCAAAAAGTCGAGAATCCTTCATTAACGATAATCTGAAAAAAAGGATTCCGGTTAGGGCAGCGAAGCATATGTATTGAAGACTTTGCAGGATTACATTGATGGAATTCGGAAAACTTGCATTCACTTCGGAATTTTCTTGGCCTGAAAGACCAGCTGAATCTCCGAATTGAAAGGGTATTGTTCCTTCGATGGGATGGCCATCACTCGAAACCACTCTCCATTTAATGTAGTAAATCCCTTCATCGATAGTGTCCTTCCACTTAGCTTCCAGTACTTTTTCACTTTGTTCCGAGATTGCACTGTCTTGGATTTGAATTTTGTCCCCATCTTGGCTGAATACCTCAAGCGAATGGAAAGCTGGCTGGATATTCTCACTGAATTGAATGCTGATTTTTTCAGGAAGAGCATCCATTGCTTCATTCGGGCTAGGATTAGAGCTTATTATTGTAGCATGACCAAAAGCCATTGCCGGGTTTAAAAGCAAAACGAACAGGCTGACTATCAGCCAAAAATATTTTTTCATCTTGGTGTGCCATCATCCTTTCATCAGATTATGTAAGTTTATTATAAAAGGAAAATGTGAAAAAACAGTGAAAATAAATTAGTTATCTAAAGGCAGTTTAAGAGGTTCGCTAGAAAGGTGATAACAATATGGTTAGATGACCTGCCTCCCTCCATCCATTATAACCATAGTATTGGTTGGGGATTCCGCTTTGCACCAAAGAATCAATAGGTATCCTCCGAAAAAATCCATTAAGAAATAATTAAGGTTCCTTTGGTAACCTGGCCCTATCATGTTTGCAGGAATTATAGGAGGGATAGGCTTTGCTAAAGAAGGGGTTAAAAGAAAAAAGCGTGAAGGTGATCTTGGTTGGTTCTCTTGTAGGGATGGGAACATCCACTTATATGCCCGAGGCATGGGCTGCGGAAGGCGCGTCTGTCATTCAGGAAGAGGCACAAACGGTAAATAGTCTTTCAAAGCTAGAAATAGAAGGGATAGAACTGGATCAAAAATTTTCGGAAGATGTACACGATTATAGTTCGGCAGTGGGGAATGATGTGGAAAAGATCACATTGCTTGCAGCAAGTCCTAACGAGAATGCAGGCATATACGTGAATGGTGTAAAAATGACAGATGGTAAAGTGAAGGATATAACTCTTCAAACTGGCATGAACACGTTTAAAATCACCGTCAGCGATGGGGAAAATGAAACGGTTGCGTATACTCTCAAGGTCGAAAAACTTGAAAGTGATGATAACCTTTTAACATCGATTGGATTATCAAAAGGCTCATTAACATTCGATTCTAAAGTGACAGCTTATAATGCTTCAGTTGAAAATGAAGTCCAGTCCGTTACGGTAACTCCAACATTGAGTGACAGTACCGCAATTGTAAAGGTGAATGGAAAGGATGCTACCAATGCCGGTGTAAAGGTCACACTTCCAGTCGGTAAGACAACGGTGAAGATTATCGTTACAGCTGAAAATGGAGATGAAAAAACCTATACGCTAACGACTACACGGGCTGCAGCCAAGGTAACCGAATCGAAAGATGCTCCTAAAGAGAGTGAAGTTCAAAAGGAGCCATCCACAGAAACAAGTAATGCTCAACCTTCCTCGGATAATGGGAATAAATCATCTTTAACATCAACAGAATCCTCGGATAAGGGGAATAAATCACCTTTAACATCCGAGGAATCCTCCAATAATCTAAAACTAAGCAGTGGTGTCAGCCAAGTGCCGAAAGCACAGCAAATTGAAAGTAATTCAACACAAAAACTGAAAACGGATTCTATAGAGAAGGCAGCGTCAGCAGATTCTTTAGGCGAGGAAGGCAATAATGCACCAGTGTTAAACAATCTGACAGTATCAACCGGAGTATGGAACAAAACTTTTGAATCTAATGAGCATACCTATCATATCGAGGTCGATAATGATATTTCTTCAGTCGAAATGGATGCAACGACAAATGCCAGCGGAGCAACGATTGAATATGACGGTGAGAGCAGTAAACAAGTGAAGATCAATGATAAAGCGAAGACGGCCATATCCGTTACCGTTTCAAAGGATGGGGAGCGCCGTACTTACGTCCTTGTTTTCGAAAAGGATATGGATGTGGAGATGGATGAGGAAGAAACCGTGGATGATGTCAAAACAAAAGAGGCGGAGGAAGTTGAGGCTGTACAAATGAGTACGGCTGGCAAGAATGTGAGCGATACATCGAAAGATACAGAAGGCCAGGTTAATGTGATACAGCCTGTCGAGACTGTGTCATTCTTTGGGAATATAAAGGATTTCTTCACCTCCCTGTTTAAATAGAATCGTTCTGAATCCTGCAAAAAAGGACAAGGTTTAGGCTTGTCCTCGGATTCAAAATTTTATGGGCAAAATGATTTGGATCTCGGTTCCATAGTTTAGTTCGCTGTTAAAGCGGACCTTTCCCCGATGCGCTTCGATGATTCGGCAACTGACTGTCAGTCCTAATCCGGTTCCTTTTTCTTTAGAAGAATAGAAAGGTTCTCCGAGATGCTTTATCCGGTTTTTTTCAATTCCGCTTCCATTATCTTTGATGGTGATGGAAAGGTTATTATCCATGCGTTCGAAATCAATCCAAATGTGATCGGCGGATGCCTCCATTGAATTTTTGAGCATGTTTATGAAAACTTGTTTTAATTGGTTTCCCTCACATAAAAGAAGCGGTATTTCGTTTTTAACAGATATTGATATTTGGGTGGGGTACGAGTCCGCCTCTGGTTTCAACAAGGTTTTGACATCATTCATCAGGTCGATGATTTGATGTTTGCTGAATGGAAGTTCCTGTGGTTTCGCCAGAACGAGTAACTCACTTACAATAAGATTGATTCGGTCCAACTCACTTAACATGATTGTGTAGTATTGTTCATAGGGATGGTCGCTCTTTTTAAGCAGCTGGACGAAACCTTTTAAAGAAGTCAACGGGTTTCGTACCTCGTGGGCCACACTTGCGGCAAGTTCGCCGACTATCGATAATTTTTCGGTTCTTCTTAAGCGGGCTTCGGTTTCCCGGATTTGAGTGACCTCTTTAGCATAAGTAATGATTCCGACTAAATCCTCGCCAACCATCATCGGGACAAACGTACAAGAAAGTAAGATGGAATTCCCGTACTTCGTCAGGAATTCTATATCTTTACCTTTTTTGATTCCCTTATGGTTTTCCATGACATATTGGCAAGATGTACGGATCAATTCCGCGTCTTCTGCTGAGAAGTTCAAATTAATGAATGAGGCTCCATGTATTTCTTCCTGTTGAAAGCCTGTTACCGTTTCAAATCTAGGATTCACCGTCGTGATCATTCCGTTTAAATCAAGCATCAGCATCGGATATGGGTTGTGTTCAAACAATGATTTATAGCGTTGTTCACTTTCGAATAATTGATTCTCCGCGACAACCCTTTCAGAAATATCCCTGCCAATGACGACTAAGCCTTTTCGTGAACCATCCTCATTGAACAGGGGAACTTTAATCGTATCAAAGGTCTTGTGATTGCCATCGGGAAGAGGGATGATTTCCTCACACCGTGTGATTTCCCCTTTTACCCACGTTTCTTCATCGGAAACTTCACAGTAGATCAACGACTCTTTATAAAATTCGGAGTATTCGGCGAGCTCACTGTCTCTTTTTCCTTTATAATCTACATGCTCCAATTGAAATAATTGCAGCCCGAAGGTATTGGATTCAAGCCATCGGCCATCACCATCCTTGAAGTTAACGAAATCAACCATCGAATTGATGAGTGTACGCCGACGTTGTTCCGCCTCTTTTAATCGTTTGAATTCTTCCCTTTTAGCTAAATAAAGATATAAGACCAAGCCTATTGATAAAAGGAAAACAAAGCCTTCCACTCTTTGCAGTTGAACGAAGACTTCCTTGTTTTGGATATTTGTAGTTAAAAAATAGTCGAATACGACTAATGTAAGAATCCCGGATAGGATATATATTGCTAAGATGGAGCGTTTGGACATGGAGATTCTCCCTGATTTTAGACATTTCAAAGGTAAAATTACATACACATTTTAACAAACTATCGAAAAAAAATATATGCAGAATCCTAAATAAAAAAACAGGGGCCAATGTGGTCACCTGTTTTTTCTGAAGAAGGTAAGTTTCTTTTTCTTTTTTGCACGCTTATAGATAATGAAAAATAGTAAGAAGAGGAGTGCGAGTGCAGCTAGCGTATATTGGTTCATTTCAACAGATAGCAGTCCATAGGGAATCAGCGATAGGAAGAAAAAGTATATAAGGTTGCCAAGCGCCGTCGCTAATAAAAAATCCTTGAACGTGACAGTGCTGACTCCAGCTGCCAAGTTAATTAAGCTTGTTGGGATAAGCGGGAAAATCCTTCCTGTAAAAACGTACATGAAGCCATGCTCCACAACGGTTTCCTGCCATTTTTCACCAATCTTCTTTAAGAGAAGCTCCTGAAACCAGTTTCTTGCTGCATAAAAAATGAATCCTGAGGCAACAACACTTGTAAACCAACTCCATAGATAGCCATATATGAATCCGAATATCGTGACATTGATAGTCAGGAGCAAAATTAAGGGGATGATTGTAAAAGAATTTTGTACAAACATCAATACGAATGTCACAATAAATGTAAGCAGAAGGTTTTCCTTCAATATACCAATAACAGAATCCAGGTCACTTTTCCAAACCAAAGTGAACAGCTCAGCATTAGAGTATATAAATATTGCGATTACAAGTAGACCTAATATGGTCAGGACTTTTTTCAAAGGGCCACCACCATTCTTACTAATAGTTTATCATTTTCGAGTTCATTGGTGAAAAAAAAGAGCTGCCGCATCATGCAGACAGCTCTTTTCCATTATAGTGGCCTAACGGCGCGAAGATTCCTTTTAAAGCCACTTTTCAAACTGAATTCTTTTGTTCATTCCATAAATGATTGGCGCTCCGATCAGGAGGACGACGAACTCACCGACAGCTGTAGTCATCCAGCTTAGCCAGAATGGCAAGCCAAAGGCAAGGTTCAGTTCAATTGCAATTAAAAACATTGTGAACGTGAAAAAGATAATCGTGGCGATCATCCGTCCTTTAATGCCTTTTATGAAACGAGAAATATAAATGACAAGCAATAAGGCGAGCAGGGATTGCCCCACCCCAAAAATCAAATCATATGGCACCATCGGCGAAAAGAGCAGATTCGATATGAAGACCCCGCCAACGATACCGTAGATATACTTTTTATTGAATACAATCAGATGATTCAACATTTCCGGTACACGGAATTGGAACATCTCAAAAGCTATTGGTTTAAACACCAATGAGACCGCCACATACAAGGCAGCCAATAACCCGTTTATCACGAGTGTACGAACATTCATTTTACTCTCTCCCTAGTTTTTTATCGTGGGATGGTTACGAACCACGTGTAGGCGTTTACCCGATTATTAATAGTATCCCATGTACGCTTGTTTCGTCAATTTGTAAAGAATGGTTTTAATTTATTAGTTTCCAAGCAGTAGAAGTGGCACAATAGGATTTTGATTTATTGCAATGAAGGATGATATTATTTCAATATGTACGTCAAAGGAGTGAATATAAAATGTCGATCGAGAGTGTTAAAAGCCATTTTAAACAATGGAATCGGGAAGGCGACGTAAAGGAGTTCGAAACATCGAGTGCTACGGTGATTGAGGCAGCGGAAACCATCGGTGTTATCCCAGCGCGGATTGCTAAGACTCTTTCCTTTAAAGGGGAAGGTGAACACGCGATTTTGGTAGTTGCCGCAGGGGACGCTAAAGTGGATAATAAGAAATTTCGTCAGTCATTCGGCTTCAAGGCACGAATGCTTTCGCCTGAAGAAGTGCTTGCACAGACCGGCCATGCAATCGGAGGCGTTTGCCCGTTTGGTCTGGCAAACGATTTAGCTGTTTTTCTTGATGTATCGATGAAGCGCTTCGAGTCATTGTTCCCGGCTTGCGGCAGTGCGAACTCTGCAATAGAACTTACACTCGCTGAATTGTTTGAATATTCAGGTGCGAAGGAGTGGGTGGATGTTTGTAAGGGTTGGGAAGAAAAGGAGAATGAGGAAACGGCGGTAGGCAATGCAGTTGATGTCATTTGATTAATGTGTCAAAAAATTAGATTCACATGATTGGGATTGAGTCCACTGCAGTGGACTTTATTTGTGGGGGCCGCATGCATTTCCATGATTAAAGCGGAAAACGGGCAGAAAGTGTTCCTGAGCGGAGGTTGAAAGATGTTAAATGGAAGCGAAAGAAAAAGCAATAGCAGCTATCTTAGTCTTAAAACTCTTTATGAAGAAAATATAACGGTTAAGAGCATTGCCCAGGAGCTTGAGTTTTGCCATAAAAATGATCAGGCGCTGGATATTCAGAAAGCATTGGAGAAAAAGAATTTTGATATATTGGCTGTCCAAGATCAAGGGGAAATCATCGGGTATATCGAAAGGGACGAACTAGGTGAAGGAAGTATTTCTGAATATATGAGAAACTTTTCACCAAGGGAAATGGTTTCGGATTCAACTCCTTTGATCCAGCTTCTCCATATTTTCAAGAATAAAACAAGGGTGTTCGTCTTGGAGAATAATTCAATTAAAATGCTGATTACCCATGCCGACCTTCAAAAGCCTCCGATCAGGATGCTGATATTCGGATATATTACCTTATTGGAAATGAGGATGAGCGATATCATCCTGGATAGATTCGGCGATGGCAGCTGGTATCCAATGATCAGCGAAGACCGTTTAGAAAAGGCAACCGAATTATATAGAAGGAGAATCGATAAAAATGAGGATATCAATATAATAGAGTGCCTGCAAATCAGTGATAAATTCGATATCATACATAAAGATAAGGAATTGAGGTGCTTCTTCCAAATCCCTTCGAAAAGTAAAGGGAAGAAGGATGCGAATGCCATCCGGAAATTACGGGATAAGATTTCCCATGCTAATGAACTGGGTCTGGACATGTCATGGATGGAAATCATCGAGGTTGTCGAGTCCTGCGGCCGACTGCTCGAAATCTCTGAATCCTATCCTTACGAAAAATAAGATCCGGCTAATCATGCTGGTTCTTTTTTAGCTCATCCAGACAGAAAAAAACTGCCCATATCAGGCAGTCTCCCCGAAATTTCAAAACTCCGGCAGTTGATCCAGGTTATTTTCCTTTATCCCATCGGGCTCACTCCGCAATATGTCACGTCCATATTTATGAAAGACGTCAACATTGGCCAGGTTGCCCGCCTTTGCTTCCGCAAGGGCTGTGGGGTAGTCGAGTTCGCGGCCGGAGTTCGTCTTGATGGCGATAATATTGTCCTCTTCATTTTTCCTTACGGCGATGATTTCTTCTTTTCCTGCTGAATCAGGTTGGTTTGCTTGCGGTGTTCCCTGCTGTTTATATGATTCATAGGCTTTTTCAAATTGGTCCATGTTTTAGACACCTCCTATTTATAGGGTGAGCCATTTTTTCTGCAATATACAAACCGGATTTCGTCCAACTTGAGCCGTTAATTCGTCCAAATGGGCCGATTTTTCGGCACTTTTTTTGTGATTGCTGTCTTATTGGCCTTTTTGCAGTGGCATGGCACTTGCATCTATTTTAAGTAGTGCAGTAGTGCAAGTTTAAGTAGTAGCAAGAAATAATATCCACTGAATTAAGGGAGGAATATGAATCATGAATGTAAAACAAGGGGCAAGCACTGTAAATGCAAAACAACAGGTCAAGACAATGAAAGCGGCGGTCGTCAATGAATTTAACCAAAAACTTGAGATTAAAGAAGTGCCCATTCCGGAATTGGAGTATGGTGAGATATTAGTGAAAATTAAAGCCTGTGGCGTGTGTCATACCGATCTACATGCGGTACATGGTGATTGGCCGGTAAAACCCAAGCTTCCGCTTATCCCCGGACATGAGGGTGTGGGCATTATAGAAAAGGTGGCAGAAGGCGTAACTTCCTTGAAAGTGGGTGACCGTGTTGGGATCCCTTGGCTTTATTCAGCCTGTGGCGATTGTGAATATTGTCTGACTGGCAGGGAGACGCTTTGCTTGGATCAATTGAATGCAGGCTATTCCGTGGACGGCGGGTATGCGGAATATTGTAAAGCACCTGCCAAATATGTGGTGAAGGTTCCTGAAGGGCTTGACTTTGCGGAGGTATCGCCGATTTTCTGTGCAGGTGTAACGACGTATAAAGCGCTTAAGGTATCAGAAGCAAAACCTGGTGATTGGGTAGCGGTTTATGGAATTGGCGGATTGGGACATGTTGCCCTGCAATACGCGAAAGCGATGGGCTTTAATGTCATTGCTGTCGATATTCAAGATGATAAGCTTGATCTGGCAACGGAACTGGGGGCGGATTACACGGTTAATGGGCTTAAGACAGATCCTGTACAGGCCATAAAGGATAAAGTTGGCGGTGTGCAGGCATCCATTTCTGTAGCGGTTACGAAAAAAGCATTCGAACAGGCTTACAGTTCTGTCAAGAGGGGAGGCACACTTGTCGTAGTCGGATTGCCGAATGATGAACTTCCAATCCCGATTTTTGATACAGTGTTAAATGGGGTAACTGTAAAAGGTTCCATCGTCGGGACGAGAAAAGATCTACAGGAAGCTGTTCAATTTGCGGCTGAGGGTAAAGTCAGAACGAATATTGAAACAAGAAAGCTTGATGAAATCAATGACGTGTTTTCAATGATGGAAAAGGGAGAAATCAACGGACGCATCGTATTGACGCTAGAATAGTAACAGAGGAGGAAGCCCTGGAACGGGGCACCCTCCTTTTTATTATGTCTGGCTCTTCTCATTTAATATATAGCGCAATTTCCTTATGGATATTTGCAAGCGTTTGGCAGCTTCATTCCGGTTGCCGTAGGTTTTTTGCAGTGCCTGCATGACGAGCTCCTTTCCAATTGTCGATTGAAGCTGTTTGATTTCCGTAAGGATTTCTTCAAGCATCAGTTCATCCTTCTCATTAAAATCGGCCACCAGTCTTTTTCGCCACTCTTCAAGAAGGTTTTCTGTTGACTGAATCTCATTAAGGGACACATTTTTGTCAGTGGTGATCTGGCTGTTGGATAGAGAGATATCATTGGCGGTTATTACCGACTTATTGTCTGCAAGAGTTAGCGTGCGCATGACCACATTAGAAAGTTCGCGTATGTTGCCTGGCCAGTTGTATTGCTGTAATTTTTCAATGGCTTCATTGGAAAATGAAATATCTCCATGACCATTTCTCTCAATCAAGTGACGGACAAGCAAGGGAATATCCTCTTTTCGGCTCCTTAATGGCGGGATATCCAGAGTCACGACGTTCAGTCGGTAAAATAGGTCTTCCCGAAATTTATTCTTATCCACGGCCTGCTGCAGATTTTCATTGGACGCCGCCACTAACCGGGCGTTCGTCCGTAATGTCCCGCTGCTGCCAACCCGCATGAATTCCCGTGTTTCCAAAACCCGAAGCAATTTGACTTGAATGGCGGGACACGCATCCGCAATTTCATCAAGGAAAAGCGTCCCGTTCCCTGCAATTTCGAAAAAACCCTTTCGCAGCTGGGTCGCTCCTGTGAAAGCGCCCTTTTCATGACCGAATAATTCGCTTTCCAGCAGGGATTCAGAAATCGCTCCGCAATTGATGCCGATAAAAGGTTCATGGTTCCGGGGGCTGGCAATGTGGATGAAGCGGGAAAGCACTTCTTTTCCGCTTCCGGTTTCTCCTTCAATTAATACATTGACGGATTTTTGGGCCACCTTGAAAGCCGTTTCAATCAAATTCTTCATTAAAGGACTTTCTCCGACAATGAGTCCTGAATCCTCGGCTAGCTTATGAATGAAATGCTGATTCAAAGCTTCATTTTCATTTAATAGGTTGTCAATCTGCCTTTCCAGTACTTCAATATCCACGAAGGGTTTTTCCATGTAATCACTCGCGCCGAGCTTCATTGCATCAACAGCGGTCTTGACGGTGCTGTATCCGGTCATGATCAGTACCTTGCAACGTGGCTGCAGTTGTTTTAGATGCTGCAGGAGGGAAAGTCCATCACAATCCGGAAGCTTCAAATCTATCATTGCGACATCAAAACGCTGCTGATTCCAATCGATCTCATGAAACTCCTTGCCGCTATTCACAACTTGTACGAGGTAACCTTTCATCGTAAAAAGGCGGGATAGAAAAGTCCCAACCTCTTTCTCATCGTCTACCACAAGTAAATGAACCACCTTATCATCCCCTTTCCTCTCCTTGTAAGGGAAGCCTCAGGAAAAAAGTGCTTCCTTGTCCTGGCGTGCTCAATACGTCGATCTTTCCGCCATGGTCTTTGGCGATGCCGAGGCTTACAGACAGCCCCAAACCTGTACCTTTTTCACGGTCCTTAGTCGTATGAAAGGGATGGAATATGAAGGGCAGGCGTTCTTTTTCAATCCCCGTTCCGTTATCAGTCACCTGAACCACCATGAACTTGTTTTCTGTATAGGTAGTGATCGCAATTGATTTTTCCGTTTGGGCGGACTCATCCAATGCGTCCTTGGCATTCAATAGCAAGTTGATGATGATCTGTTCTATCTGCGGCTGGCTGCCCTTTATGAAAGGAAGGTCTTCCTGAAGGGTAAGATGGAGGGAGATTTGCTTCTTCCCAAGTTGGAACTTCAATAGGTTCAGAACCTGGTGAATGGCTTCGTTAATAGAGTAATAGTGAAATCTATACTCATCCTGCCTTGAAAAGGTAAGCAGGCTTTTCACTATTTGCCTGCATCGGTCTCCGCAAATCTTGATATCGTCCAATAGCATATAATCCAGATTGTCCTGTGGGGTTTTCCGTAGTAAAATTTGCGAGTTACCAAGAATGGCCGTTAATGGGCTATTCAATTCATGGGCAATCCCTGCTGCCATTTCACCAATCGCCCCAAGTTTCCCGGCATGCAATAGCTGGACTTCCATCTGTCTTCTTTCGGTGACATTTTTATAATAAGCAATGACCCCATATACTTGATGCTCCTTATTCTGAATCGGGTAAGCATGCATTTCCAAGATGGTATCATGCTGAAGGAGAATTTCCTGAAACCCTGGCTTATTACACGTAAAGGTATCTTGAATCAAAGATTGGGATTTTACAATTAAAGCAAGCAGGTCGGAAAAGTCCCTGGCTGAATCATTGGATTGATAGACCGTTCCTTTGTGATCAAAGACGATGATCATATCCTCAACTGCCTTGAATGTATCCTCCCACTCCTGTTTGGAATGAAGAATTTCCTTATAAAGCTGGGCATTCTCCAAAGTTAACGCAAGCTGGTTGGATAGTTGCTCAAGAAATTCGAGTTCATCTTCATGCCATGTTTTCTTTTTCTTCCTGCCGAAAGTCCAAATTCCGATTTTTTTACTTTTTCCGTATAAAGGGACTAATAGAAGTGATTCGATTTCAAGGGATAATAGACGTTCCTTTTCTGGGAATTCGGGTAACCGTTTAACTTCCACCTGAATCGGCTGTTTGTCCTTCAGGGCTGATGAGAAATCCTGAAAAGGGTGTAACAAGTTTTTGGGATCCAGCTCAAGTTCGCAGTGACCATTAGGGCAGATGTGGAGCAGGGCAGGTTCTTCCTCATACAATATGACAAAATGACTGTCATCGAAGGTAATGAGCTGCTTAAGTTTTGCAATAACATTTCGGAGAATCTCTTGGATGTCGATGTCCATATTCATATTTTTAGTGATGTCATTCATGATTTCAAGCTGCATATTTTTTTTCTTCAGCTGATCCACGGTTTTCTTTAGTTCCGTGTAATACGTTTTCTTTGAAGATTTAACGCCTGTCATTAAATCTATCATTTCAAGTTTGTTCATGCTTTTCACCTCTTATAGGGCTGTAAGAAGCAGCTGATTTATCTGTTCTAATGACATATCACGAGGATTTGTGATCATGCAGGCATCCTCAAGAGCGGTCATCCCAATGGGATCTATCATTTCTTTCGTAATGCCGACATCACTTAAACTCTTGGGAGCCCCTATATCCTGTGATAATTCCCTTACAAAGCTAATGGCTGCCATTCCTGCTTGCTGCTCGGTCAATGCCCGTGTATCGATGCCCATGATGTCGGCAATCTCGCTGAATCGCCTTGGTGAGGCAATTCGATTGAAATCCATGACATGGGGAAGGAGTATCGCATTGATTTCACCATGTGGAAGGAGGTACTTGCCGCCTAGGGCATGTGAAATGGCATGGGCAGCTCCCAAAATGGCATTGGAAAAAGCCAGTCCAGCCTGCAGGCTCGCCATCGCCATCGCTTTTTTTGCTTCCTCATTATGCCTGGATGCAACAGAGGGGCGTAAGTGGCGGGAAACGATGGAAAGCGCGTTTTTAGCTTGTACATCTGTCAAAGGTGTCGCAGCGATTGAAACATAGGATTCAATGGCGTGTGTTAAAACATCCATTCCCGTAGCTGCTGTCAAATCCGGTCCCAAGGTGGTTAAGGTACCAGGATCGACTATTGCAATATCGGGAACGAGTGATTTTGAAATGATCGTCATTTTTTTCTCGCGGAATGAATCGACGATCACCGAAAACTGGGATACTTCCGAACCCGATCCTGCAGTGGTCATGATCATCACCATGGGCGGGAGGGGAGAGTGGACTTTATCAACACCTTCATAATCACTGATGATGCCGCCATTCGTTACTAAAAGGGCAACCCCTTTGGCAACATCCAAAGCACTGCCTCCACCCAACCCGATGATGGCATCACATTCTTGTTCTTTAAATGCCAAACAGCCGGCCTCGATCTCCCTGTCCTTCGGATTGGTCGTCATTTCAATGAAGGTAGCAAAAGCAAGTCCTGCATCTTGGCAGGATTCAATGACTTTATCTAACCAGCCAGCATTGGCCACCCCGGAATCGCTTACGATCAGCGCCTTTTTGGCACCCAGCCGCAAGCAGGCCTCGCCAGCTTGTTCAATCGAACCTTTTCCAAAAATCACTTCCGGCATCACGAATTTAGTTATCGACATCTTTGCGCCTTCTCCCTGTAGAAATTCTATCTCTTCTGTATTATTTTCCCGAAAAAGAGCGAAAATCCTGTTTGGATTACAGGTATTTTTATATAATATGACAAAATATCGATTGATATAGAACTTTCGGCACGAATCAAACCTCCTGTTAATTTCTTGAATTTGTAAATTAGGTACTTTAGACATGCATGAATAGGGATAAACCTACCTAGTTAGTATTTTCTATATATTGTAAAATTATGGAGGAATCTATTAAACTGGGAGGCAATCTATGAAAAAACAATTTCTGTCGGTAACCTTAATCGCAGCATTGACACTCGGGACAGCCGGGACAACAACCGCATTAGCAGCGCCACATTCATCGCCGGTGCTATCCGCGCCATCCACGGACAAGCAAGTCATTAAAAGAATCGATGCCGATAAAATCTACAAGAATATTGAATACCTCTCACAAACACCTCGGGTGGCCGGTTCGGATTCTGAGTATAAAGCCGTCCAATTCATCAAAAAGCAGTTCAAATCTTATGGCTATAAAGCCGATATTGAAGAGTTCAATTTTTTATCTTATACAGATCCAAATCTGGTCGAGCTATCCGTTGCTGGATTCGATGGGGAAATCCAAGCGAACAATTTAACCTATTCAGTTAATGGGGACCTATCCGGTGAAGTGGTATATGCCGGTTTAGGAACGAAAGAAGAGCTTGGGGAAACCGATGTTGCAGGGAAGATTGCCCTTATACAAAGAGGCAGCCTCACTTTTGCAGAGAAAGTATTGAATGCAGCAGAAAAAGGGGCAGCGGGAGTCATCCTATTCAATAATGCAGAAGGGGAATTAAACGGGACACTCGGAGAGGATAATGACAAGTATATTCCATCCGTCACGATAACCAAAAAGGATGGAGAAGCACTTCTGGAAAAACTGAATGCTGGAGTTAAATTGACAGCATCATTAAAAATTGAAGGAGCTTATTCCGGAGAAAAAACCTCTTATAATGTAGTGGCTACGAAAAAGGCAACAAAGAGCAATAAAGCAAAAAAGAACGATATCATTTATATTACTGGCCATCATGATTCCGTCGCAGGAGCACCCGGAGCGAATGATGATGCATCAGGAACATCCGTCACCCTTGAACTTGCACGTGTTCTGAAGAATCTTCCTACAGATACGGAAATTCGTTTCGTCACCTTTGGGGCAGAGGAAAATGGATTGCTGGGTTCACAGCATTATGTGAGCAATCTCCCTGATGATGATATCAAGCGGACCATTGCCAACTTCAATCTCGATATGGTGGGAAGCAAGGATGCCGGAGATTTGGTCATATTGACTAATGATGGAGAAATGAACCTTGTAACCGAGCTGGCCCAGGCATCAAGTACAAGATTGAATGGTGAGCCGACTCCATATGGACAAGGCGGGAGAAGTGACCATGTATCCTTTGCTGAGGCTGGGATACCCGCTGCTTTATTCATCCACAGTCCATCAGAGCCTTGGTATCATACCCCTGATGATACCATTGATAAAATCTCAAAAGAAAAGCTTCAGGATGTTGCTGAAATTGTCGGTACCGCTGTATATGACCAAGCTAAAATCGAAGCTAAAAAACCTGATCTCAATCATAAAAAAGGGAAAAAGGTGAAAGTTCCGCATTTATTTGACGAAAAGGAATTCAAATAATGCTGTAAATATTCAGAGGGTGCAGCCTGCACTCTCTTTTTATGTTTAAAAATGGAAAATCAGGGGTGAAAAGTCTAAGCTGTAATTGGTGCGTGTGGGATGAATTCCCTAAACACCTAGCATAAATAGCTTATTTATCCCTATTTAACTCTAAGACTATAATCCTTATAATAAAAATTATGAAAAATATGACAGTCTACATAATGAGAATAGTATGTTTGAGGTGATTTTTTAAGTGTATGCAAATTCATTGAGTGAAATACACTCAGCCCTTTCCAGTAAAATGTCCGATGTGAATGAAAAAATCAACCGTTTGGAGCATGCAAAAAGTCAAATCAAAGTAGAACAGAATGCTTGTCTTGGGGAAATCGCTAAAATTAAAAATCCGGACTTGGCAAAAAGCTGGACGGGAAACCGTGCAGAAGACTTTCAAGATGCCCGTATTGATGCATACAAGGCAATGTCAACGATCATTCATGATGATTATGACGACTATCAAGAGAAAATCGACGGTAAAATCATGATACTTAATATAGAGAAAAAGGCTCTGAGTGCAGCAGGTACGATAGCACATGAAGCGGATGTTCTTTTAGGCAAAGGAGAAGCCGTCATAGATCAATTGGAAAGCAAAATATCATATTTAAAAGGGTGGTTGTTTTAATGACGACAATCAAACTGAATCATCCTGCCGTAACGAAGCAAGTCGATCAGGTGAAGACGGCACTTGGTACAGTCACGCTTGGAAATTTGCCGGCAGGCGAGCTTGGCAATAATAAATTGGAATTCACCTCGAAATGGATCGACCGCGAAACGAACCTGGAGAAGGTCTTCGAGCAATATATCAAAATCGTCCAGAAAAATGTGGAAGATACCCGTGCCAACATTGACTTATTAAAAGAACAGGATGAAGCCATCGCCCATACGTCTTCACATGGGTATCAGCGATGAAGATATATGAAGCCGAGACATTGACGGCCGCAACCAAGTCGCGCGCCAAGCAATATGAAGAACTAAAGAAGGAAGTCACAGCCCTGAAAAAGGAATTTCAGGGCATCGTCGGCCTGGATAACGAGTTTCAGGGAGCCGGTGCTGCCGCCATCAAAAGCTTCTATGAAGCACAAATCGAGGTGGCGGACGCCTGGATGGAACTATTCACGACCCAAATCAGTTTTTTGGAAGGCATACCGGCCACCCTGGAAGAGGCGGACCTCTCCGGAAATACGGTGGTCGAGGTTCCCTTTTTAGACGGCGAAGTGTCAAACGGCATCAACCAAGCGAAATCGCTTGTCGATGAGCAAGCGAACGACCTCCAAAGAATCCTGAACAGCATTGACGATATCCTGCCTCTTGATATGTTCGATCAAAAGGACTTTAATGAAAAAATCACGCTGGCCGGACATAGACTGGATGACACCGTGACAAAGGTCGAGAATGTCGACCGGCAATTGGTCGAGGAATATGATGTGTCCGTTGGACAGGAAAACGTGGCCGTTGGCCTCTTCCGTGCCTTGCTTGATGCCACCAAACAGGACGGCAGCGTTTCGCCGATGACGTTCGATCAATCGGCATTCAAGAGCAGTGACGTCTATCAAGTGAAGGATGAAGTCGCCGGTCAGATGAAAGACTATCAAACCTTCAAAAAGCAGCAAGCCGAAGCCCGGAAAATCGAACAGGAAATGGAAGAACTCGAAAACCGCCCATGGTATGAAAAAGCCTGGGATACGACAAAAACCTTTACAGGGGAATTCACGGGATACTATGATTCTATCAGGGCCTCAACCGGAGTCGATCCAGTAACGGGCCGCAAGCTGTCCGATGCCGAACGAATCGCCGCCGGCGCCATGGCAGCCGCTGGATTCATCCCCGTCGTCGGCTGGGCCGGCAGGGCCATCAAGGGCGGCAGCGCCATCTACAAAACGGCCAAAGGGCTCAACGCAGCGGACCACGCGCTCGATGCCTATAAAACGACAAAAGGCTTTAGCCTCCTCCAGAAAACCGAATACGGGATATACGGACTCCTCGCAGCCAACGGCCTTGGTGAAGCGGCCACAGGTAAAGACATGTTCGGCAACCAGCTAACCGAGGAACAGCGCCAGAACGGGCTGTTGATGGCACTTGGCATCGGCGGTGTGGCAGGTGCGGCAAAGGTCGCTGATAAAGTAGCGAGTGGTACAAAGTTCGTCCCTTACAGCAAGGAATTTGCACAAAATCAGGTTCAGAAGGTTCAAGCCATCATCAGCGGTATGGGCAAAGCCACATATGAAAATGTGATAAAGGTGGGCAAAGCCACCGGGCAGGTTGCTAAAACAACCGGCCGCTTCATTGCCAATGAAACAAAAACCTTTAAGGATATTGCCGTTTCCCATGGGAAAGCGGCTGGCCGGGCTATAGGTGAAATCAAAATGCCTGTTCTCAGACCGTCCCTTCAACCTGCTGGGCATAATATGGTTGGACTTGAAACCGATTCAGTAAAAGTGAAGGAGCTCGTGCAGAAATTTAGTGTTAGAGGTGGGGCCAGTGAAGCAACCCCTACATTTAGTAATATACCCGAAGCTCATGAATGGGGAGAAGCGTACTACTCTAAGTGGTTAGATTCCTTGACCGAAAGAGAAAAGGTAGCTATTAAACAATACACAGGAAATGATTACCAATATATTAATAAATATTTGAGAGGAATTGAAAATTCTTTATATGGAATAGATAAGCAGGTTATTGATGATATTAAAAGTGGCCTGAATAAAGCAGCAGTTCCACATGATATGCAGGTCTTTAGAGGAACTGACCTCACGCCATTAGAAAGTATTTTAAAAATAGACGACCATGGTAATATAGATTTGGGTTCATTAATAGGAAAGACTTTTAAGGATGAAGCATTTGTGAGTACTGCGATTGTAAAAGAGTCATCATTTGATTATAAACAGGTTTCTTGGACTATAAATGTTCCAAAAGGAGCGAACGCTGCTTATGTTGGGAAAATTAGTGAATTTCCTGATGAGGCCGAGTTACTTTTAAATGCTGGTCAAGAATTACTTATCAAAGAAGCCAATGAGGATGCGTATGGTAAGCTGCATCTTGTATTAGACTTAAATAAAAAGTAGGTGTAAAGAATGACAGGCAGAAGAATGGTAGACAGATGGGAAGACGATAACAAGATTTTTATGAGTTTAGCCATTAAGAAAAGATTATTACCGAGTATGTATGGCGGTATTATCGGAGACATGCTGGGTGTTCCTGTTGAATTTAAAAAAAGAGGGACTTTCACTATTAATGATATATCGGGATATGGAACCTATAATCAGCCGCCAGGCACCTGGTCGGATGATACTTCGTTAACTTTATGTTTAATTGAAAACTTAATTGAAAAAAGCGATTCAGCGGAGCTCATGCAAAAATTCGTTCAGTATATGGAATCTGGTTATTGGACACCACATCATGAAATGTTCGATATTGGCAGAACGACCAGTGAAGCCATAATCAAGTTTAAAAATGGAGCCCCAGCGCCAGAATGTGGCGGAAATGCCATGTTTGATAATGGAAATGGGGCGTTGATGAGGATCGCTCCAGTAGCATTTATCCTTATTAATAACTTTAATTTCATTGAAAAAATTCAAACCATTAAAAAGTATACGGAAGTAACACATGCACATCCGCGTTCTGTGGTAGGTTCCATTATTTATGTCGAGTTTTTACTTAGACTTTATTATAATAATTCTCCTGAAGATGCAATAAGACAAACAAAAAAACTTTTTGATGAGAATTTTGAGAAAGATCATATATACCAAAAAGAGCTGCAATCCTATTCAAGGATTTTTGAGGAAGATTTCTTTTCATTACCACAAGAAGAAATTCAGTCAGATGGTTATGTCGTTCATACGTTGGAAGCAGCTATTTGGTGCTTAGGAACTTCAAATTCGTTTAGCGATGCCGTTTTAAAAGCAGTGAATCTAGGGGATGATACGGATACAGTAGGTGCCATTACAGGGACAATGGCAGGTATGTACTATAAAATGGACGACATTCCTAAAGAATGGCTTGAGAAAATCATCAGAAAAGAAGATATTGATGAATTAATCAACCAATTCCATAGTTTTTGTGCAGATAAAGCCATTAAAGAAAAGTATGGGGCTTGATGTAAATCCCCAATATAAACAAAAAAACTCCTATAAAATTCCTTTATAGGAGTTTTTTTATGTCCAGAGTCCAGTTTATGCGATGTTAAACGGAAAGCAAGCAGTTTGAATTGGGTGATGGGAAATTAAATAATGGAGTGAGTGGGAAAATGCTAAGAAAAGGTGAGTATACGATCTATAATGGTAAAGAGTATAGATTCATAGAATCTGATTTAGTAGAAGCTATTGAATTAATTAGTAATGATAAAAATGAAATGGACAATGGTTTTACTTATTATAAAAAAATATTTACACGAAAATAGTAGGTGTAAATGAAGTTAAAGACTTATATTCTATTAATCCCTATGCTGTATATAAGGGAGAGATCTTTCCAGCATCTGAAGAAAGAAAAACTGGAAAAGTATTGTTGGATACAACAAACACTGAACTTGCTAAAAGGATGGGTTTTGAACGGACAGATAAATATATGTACTCTAAATCTGTAAAATGGGATGAAGTTGAGATAATCGAGGAGAGGAAGCCTTATTCATTAGATTAATTTCTTCATTTCAAACGCGATTATATTTATTGTACTATCCCCCTAATGAGCTTTGGCACTGTTTTGTTAAAGGTCTCCTTTGTAGGCGAGTAGATAGGAAGATGAAATTAATGGATAAGAAAAAGCAGTTAATCGATCAAATAAAAGTTGTGATAAATAATCTTGAAAATGATTATTATAATGAAATTACAAGGGGCGTGTTACAACTTATATATAAAAGATATAAGGACGCATTGGATGTAATGGAAAATAATGGAGATATAAGAGAATTAAATATTATTGGCGGCGTAAGGGCTTATATGGATAGTTATAATGACTATCTAAATCCGTTATTAGGAGAATTACATAAAGCTGAAAAAATAAATAGAGAATTATTCAATGCTTGATAAAGTTTGAAAATGGAGGTACCTATGATAAGAAAAGGAAAGGAAAGTATGCAATACATAATGGTAGTGAGTATAGTTTTTATTCCACTGAAACATAAGTCTATAAGGTTAATAAGTAATAAATATGCTGATCTATCTCAAGGTTTCAGACATTTAGATGAAAATATTTATATAAAAAATGTTTCTGTAGAAGAGGTAGAAAATTTATTTAAGATAAATTCGAAGGCAATATATAAAGGCGAGATGTTTCCAGCATCTGAAGAAAGAAAAACTGGAAAAGTATTGTTGGATACAACAAACACTGAACTTGCCAAAAAGATGGGGTTTGAAAGAACAGATAAATATATGTACTCCAAATATGTGGAATGGGATGAAGTGGAGATAATCGAAGAGAGGAAGCCCTATTCGTTAGATTAATTTCCCCGTTAAAAAGCCCTTGAGGTTAAGGGCCTTTTTTATGAGGGTATAAACTAAAGGCAAGAGATCGCCCCAGTTGATTTAGTAATGACAGTATTCTTCCGTTACAATGTCGGCAAAGGTGCCTGGATTATAATAGCTTAAGCAGAGCCTGTGCACCTGTTAAGATAAGTCCTATTATAAAACCACAGACCGCTCCGTTCACACGAATCCATTGTAAATCTTTTCCTACACCATTTTCCATCATATCAATCAGCGTTTCGTTGTCTAGCTTATCTAAATTTTCTTGTACAAGATTGCCGATCTGCGTATGATTATTTTCAATGAGAACAGTAATTTGTTTCTGTATCCAATGATCGATGTGCGTGCTATTTTCTTTTATGTTGTCCAGTACGTGATGAATCATTGGAGTCAGATAAGCATCCATGAAATGTTCATCTTCGACGAAATCCAATGCTTCTTGTTGAATTTGTTGTAGAGTTCCCTTTATTGTCGCCTCAGGCTCCCATTTTGTCAGAAGTTGTTTTTTCCATTTTTCAACTCCTTCTAACAATTCCCGGTTATGGTTAATGCCTTGTATCTCTTTCCTGATATATAAGATTAAAGCCTCTCTATTTGGTTCTTTCTCGTTTTGTAAATTATTTACAACACTTAATAACAGGTTTTGTATGATATTCCCAAGTTTCTCTTCGTTAAGTAGACTTTGAATGGATTTAACGGCGAACTGAAGCATACCTTCCAGTTCAATCTTACTGAGTACATCCATGGAAACAGTGCCAAGTCGGTGACTGGTTTCTTTTTTTCCTAACCAATCTTCAGCTTTTTTCAAAACATGATCCAAAGCCTTTTTATCAAACTCTTCGTTAAGTAACTGTGAACTTACTAAATGTAGAATCTTGCTCATGTCTATGTTAGAAAGTGATATTTTAATTTTTTTAGCAACGAAAGGTGTAATCTTTTCTATATCTATATAACCAATCATTTGCTTGATTAATTTAATCAGGACTTTTCTAAAAGTCTCACTTTGAATCTCTTTTACTAAAATAGGGATCAATTTTTCAGTAAAAGGAATATGTTTTACTTTGTCCTGAATGCTTTCCTTAGAAAGCCAGTCGTTTTTTAACATCGAAACAAGTGCATTTGTCATTCTTTTACGATTGTTGGGCAAAAGCGCTGTATGGGGGATCGGTAATCCAAGCGGATGGCGGAATAATGCAGTGACTGCAAACCAATCTGCCAATCCGCCGACTAAACCAGCCTCAAACCCTCCATGTAATAAATCTAACGGCAATGAACCTTGAAATGGAGTGGTTGCAATATAACCTGCCCCCATGATAATTAGTGAATATCTAGCTATTTTTCTTGAAGATTTTATTTTTGGTGACATTATATTCCCTCATCCTTAAAATGATAGTCAATTACTATAACCCGAATCATTAGCAAATTTTATAACTTACTTTCATCTAGTAGTATAGCAGGTAGTTCAAAAAAATAACCACAACAAGGCAGTAAGTTCATTAATTTTGGGCATAGAATATTTGTCATTTTCCCTTGAATGTTCAATATTCAGATGATAAATGCACAAAAAAAAGCCGATTCACTCAATCGGCTTCTTTTATTCATCCAACAATATTATGATACTTCTGTTTTTATCGAATTATTTGTCCCTGTATTTTTTTTATCTTTCATGCGACTGAAAATAAAGGCTAGAACGGAACCTGATATATTATGCCAAACACTGAAAATGGCACTAGGTACAGCAGCCAAAGGCGAGAAGTGGGCTGTTGCTATGGCTACACCTAAACCAGAGTTCTGCATACCAACCTCCATTGCGACAGCTTTCTGTTTCGCTAAATCCATCCCGCATAAACGAGCAAAGAAAAAGCCGAGTAAAAAGCCAAGAACATTATGAAGAACGACTACTGCAAAAATCAGCAAACCTGTTTTAGCCAGCTGAGCTTGGCTGCCAGCCACTACGGCAGATACGATCAGAACGATGGAAATGACAGATACTAGAGGCAGAGCCTTTGCACCGGCCTCTGCCTGTTTGCCAAAAAACTTTTTGACGATGAATCCAAGCAGCAGTGGGATAATCACCACTTGAATGATCGAAATGAATAACGACCCAATACTGATATTGACCCATTTACTTGCAAAGAGCAGAATAAGCAGGGGCGTTACGATAGGCGCTAGAATAGTGGAAACAGAAGCAATGGCAACTGCAAGCGCAACATTTCCTCTCGCAAGAAACACCATGACATTTGAAGCTGTTCCACTAGGGCAACATCCTACCAAAATAACACCAACAGCCACTTCTTTGGGCAAATCGAACCCTATTGCTAATCCGAATGCCAATAAGGGCATAATGATAAAATGACCTGCTACCCCTAGTGCGACCTCTTTTGGCCGTCGGAATACTTCTTTAAAATCCGCTGCTGATAATGTAAGTCCCATGCCAAACATGACAATTCCTAGTAATGGAACAATATAGTCTCCAATCCATATAAACTGATTAGGTAAGATATACGCAATAACTGCAAATAAAATGACCCATAAGGTAAACGTTTTACCAGCAAATCCGCTGATTTTCTCTACTACTCCCATAGTGACCTCCTAGATGTTTTAAAATAAAACAATTATAGTTTATATTCAGAATATTTAAAACCCTTTTAGGAGAAAAAAATTCAATACGGCTGAACTAGTGTGAATATGACGATTTACTATAGGGAAAAAGCGGACAGGGTTTTAAGATTCTGTTCGTTTTTTTACTTATCTTTTAATAAAAAATTAGAGAGTGCTGTATATTAGTGGCAAACTAGTTTATAAGGAACCGGAAATTGAATTAGTATTTGTTGTTTTACAGGTTTAATTATTGCTATTGTATGTTTAGCCAGAGCCTATAAAAGAAGTGGAGATGTGGTTTCTTTGATACATATTTTAATTGCGGATGATGATCGGCATATTCGGGAGTTGCTTGAATTTCACTTGGAAAAGGAAGGGTACATGGTATTCGAAGCCAAGGACGGTAATGAAGCCTCCTTGCTACTGGAGAAGGAACGGGTCCATCTGGCTGTTGTCGATATTATGATGCCGTTTAAAAACGGACTGGATCTTTGTAAGGAAATCCGGGATCAATATGATCTGCCCGTCATTTTATTGACAGCTAAAGATCAACTTATCGATAAGGAAAAGGGGTACTTTGCAGGTACGGATGATTACCTCGTAAAGCCGTTTGAGCCACGGGAACTTCTATTTCGGATAAAAGCGCTATTGCGAAGGTACCGTATGGTGAATTCTGAATCCATCTCATTGAATCAAACGGTGATTGACCGTAGAAGTTACGAAGTGCGAATAAAGGGGAATACGCTGCTCCTGCCGCTTAAGGAATTTGAGCTGCTGGCTCAGCTTGGGAGTTTTCCAGATCAGGTCTTTACGCGTGAGCAGCTTATTGAACTGGTTTGGGGTGCTGATTTTGAAGGGGATGATCGAACGGTTGATGTTCATATTAAACGGTTGAGGGAACGTTTTGCCGGACGGACCGATGATTTTGTCATAACGACTGTCCGTGGCTTAGGTTATAAACTGGAGGTCAACAAGAAGTGAAAACACTTTATTTCAGGATAGTTATTCAAACCATTTTGATCATGGTGCTTGCAAGTGTCATCGCTTTTTTAATTTCCAATGTTTATTATCATCAGGTTCAAAAACCCAACAATGGTAAGAAGATAGGCAAAGTCGCAAGTGAGATAGTCTCCTTATATGAGGAGAATCCTGATCAGGATATTGATGCGTATTTAAACCATATTGCAGGTTTGCACTATCAAATGTATCTATTTAATGAGCAGGGTGAAGGAACTTTATATGGTGAGCCGTTTAGGGATACGAGTTTGGATCGTGACACGATTTCCGGAGTTTTGAATGGAAATACCTATCAAGGGATCGTCAATTATAATAATGGGTTATTTATTACCGGTTTTTTTGAAGATGTTTTAATTAATAGCATTGGGGTCCCGTTAAACGTGAATGGCGAAAAGCATGCATTGTTTGTAAGACCGAATATAGAGCTACAGTTTGGTGAATTTCGCTTTTTCCTTGCGGTTTTGCTCGTACTGACGCTACTTCTTAGTTTTTTATTTGTGATCATTAATACGCGTTTCATCGTTAAGCCGATTACGAAATTAACGGAAGCTACAAAAAGAATCGCCGATGGGGATTATAGTAGTGAATTGAATGTCACCCGAAGAGATGAAATAGGGGACTTGGCACAGCATTTCTCGAAAATGACTCAAAGCATACAGAAGTTGGATGATATGAGGCAGGAGTTCGTATCGAATGTATCTCATGAAATTCAATCTCCGCTTGCATCCATCCAAGGTTTTTCTCAAACCCTCCAATCGGAGGAATTAACAAAAGAACAAAGAAATCAGTACTTGTCCATCATTGAAAAAGAAAGCAGGCGCATGTCGTCGTTAAGCAAACAGCTGCTCATGCTTGCTTCGTTGGATAAAGAAGAAGATCCGCTACAACGGTCAAATTTTGATTTAGCGCAGCAAATCCGGCAGGTGTTGTTCATGCTGGAATGGAATTGGCGGGAAAAAGATATGGTGATCGAAATGGATTTGCCGTTAACCGTCATTTCTGCAGATGAGAAACTTTTAAATCAAGTTTGGACGAATTTGATAACCAATAGCATTAAATACTCGGAAAGCGGCAGTTCGATCAATATTCGGATTAAAAGTATAGGAAGTGCTGTTGAAGTGATGATCGCGGATACGGGCATGGGAATTCCAGAAGAAGACCTTCCTTATATCCTTGAACGCTTTTATAAAGTCGACAAAGTGAGGAATAGGAGTGAAACAGGCAGCGGGTTAGGACTTTCGATCACGAAGAAGACGGTTGATCTTCATGGAGGAACGATCGAAGTTCAAAGCGAACTTGGTAAAGGGACCACTTTTTATATACGGCTGCCCCTTATGTAATCAGTTGTTCATCTTCCATTCATATTGATTGTTTACAATCGAGTCATACCGATTGAAGCAGGACTCGATTGGTAAACAAAAGAAAAGGGAGATGAAATGATGTTTTTGGCAATACGTGAACTAAAGCATTCAAAGTTACGTTATCTGCTGATTGGACTGATCATGGTATTGGTCGCTTTGCTTGTTTTTATCATTTCAGGATTAGCTAATGGACTTTCATCAGATAATGCTTCATCCATACAAAACATGAAAGCCGACTATTTCGTTATGGAGCATGACTCTAAAAATAAATTGAATCGATCCATCATATCCATGGAAAAGCTTGATGACATCCAGGCTTTATCGGATGTTAAAGCAGCCGAAGGGCTGGGGCAAATGATGATCACATTGAATAAAACCGGATCATCGGAGAAAACGGATGTCACCATTTTTGCGACCGATGCCAGTGGGATACTAGCACCGAAGGTCATAGAAGGAACGAGCTATGACAATAAGAAGCAAGGTGAAGTAGTTGCAGATCGTTCTTTAAAAGAAGTGGGTTATAAATTGGGTGATTCACTTAAAGATGACCTATCAGGTAAGGTTTTCACCATTGTTGGTTTTACTGAAAAGCAGTCTTACAGCCATTCACCGGCAGTTTACATGAATGTTAAGGGGTGGCAGGAGATTAATCCTGGATTGAAAAATCAAGGAAAAGACTCAATCAGCGCAATAGCCGTGCAAATGGATTCGAAGGCAGAAGAGAATGTACGTGAATCATTGCCAGAAGGAGTAACGCTCATTTCGAAAGAAGAATCACTTCAGAGTATACCAGGGTTCAAAGAGGAACAGGGTACATTGACGATGATGATTGCCTTCTTGTTTGTCATTGCAGCATTCGTTTTGGCTGTATTCTTTTATGTGATTACCTTGCAGAAGACTAATCAATTTGGAGTCCTTAAAGCACTCGGGGCCAATACGGGTTACCTGGCAAAAAGTATTGTTGGTCAAGTAATGCTGCTTGCAGTGACATGCATAGCCATCAGTGTTGCACTGACATATGTCGTCACTTTAATCATGCCAGAGGGAATGCCATTCGTATTGAGTACCGATTTGGTCATTAAATATTCCGTGTTACTTTTGGTTGTATCCGTATTGGGTTCGCTGCTATCACTATACCGAGTAGCGAAGATAGATGCGATCGAAGCAATAGGGAGGGTATCATGATGAGGGATAAACTATTATTTGAAAACGTCAGTAAGATTTATGGGGAAGGCGTTAATAAGGTGACTGCCCTTGATAATATTTCCCTGAATGTGAAAGCGGGGGAATTCGTCGCGATCGTGGGTCCTTCAGGCTCAGGAAAAAGTACTTTTCTTTCAATAGCGGGTGCGTTACTATCTCCGAGCGAAGGTCGCTTACTGCTGAATGATGAAGATATAACAACACTATCACCAAAGGAATTGACTAGAGTTCGCCTCGAAAAGATCGGGTTTGTATTCCAATCATCGAACCTTGTGCCATATCTAACCGTACGAGATCAGCTTCTGCTACTTTCTGAACTGATTGGCAAGAGAGATAAAAAAACTGTGAAAAAAGCGGACGAATTGCTTAGCCACCTTGGACTTGGACATCGGGCAGATCACCTGCCAGAAGCACTGTCGGGCGGTGAGCGGCAGCGTGTAGCCATTGCCCGTTCGCTGATGAATGATCCAGAAATCATTTTAGCGGATGAACCAACCGCAAGTCTTGATTCCAAAAGAGGCAGGGATGTTGTTGAAATGCTTGCACATGAGGTGAAATCAAGAAATAAAGCGGCCATCATGGTAACGCACGATGAAAGAATGTTAGATTTATGTGATCGAGTGGTCAATATTACAGATGGCAAGGTATTTGGATGAAGTTATAGGTAAAAGGCCGCTGCCTCTCCAAAGGAATTAGGAGTGGCGGCGGCCTGAATTGCTTGAATGGGAACCTGGTAAGCGGTTGGTATACTAGTCGTTACTTTATCTAAACGATTTGCATTTATGTATAATATATTGCTAGTATCCCAGATGGTTATCTTCGGATTAATCATGTTTTTTCATTTTAAAGAACAAACAATGATAGGTTGCTTTTACACCTGATTCATCTCGGTATTCTGTGTCGTATATGTTGATTAACTCTCGAAAAAGGGAAGGGCGCTGGCAGTAGTTTTCTTTGTTGCTGTTAGCTGCACCAATCTTCTTAATTGAAGTGAAAAATTCACGTACTGTCTGAAAGTACTCCAGTTCAAGATTTTCCATTTTTGTTATCTCGATTGGAGATGCTGATGAAAAGGGGAGCGCTTCTTCACAAATTTGGGATAATTCTTCTAGTGTGTAAAACATTTGGCCTGGTGAACTATCAATGGAAAGCTGAAGCTTTTCTTTCGCCTGTTCATACGACATATGAAGCTCTTGAAATGTATCTATTCCGAACGTTGAAAATATCAGGCTTCCTTCAGCCGTTAATCGTGTACATAGTTTTTCTAGGGTTGCAGGAAGATCATTCAGCCATTGAAATGTTGCATTGGAAATAATCAAGTCGAAATTTTCATTTAGCGCCATTTCTTCGATGTCCGTACATAAAAATGTAACACGGTCCTCCTTTGTCATTCCTTTCGCCACTTCAACCATTCCGGGTGCAATATCAACAGCCGTAATGGCGGCATTAGGGAATGCTTTGACGAGTAACCTGGTTAAGTAACCAGTGCCGCAGCCGATTTCAAGAATATTGATTTTATGATTGGTGTTTTTTTGAAGAAGCAAATCCACTAATTTTCTTGCCATGTTTTTTTGAACATTGGCATACGCATCATATGTTTTCGCGTGTTCACTAAACCGCTTGCTTAACAATCGTTTATCAATCATGAACGTACTCCTTTTGAATAAATGTTTTTATATGCTCCATACATTTCTGTGGTTTTGTGAAAAATGGAATATGACCAGCACCTTCAATAATATGAAGCTCGGCTTGCCCACCCAGGTTTTCTTTAATGAAGGAGGAGGCTTCAAGTGGACAAATTTTGTCTTCCCTCCCATGAAGCAATATAAAGGGGGCTTCAATCCGGTCGAGTCTTGCTCTAGCATCTTTCTGAAGTAAATAATCCAAACCAATCAGAAGCGAAAACACATCATCTCCATGAAACTCGCGTTGAATTGTCTTGATGAATTGATCATAAAAACCTGCTTCTTTTTCAGTATCGGAAAACATTGCTTCATAGAAGGAAGTCAAAGTCTTCTCTTTATTGCGCTGCAGTTGTTTCTTCATGCGCTCGACCATTCGTGGATCCCAGCCAAATGTGTAATTTTCTCCGGTGGTGAACCGACTTGTTGCGCCAAAAAGGATAAAACCGTTTATTTTTTCTCGAAAGGAACTTGAAAGTTCAAGTGATACTATTGATCCTAATGACCAGCTCAGTAAATAAACAGGACCATCTATGGAAGTGATTGTTTCTATGACTCGTTCTTCAATGTCATTTAGTGCTTTCATATCTCTCCAGTCTATAAATGAAAGGTGAAATAGTTCTGACAGCGGTTGGATTAACAGTTGAAACGCATCTTTTTCCATTCCCCAGCCAGGAAGCATGATTAAATTCGGCTGTTTCATTTAATAACACCCATTTCTTTTCCAATAATCGAAACTCTTTCAACTGCCCAATCAAGATCTTTTTTATCGTGGAGAGCCGTAACGGTAAAACGGATTCTCGCTTCATTTTCAGGAACGGTCGGCGGCCTTACAGCAATAGCGGCAATTCCTTCTTTCTGCAAACGTGCAGCAAATTCCATCGCTTTTTCGTTTTCCCCGATGACGATAGGAACAATTTGTGATTGGCTTCCGCAAATATTAAACCCGTAATATGTGAGTTCTTGTCTAAAGTGTTCTGAGTGTGTTTGGAGCAGTGAGCGGCGTTCTGGTTCTTGCTGCACAAGTTCAATCGCTGTTTTTATAGCACCGAGTATGGCCGGGGGAAGTGCAGTTGAATATATGAATCCGCGCATGCGATTTTTTAAATAGTCAATGAGCCATTTTTTCCCGACGACATAGGCCCCGAATGAACCGAGCGCTTTACTGAATGTTCCCATTTGGATATCTATTTTATTTTGAAGATGGAGGTGACCGGCATAGCCTTCACCATGTTTACCGTAGATGCCGCTTCCGTGTGCTTCATCTGTCATTAACAGTGCGTTATAACGTTCCTTTAGCCGAACAAGTTCTTCGAGAAAAGCGAAGTCACCATCCATGCTGAAGACCGTATCCGTCACGATTAATTTCCGTGCTTCAATCGGTGATTTTTTCAAAAATGCTTCTAAATGATCTAAATCATTATGACGATAGCGTATATGCTTTGCTCTGCTTAAAAGAGCTCCATCGACAATGCTTGCATGATTTAATTTATCGCTATAAATAATATCGTTACGGGACAGCAGGGTGGAGATTATTCCAAGGTTTGCGTTATATCCACTATTGATGATGAGTCCTGCTTCGGCTTTCTTCCAATTGACAAGAGCTTGTTCCGCCTGCTCGTAAAGAGGATGATTGCCAACAATTAAACGTGAAGCCGTTGCTCCTGCACCATATGTATGTACTGCATCAACCATAGCCTTTTTCAGCCGCTCATCTCCGGCATACCCTAAATAGTTATTAGAAGCTAGATTAAGCATCCTGCACCCGTTGATTGTAAGCCAAGGCTGCTCGGCACATACGGTTGATACGAGTTCACGCTTTTGCGAAATCTCTTCTAAATGAGCCAGTTCTTTTTTTATTTTTTCTTCCCAACAAGGCAATTGTTTTTCACTGTGCATGGCCATTCTCCTTTTTATATGTCAACTAAAATTAATATAGGTTAACATATAAAACATTCTAATCATGACTCAATGAAACTGTCAAGCTTTGAAAAGGAGCATGAGAATAAACTAATAATCATTAATCTGGAGAAATCAAGGGTCAAAAAAAGCTGGTTGGTTATTTTGAATAAAGGAGAATCGGGCAGCGACTTTGTTAAGCTAATGTATAAAAAAGCTTAGTGAAAATAGTGACTTCTTATGTATTAAGCTCATTCATTGAAGATAATCTAACTTCAAAGGTAGTCTTTTTGTTAAACCTTCAAATCTTTGAAGGATTAAATGGAATTCCATGTTACTATAGAGCAGTGAAATTTAACAGAATTCACATTAACCATTACATAAAGGAAGGTATAAATATGAAAAAGATTTCTTTGGATGTTTTCTTTATATTAATAGGAGCTTTTATTTTCGCTTTGGCAATAAATCTTTTCGTCATTCCCAATGAGCTTGGTGAGGGGGGAGTCACGGGGATAACCATCATTCTGTTTTATCTTTTTGAATGGTCACCAGGGCTGTTAAGTTTGATCATTAACGCTGTCCTGCTCATTGTCGGTTATAAATTTTTGTCGAAAATGACAACGGTATATACAATCGTAGCCGTTGCCTTCAATTCACTTTTCCTTCATTTAACCGAAAGCTGGACGATATCTTCAGATGAATTGGTCATCAATGCGATATTTGGCGGGGTTTTTGCCGGTGCAGGAATTGGCATGATCATTCGTGTTGGGGGCACTACTGCCGGTACGACAATCCTTGCCCGAATTACTAATAAGTATTTGGGATGGAGCTTAAGCTATGGACTTCTGTTTTTCGATTTAATCGTTGCGTTCTCATCTTATTTCATCATTGGTGCAGAAGGTCTGATGCTCACTATCCTTATGCTTTATATTGGAACAAAAACGATGGAATTCATCATTGAGGGATTGAACCCGAAAAAAGCGATTACCATCATTTCAAAAGAAGCGGACCAGATTGCAAAGCAAGTAACCGAATTGATGGACCGGGGTGTCACTGTTTTTAGCGGCCATGGATACTATACAAAGGCATCCAAGGATATTTTATATATCGTTATAAGTAAGCAAGAGGTGCTAAAGTTAAAGAGAATAGTGCAGTCAACGGATAGCAATGCGTTTATAGCCATACATGACGTTCGGGACGTATTTGGTGAAGGATTCCTGGATATCTCGAAGTCCTGACGCGAATAAAGTATAAACGAAATGAAAAGGCCTTGATAGGCTTTTTTATTTTGCACTGCAAAAAATCTGTAAATTCATAATAATTTGTTATATTATGTAAGTAAGAAACCACACACCCTGAGGAGTGCAGCCATTAAATGTGGAGGTGTCCAAGATGATCCTTTTAAAAGTGGATGACAGAAAGTTTGGGAAAAGCAATATCAAGTACAGTGTCGTTGATAAAGAAACGAATGAATTGATCATTAGCGGTGTGTTTAAGGAATTTGGACAAGCAAGCGATAAATATTATGAATTGAAGGATGAATACGGTCCTTCCAATGTGAAGATGATATTGAAGTGATAAGAGGGAAACCGACGGGTTTCCCTTTTTTCGTATAATGCCAGGAATGAAAATGGCCCGTACAATAAATAATCGGATAAAGGAATAATCAAAGGTTTCCGAATCATATAATTAGATTAAGAGAGTTCTTAACATCCTTTTTTTACAATATACTACAATTTTATTGTAAAGTATGGAATTTGGTGGTAATATAAAGCGCATAAATGTAAACGTTTGCAACATTTTTTTGTGAGGAGGTGATGTAAAAGAAGTACGCTAGACTATGAATTTTATAGAATGAATGGCTTTTATTTTACTAATTTTATGCAAACGTTTTCTTAAAATTGCATGAATATTATGAGAAAAAGGGAGAGTGGGTAGGCATGAGGCGTAAAAAATGGTACGGGGGAATTCTTACTGTTTTATTAATTTTTAGTGTAATTTTGGCAGGATGCTCTTCTTCAACTGGCGGAAACAGCGACTCAAAGGATGTCGTGACGCTCGATATATTTCAATTCAAGGTAGAATTCAAGTCGCAATTCGAGACATTGGCAAAACAATATGAAAAAGAAAATCCAAATGTGAAGATCAAGGTATCGACAGTCGGCGGCGGTAATGATTATAAATCTGCCATAACGGCAAAGTTCGCTTCAGGTGAGGAGCCAGCGGTTTTTAACATTGGCGGACCGGTAGATGTCGCACAATATAAAGATAGATTAACAGATTTAAAGGACACTAAAGCTGCTGCTGCAGCGCTTGACGGTACTTTGGATGGCGTGGAAGAGGACGGGCAAGTCCTTGGACTTCCATTTAACCAGGAAGGATACGGCTTGATCTATAACAAACGAATATTTAAAGAAGCCGGAATTAATCCTGATGAAATTACAAGTTATGAAGCCTTAGAGGCGGCAGTTAAGAAAATCGATTCACAAAAAGACAAATTGAAGCTCGAAGCAGTTTTCGCATATCCGGTAAAAGAGAAGTGGGTGACAGGAAACCATTTATCCAATGTATTCTTATCACCGGAGTTTGATGGAAATGTGTTAGAAGCAAGTAAAGCACCTACGGTTAAATTCACGGATGGTGACAAGTTTAAACAATTGGTCGATATCCAAAATGAGTATTCCGTCCAGCCGACAGCAAGTCTTGATTATTCCCAACAAGTGGAGGAGCTGTTCTCGCTTGAAAAGGTTGCGATCATTCAGCAAGGTAACTGGGTTTATAACACAGTCTATGATATGGATCCTGAGTTAGCTGAAAAGGGAATTGGCATCATCCCGATTCCAAATGGAGACAATGCAGGCATGCCAGTCGGCGTACCGAACTATTGGGCAGTGAACAAGAAATCGGATGAAAAGGTACAGGAAGCGGCGAAGAAGTTCCTCGATTGGATGTATACATCCGAAGCAGGGAAGAAAGCCGTTTTGGAAGACTTTAAATTCATTCCTGCTTATGAAGGATATGATGTAGAAAAAATTGCCGATCCAATTTCAAAAGAAATTTATAAATACTCCCAAGAAGGAAATACGATTGGGTGGGTGTTTAATGGATATCCGGTCGGTTGGAATGATGATCTTGGTGCAAGTGTCCAAAAATACGTAACTGGTAAATTGACTTGGGAGGAACTTGTCCAACAGAACATTGAAAATTGGGAGAAGATTCATAGCAAATAAGCGTTGGGAAATGCAAGTGACCAATCGGCATGAAAAATGTGTCGATTGGTTGTTCCTTATTATAGAAAAGTCGCTGAGGGAATTTGCCTCAACAAGGGATTCATCAAATAACACAGTCATGATCTAAACCCATTAACTATTAAATCATTTGAAGGAGGTCGGTTTCGTTGAGAAATCGGGATGCTGCATATTGGCTGTTTTTGACACCTGTTCTTGCTGCACTCATTTTGGTTGTGATCGTGCCGCTCATCTACGGATTTTATTATTCCTTTACGAACTGGAACGGTTTAGGGACTCCGGATTTCATTGGTCTTAAGAATTATATAGACTTGTTTACGGACAAAGGGTTCCTTGATACATTTTGGTTCACCATTAAATTTTCCGTAGCGGCAATTGTGGTAATCAATATCATCGGATTAAGTTTGGCCCTCATCGTGACTTCGAAAATTAAATCAAGCAACATATTGCGGACAGTTTTCTTTATGCCCAATTTAATTGGCGGCTTGATACTCGGCTTTATTTGGCAGTTCATTTTTATTAAGGTCTTCGGTGCGATTGGTGATTTGACTGGGATCGAAGCATTTAATGGGTGGTTATCAACGACTGATACAGGTTTTTGGGGATTGATCATTTTAACGTCTTGGCAGATGGCCGGATATATCATGATCATTTATATTGCCTATCTGCAGGCTGTTCCTGAAGACTTGATAGAAGCGGCAAAAATTGACGGAGCGAACAGCTTCCAGCGTTTTCGCCATATAACTTTTCCGCTAGTGGCACCTGCTTTTACCGTCAGTTTGTTTTTGACGCTTTCCCACTCGTTCAAGATCTATGATCAAAACCTTTCCTTGACGAATGGAGCTCCCTATAATTCAACTGAAATGGTTGCGATGAACATTGTAAAATCCGCCTTCACCGAAAACGATATGGCATATGCACAGGCAAAAGCCGTTATCTTTTTCGTAATCGTGGCGGTCGTTTCGCTGACACAAGTCTATTTCAATAAAAAACGGGAGGTTGAGCTGTAATGAGGGGAAAATGGAAATTGTGGCTGATTGGATTCATCGGATTCATATTGGCCATATTATGGCTCACTCCGTTTTATTTAATGCTTGTCAATGCTTTTAAAATGAAACGGGATATATTTGCCGATACATTGGGACTGCCTGAAACCTGGACATTCGAAAACTTCACTCAAGCTTTCGAGCAATTGGATTTCCTCCGGACTTTATTCAATTCTTTATTGATATCGGGCGTCAGTGTAGTCATCATCATCATCTTTTCTGCGATGGCAGCATACGCTCTTTCCCGAAACAAAAGTAAAATAAGTTCCCTGCTTTTCTTTGTGTTTGTAGCAGCCATGCTGATCCCGTTTCAGTCTGTGATGATACCGCTCGTTGCCCAATTCGGACAGCTGGGGATGTTGAACAAGGCCGGACTGATTTTCATGTATTTAGGTTTTGGCTGCAGTCTTTCCATATTCCTTTATCATGGTACTTTAAAAGGGATTCCCCTCTCACTTGATGAGGCAGCAAAGATTGATGGTGCAAACCGCTTTCAAGTATTTTGGTATATCATATTTCCATTATTAAAACCGATGTCCATTACCGTTGGGATCTTAAATGTCATTTGGATATGGAACGACTATTTGCTGCCATCCCTTGTTATTGGCGGTGCAGGATCGGAGACCATCCCGCTTAAATTATTCTTCTTTTTCGGTCAATATACGAAGCAATGGCATCTTGCCTTGGCTGGACTTACTTTATCCATCATTCCAGTCATCATTGCGTACTTTTTTGCTCAGAGGCAAATTATCAAAGGAATTGCAGATGGAGCAGTTAAATAACTATTTAAATATAGGGAATATTAAGCCATGTGCGGTGAACGGGGAGTGTTGATGAATTTGTCTGTTACTATAAAAGACGTTGCAAAAAAAGCAAATGTCGCTCCATCAACGGTATCGCGTGTAATCCATAACAGCCCGACAATCAGTGAAAAGACAAAGCGTAAAGTACGCAAGGTATTAAAGGAAATGGGCTATCATATGAATGAAAATGCCCGGAACTTAGTCACGAAGTCAACTAAGGCCATTGGGATCGTCATGAAAAGTTCGGCAAGGGAATCACTTTATAATCCCTTTTTTCCAGAAGTGATCCGAGGCATCGGGGATTTCTGTAATAAAGAAGGGTACAGTCTTTCCCTGACAACCGGCGAGACGGAGGATGCAATATTTGAGGATGTCGTGAAAATGGTTCAGGGCAGAAGAGTGGATGGCATGATTGTTTTGTACTCTAAAAAGGACGATAAAGTGGTGCCGTATTTATTAAAGCAGGGCTTCCCGTTCGTTTTGATCGGGAAGCCAAGTACGAACATGAGCGGAATCACGTTCATTGATAACGATAATGTTCAAGCGGCCAGGGAAGTATCGGAGTTTGTAATAAGTCTTGGACATGAGCGAATCGCCTTTTTAGGGGGCAGTCCCGAGTTTGAGGTGATCCAGGACCGCTTGACAGGTTTTCAACAAGCGATGGAGCAGGCCGGGCTGGATGTGCGACAGGAATATATCAAATTGATTCCTTTAAATCGAACGGATGGAATAAAGGCCATTGATGAATTGCTGGAACTGAAAGAGGCACCAACCGCATTTTTGGTTATGGATCTTTTATTGGGTGTTCTCTTGCTTGGGGTGTTAGCTGAAAAGAACTTGAAAGTGCCAGAGCAAATAAGCGTCGTCTGTTTTAACCACTCAGAATTCATAGAATTTTTAAGTACGCCGCTGACAACGGTTGATATCCATACGTATCAGTTAGGGTTTGAGGCGGCAAAATGCGTGTTCGATCTAATTGCAAATCCGGAAATGATGGAAAAGAGTATCAGTATTCCTACCAAAATCATAAAGCGGGAGTCGCATTTTGTTGCTGAAAAGGAAATTAAATGAAAAATGTAGAAATGTTTTACCAATTAAAGCTTGATTTTTGCTAACATAAATTTACAATATAGATTATCACTATTATTTTTGAAAATTCATACTTACTGAAGTCAATAAGTATGTTCTTATATTTTGATCACACCTAACGCAAACGTTTGCGTTATGGATAAAGAGGTAATAGTTAAACATGAAAAGCAAGTTGCCGTGAAATGAATCTAGAATGGAGGAGGTTGTTCATGAGAGTCCTGGTATGGAATGAGTATCGCCACGAGAAAACAAAGCCTGAAGTGGCAAAAGTATATCCAGATGGTATCCATGGTGCAATTGCTAGCTTTTTACAAAGTGAGCAGGTCGAGGTGAGGACCGCTACTCTCGATGAAGAAGAGCATGGATTAACTGAAGAAGCGCTGGAACGAACCGATGTACTTCTTTGGTGGGGGCATGTTGCACATGATGAAGTTCAGGATGAAATCATTGCAAGGGTCCACAAGCGAGTACTCGAGGGTATGGGTCTCATCGTCCTCCATTCCGGTCATTTTTCAAAAATCTTCAAACGGCTTATGGGCACGACTTGCGATTTGAAATGGCGGGTCGCGGATGAAAAGGAACGGCTTTGGGTTGTCGATCCCAGTCATCCTATTGTTAATGGAATTGGAGAATATATAGAGCTTGAGAAGGAAGAGATGTACGGGGAACATTTTGATATTCCTGCACCAGATCAATTGATATTCGTCAGTTGGTTTGAAGGCGGGGAGATATTCAGAAGCGGCTGCACGTATCAGCGGGGAAAAGGGAAGATTTTCTATTTCCGTCCAGGTCATGAAACATATCCTACTTTCCATAATCCGGAGATTCAACGAGTAATTAAGAATGCCGTTGATTGGGTCAAGCCGGAATCTGGAGTCGTAACGAACTATGGGAAAGCCGAACCGTTGGAATCCATCTCAAAGAGATGAAGTGAAGGAGAGAACAAAATGGGCAAAGTGAAGGTAGGAGTCATTGGATGCGGGAGTATCGCAAAAAACAGGCATTTTCCGGAGTATGATGCACATCATGAAACGGAGATCATTGCTGTTTGTGATATTGTGCAGGACCGGGCGAATGCAGCAGCACAAAGGTATGGCGCCCAAGCATATACTGATTATATAGAACTTTTGAAGAATGAGGAGATTGAAGCGATCAGTGTATGTACACCGAATTACCTGCATGCACGCATCACGGTTGCGGCTTTGGAAGCTGGTAAGCATGTCCTTTGTGAGAAACCAATGGCTACTTCTTTGGTGGACGCTGAAAAAATGAATGCAGCAGCAGCGAAAAGCGGCAAAATACTAATGATTGGTCATAATCAGCGTTTTGTTCCTTCTCATCAAAAAGCAAAACAGCTTATTGAGAGCGGGGACCTAGGGAAGGTCTATAGCTTCCGGACGGCTTTTGGACATTCCGGGCCGGAAACCTGGAGCGTGGACGGACTGGAAAGCTGGTTTTTTAAGAAGGATCAGGCAGTCATTGGTGCAATGGGCGATTTAGGCGTTCATAAAGCTGATTTAATACGGTATATCCTTGGAGAAGAATTTGTTGAAGTGGGAGCCTTTGTGGAAACGACTGCCAAGAAAAATACAGACGTTGATGACAGTGCGGCCTGTATCCTCCGGACGGAGAGCGGTATCATCGGAACTCTTACCGCCAGCTGGTCTTATGCAAAAGAAGACAATGCTACGGTCATTTATGCGGAAAAAGCGGTATTGCGCCTTGAAGACGATCCGAAATACTCACTGATCATCCATCATGATAATGGAAAGACAGAAACCATCCAATTAGGAAGCATCCAGACTAATGACTCAGAAGGACAGCATGATTCCGAAGTGATCAGCCACTTTGTAAAATGTGTGGTGGACAATGAGGAGCCTCTTGTCTCAGGAGTTGAAGGGTTAAAATCATTAAAAGTCATTCTTGGCGCGATGGAATCAAATGCATCCCGAAAAATCATCCGCTTATAAAGGGGTTAAAAGTCATCATGTACAAATTAAAAATGGGTATTATCGGTGCTGGCGGAATTGCCCAAAAAAGGCATATCCCAGCTTTTCAAAAATTTCAAGATAAAGTGGTTTTATACGCCATTCAGGATATAGATGAAATGAAGGCGCGAGAAGTGGCGCGTGAATTTCATATCGAGAAGGTTTTCACCAATTATGAAGAAATGTTTGCTGAAGTGGATGCTGTTACGATTGCAACGCCTAATAAGTTCCATGCGGAGATTTCCATTGCTGCTCTGCAAGCGGGTGTTCATGTGTTATGTGAAAAGCCGATGGCCATTACAACTGAGGAATGTTTAGCAATAACCGAGGCTGCAAACATATCAGGTAAAGTGTTATCGACTGCTTATCATTACCGCTTCATGAAGGAAGCTCAGGCTGCCAAAAAAATGATTCAGGCCGGTGAGATCGGTGAACCGTATGTAGCGCGTGTACAGGCAATCAGACGACGCAAAGTCCCTGGCTGGGGTGTTTTTACAAGCAAGGAATTGCAAGGCGGAGGAAGCGTGATCGATTACGGCTGCCATTTGCTTGATTTGGCATTATGGCTGATGGATGACCCAGAACCGATTGAAATCGTAGGTTCCACATATAATTATGTCAGTAAGGGTGTCGATCAGGTCAATTTATGGGGGAATTTCGATGCCTCGGTATTTGAAGTGGATGACCATGCCACTGCATATATCAAATTTGCCAACGGAGCATCGCTATTATTCGAAACATCCTGGGCCGCGAATATCCGTGAAGAAGCAACTGTTTTGAGTTTATCCGGAACGCAGGGCGGACTTGATGTGTTCCCTCTAGTCTTGAATCAGGCTAAGCACGGCATGCTTTTAAATAGTGAAGCAGTATGGATGCCAGGGGAAGATACACCAGACCTGCAACAGGCAGAGAACTTTATTAATAGCTGCCTAGGATTGGCAGAACCATTGGTAAAACCATCGGAAGCCATGAAAGTTTCAAAAATAATCGAAGCCATTTATCAAAGCTCGGCAAGTGGGAAGGTCATGAGCATAAATTAATGAAAAAGGTGAGGTGGGGCATGTGAAATTAGGGATCTTTACAGTGCTATTTGCTCAAAAATCATTCGAGGATATGCTTGATTATGTCGCGGATTCCGGATTAAAAACAGTTGAAATCGGTACAGGCGGGTATCCAGGGAATATCCATTGTCCACTCGATGAACTGCTGGAAAGTGAAGAAAAGCGCCAAAAATACCTCGAATCCGTTCAAACAAGAGGGTTAACGATCAGTGCATTCAGCTGCCACGGCAATCCGATCTCTCCAGATGAAGCATTCGCTAAAGAAAGTGATGAAACACTGATTAAAACAATCAAGCTTGCATCCTTACTGAACGTCCCGGTCGTCAATACCTTTTCCGGTACAGCAGGTGATCACGAAGGAGCTAAATATCCAAACTGGCCCGTCGCCCCATGGCCGAATGAGTATACAGATGTGCTGAAATGGCAATGGGAAGAAAAATTGATCCCCTATTGGAAAAAGGCGGCCGCCATTGCCGATGAACACAATATAAAAATCGGCCTTGAACTGCATGGGGGCTTTCTTGTGCACACACCCTACACCTTGTTAAAACTTCGGGAAGCTACATCTGATGCAATAGGCGCCAACCTTGATCCAAGCCATCTTTGGTGGCAGGGCATCGAACCAGTCGGGGCCATCAAAATCCTCGGGAAAGCGGGAGCAATCTACCACTTCCACGCAAAAGACACATACTTGGATCAGGATAACATCAATATGTATGGGTTAACCGACATGCAGCCATATGGAAATATCCAGAGCCGTGCCTGGAACTTTCGCTCGGTAGGATGCGGCCACAGCCTGCAAGAGTGGTCCGACATCATGAGTGCCCTTCGCACATACGGTTACGATTACGTCGTCAGCATCGAACACGAAGATCCGCTAATGTCAGTTGAAGAAGGCTTCCAACGGGCCGTAACCAATCTGAAAACTGTACTCATAAACGAAAGCCCAACTGATTTATGGTGGGTATAATTTAGAATTGATAACGAGCAGCCTAACGCAGGTTGCTTTTTATGTTGTTCGTTGCTCATGAAAAAGTGGAATTCACGAGTAAAAGTGTAAAACTCACGTGTAAAAGTGTGAAATTCACGAGTAAAAGCGTGAAACTCACGAGTAAAAGTGCGAAACTCATGAGTAAAAGTGTGAAGTTCACGAGTAAAGGCGTGAATTTCACGAGTATAACAGTATAATTCACGAGTAAAAGTGTAAAACTTCACGAGTAAAGAGGAATTAATAATATGTTATCTTTTTCACATCAATTTGTGTTAGAGACAAACATATTATGTATGACCCTTTCCACCCTTACTTTTAAACGGGCTCTTGGAACTGTCAATATACCGAAATCTTTCGCCTTTCTTAATATACGTGTAAACAAGAAGCATAGGAGGAAGTAAAGGCTTCATAAAAGAAATCAGCTGTATCCAATGGAGATAGCTGGTTTTTAAAAAAAATTCAAGTTGACAGTCACCTACTACGTGTTACAGCATACTCTATAGTAAGTAACACTGGATACCGACAGCACTGAATAGTGAAGTTGCAAAAATGTTATTAAGAATAGGAGTTGACACCTCTGCTACTCGGTGTTACAGTTTAGTTGTAATAAGTAATACTAAATAGCGTGAATACATTACCAAAAAGCTATTCAGTAAAAATTCCCCTCAGAACTAAGTTACAAGTCACAAAATAGAGGAGGCTCTGAACATGGAAAATTTAACTGAAATGCTGAAAGGTTCGCTGGAAGGCTGCGTGCTGGAAATCATCAGCCGCCATGAAACCTATGGCTACGAGATTACCCGCCGCCTGAACGAGCTTGGGTTTACTGAAGTCGTGGAAGGGACGGTCTACACCATCCTCGTGCGATTAGAAAAGAAAAAACTGGTGAACATAGAGAAGAAACCGTCAGATATGGGGCCGCCCCGAAAGTTTTACTCACTTAATGAGGATGGCCGCCAGGAACTCGAATTGTTTTGGGAAAAATGGGATTTTGTATCATCAAAAATCAATGTCTTAAAGTCAGTCTAGCTTCATAAGATATTCCGTACGCTATTTTTGGAGTGTCTTGATCAGCTTTATCAATAAGGAGGAAAAATAACATGATGGAATTGTTCAAGAAAATGATTGGTGATAAAAAAGAGTATAAAATGATGATGGCACGGGTTGAAGCCTTGCCAGAGGACTACCAGTTTGTATTTAAGAAAATACAAAACTACATGTGGAATTTCTCAGCGGGCAACGGGATGGATATGCTGCACATGCAGTATGAATTAATCGAGTTGTTCGAAGCCGGTGCGGCGGAAGGCAGACAAGTGCTGGAAATCACTGGGGATGACGTCGCGTCCTTTGCCGACGAACTAGTGGCAAATGCTAAAACCTATTTCGCCAAGTATCGTGAAGATTTGAATGATAGCATCTTGAAGCGACTGGGAAAAAATAAATTCAATAAATAATGCCGACTGAATAGCTGGTTACAAATGTGAATTGCCACCTTCGCTATTCAGTTATATTTTTAACACGGTAGTAAGTAATACAGAATATCAGTCAGACTAAATAGAGGAGAATAGGCAATCTAGTTCTGCTATGCGCTCGAACGGATAATTACAAAACTTACAAGCGGCCTTGCCGCGCTATTAAAAGGAGGAAAAAAGTATGAGCAATGCAGCGATTTCTGTTAAAGGGTTAAAAAAATCCTTTAAAGACAATGAAGTCTTAAAGGGGGTGGATTTTGAGGTGCGGCGTGGCGAAATTTTCGCACTGCTGGGCTCAAATGGAGCAGGCAAGACGACGACGGTCAATATCCTCTCGACTCTGATGAAGGCCGATGGCGGCGCAGTAGGTATTTGCGGCTTTGACGTCCAGAGTCAACCGGATCATGTTCGCCAGAGCATCAGCCTGACAGGGCAGTTTGCAGCTTTAGACGGTATGCTCACCGGGCGGGAAAACCTGATGATGATCGCCAAGTTGCGGGGAGTTTCCAATCCTGCTCAAGTCGCCGACAATCTGCTTGCGAGATTCAGCCTGACCGATGCGGCCAACCGCCGGGCGGATAAATATTCCGGCGGGATGAAGCGCCGGCTTGACATCGCCATGAGCCTGATCGGGACGCCAGAAGTCATTTTTCTCGACGAACCGACGACAGGGCTTGACCCCGAAGCGCGGATTGAAGTCTGGGATACCGTCAAGGAGCTTGCCGGCGGAGGCACGACCATCTTGCTGACGACCCAGTACCTGGAGGAAGCCGAACATCTGGCGGATCGTATTGCCATCCTGCATGGCGGAAAAATCATCTCGACCGGGACACTTACCGAACTCAAGGAGATGTTCCCGCCAGCGAAAGTGGAGTACATCGAGAAGCAGCCGACATTGGAGGAAATTTTCCTCGCAATCATCGGCAAAAAGGAGGAAATTTAAATGAAAAGTAAAACAGGGGTATTACTAGGACGTTTAATGCGCAACATCATGCGCAGCCCAGATACAATTATCACGGTGGCGATTACGCCGATTATGATGCTGCTGCTGTTTGTCTACGTATTTGGCGGCGCTATAGATGCAGGCACAGACAACTACGTCAATTATTTATTGCCGGGAATCTTGCTGATGGCTATCGCATCCGGCGTCGCTTACACTTCCGTGCGGCTGTTTACGGATGTAAAGAGCGGACTGATGGCACGTTTCATTACCATGCCCATCAAGCGCTCGTCGGTATTGTGGGCTCACGTGTTGACCTCGCTTGTTTCCAATGCGCTTACTGTCGTGGTGGTTATCCTTGTCGCGCTCTTGATGGGCTTCCGTTCCAACGCTGATATCCTGGATTGGCTCGCGGTAGCTGGGATACTCGGGCTGTTTACGCTAGCGCTGACATGGCTGGCGGTCATTCCCGGATTGACAGCGGGGTCTATGGAAGGGGCGACAGCCTACTCATACCCGCTGATTTTCCTGCCGTTTATCAGTTCAGCCTTTGTTCCCACGGAAACCATGCCTAAAATTGTCCGTGCGTTCGCTGAGAACCAGCCCGTGACTTCAATCGTGAATGCGATTCGTGCCCTCTTGTATGAAGGGTCTGTTGGCAACGATATTTGGATCGCGCTTGCCTGGTGCGTCGGCATCATGGTCATCGCTTACTTCTTCGCCAGTAAAGCATTTAAACGCCAGTTAGGGTAAGTACACCATAAAGGGATTGGCCAAATCAATGGTCAGCCGATGCCATGAAAGCATTGCTATCACATGGAAGGCTGCTTGAATGCCGGGGCAACCATCACATGGAAACCCTCAAAATTGCTGTGATTAGTGGCGGCTCGATCAGTTATCCCAACGCGAGGTTTGCATGCATGTTCCGAGTAAAAGTGGAAAACTCACGAGTAAAGTAGAATTCACGAGTAAATCGGCAAAATTCACAAGTAAAAGTGCAAAATTCACGAGTAAAGTAGAATTCACGAGTAAAACAGCAGCATTCACGAGTAAAAGCGTAAAACTCACGAGTAAAGTAGAATTCACGAGTAAAAAAACAGCAAAACTCACGAGAATATCCGCAATACTAAAAAGCAAATGATTGCTGAAAATTCTTCTGAAATTAAAAAAGCGATGCCCCCGGAATTCTGGGGGCATCTTCATTATCATCTTTGCCTTGGGGTGTAATCCAATTCCTTAAATAGTTCCTTCAATTCATCCTCGGTCAGGTCGCGCCATTGTCCGTTCGCCAGTCCGTCCAGATGGATGTTCATGATCCGGATTCGATGTAAATCACGGACTTCATAGCCCAGTGCGGAGCACATACGGCGGATTTGTCTGTTCAGTCCTTGCATCAAAGTGATGTTAAATGTATATTTGGTCAACTGCTCAACTTTGCAAGGAAGTGTTTTCGTATCCAAAATCTCCACTCCGGAGGACATATCTTTAATGAAGGACGCGGTAATTGGCTTATCCACGGTTACGATGTATTCTTTTTCATGCTTGTTTTCTGCACGAAGGATTTCATTTACGATGTCTCCGTCATTTGTAAGAAGGATCAGACCGCTTGAGTCCTTGTCCAGCCGTCCGATATGAAAAATGCGAAGCGGATGATTTACAAAATCAACGATATTCCCTTTTATGTGTTTTTCGGTCGTACTTGTAATCCCTATCGGTTTATTCAGTGCAATATAGACATTTTGCTGTTCGACTTTTATCGGCTTGCCGTCGACACGGACATCATCGCCGGGTTCAGCTTGACTGCCAAGCTCAGCTACCATGCCATTAATCGTCACACGGCCATCGGCTATCCATTTGTCTGCGCCTCGTCTCGAGGTAATTCCGGATTCACTGATAAATTTATTGATCCTCAACTAAAGCACACCTTTACATTCAGATTTTCTTCTTTAAAGGATAACGTAAATCATGGTGCATAGACAAGGGGAAAAGACAGAAAGCGTTCGTTGGTTAGAATTACTGGATGTTCTTTACATGTTCCTCGTGACAGCTGCCGGATATGCCTTTTTCTTTTTGCTTGTCAGGTAGACACCTATAAAGACCAGGATGCCACCGAGGATTTGGATGAGCGAAATCGCATGACCTAAAACCAGGCTAAGGATGGCGGTAAATACAGCAATCAGATTCAGGTAAATTCCAGCCTGGCCGGCATTGATATGACGAAGGGAAACATTCCAGAAAATAAATGAGCCGACAGACGGGAAGATTCCAATATATAAGAGACCTGTGATGGCTTTACTGCTTAATTCAAGGTTCATTCCCGAACCAATGGCAAATGGAGCGACGAGAATCAATCCGAGAAATACGGAAACGGCAGTAGCAGAGATGATCGGAATGTTTTTCAGTTTTTTACCGATTATTGAATAGAAGGTCCAAACGAGAATCGCCAGGATCATCAATAGGTCACCTTTATTATAGCTGAGCTGGAAAATATCCAGAAGGTGTCCTTTTGTCAAAACCAATAAAACGCCGAATAAAGAAATGATAAGTCCGAGTGCATGGAGGGATGAAATTTTCTCCTTTAATAGCAAAGCGGAAAAAAGAACAATTAAGGCAGGGTTCATGGAATTGACAAGAGCGGCATTCATGGAAGTTGTATAGGTTAAAGCCCAATAAAGAAAAAAATTATAACTGATGATCCCGAGCACACCCAAGACTAATAGTAATTTCCAGGCTTTCCATACAGTCTTCCAGTGTGGCTTTTCAATCCACTGCGCTAAAGGAAACAATAAGAAAACGGCAATTAGCCATCGCGTAAATGTTAGCTGGATCGGGGAAAGTTCTGTCACAACGTATTTTCCGAAAATGTAATTACCGGCCCAGAACAAATTTGCCAAGATAAGAAATAAAATAACAATAGATTTTTTCATAAGACTGCCTCTTCCTTAATTTATGGAATATTCACTAAATATAACAAAGTAGAGGTACCTAAGCAATATAGAGAGCCTACGGTTAATTTAAGTACAAGGATGAACCGCAGAGCAGGATAAAAAGGCCGTTCAGCTTAAACTGAACAGCCTTTTTCACATCTATAATTAAGCGAAAATGGCACTGATTTCGGCAATTTCGTCCATGGTTAAATCGACATCCAATGCTTGTAAGTTGCGTGTGACCTGTTCTGGCTTTTTCGCTCCGGGAATGAGTACATCAATCGAGTGCCGAGTTAAATACCAAGCTAGGACGACATCGGCAACTTCGGTATGCTTCCTGTTGGCTATCGCCCGTACTTCTTCCACTTTTTGCAGGTTGCTTACAAAGGCTTGTCCTTGGAAAAGCGGACTTTTTGCCCGGCCGTCATCGAATGTTGATTCCTGATTATATTTGCCGCCGAGCAGACCGGACGCAAGCGGGAAATAAGGAATGAAGGAAATATCATTTTCGGCTGTATATGGCAGCAGGTCTTGTTCTGCCTCACGTTTGAATAGATTGTACTCGGATTGCAGGACATCGACATAGCCGTCTTTATTCGCTTCCTTCAATTGTTCGAACGAAAAGTTCGAGACGCCGATTGACTTGATTTTACCTGCATCCTTCAATTCCTTTAAGGCACCTACTGCTTCATCTTTAGGGGTATCGCGATCAGGGAAATGGATATAAAATAAGTCGATGTAGTCTGTTTGGAGCCTTTTTAGACTCGAGTCCACGGCATCTTTCAGAAAAGCCGGAGAGTTATCAAATACGATGTTGCCATCGACAAATTTATGTGCCCCTTTAGTGGCAAGGACTATGTCATCGCGTCTGCGACTCTCTTTAAGGATTTCACCGATAAGTTCTTCTGAACGCTCAGGACCGTAAATGTAAGCTGTATCCCAAAAGTTGATTCCCTCTTCCAACGCCGTTCTCAAAACATCCCTTCCTGTATCCTCACTTAGATTAGGGAAAAGGTTATGTCCGCCAATTGCATTCGTGCCAAGGCCAATCGGATTTACATATAGATCTGTTTTACCAATACGGGTTTGCTTAGACATATTACTTATCATCTCCTTTGACCCCATCATAACAAAAAGTGGATGTCGATTTCCAAAATAAAGCAATGCAGGCGTGCACAAAATAAGCAGATGATCTGTAAAATCACCTGCTTACTTCATTATTATAGTGTTTCGATTTCCAACTCCTCAGCTGGCGCTGTTTGTCCGATTTGACTGAGCAGAACGCCAAGGGCTGTACCGACGAGAGCAGGGATGATCCACTCCATGCCGTAGGCGGAAAGGGGAAGGACATCACTCAAGGTTTGCACCGGTCCTAATTGTAGGCCGAAAGCATTCAGTCCATCCATCAAGGCGAAAACTCCTGTGAAAGTCATTGCACTGCGATAAACCTTCTTCGGGTTTTTGAAATGACGGCTGAAGAATGTCAGGACAATCAGGACGATCGTTAACGGATAAGCCATCACAAGGAATGGTACCGATACTTTCAGAATTTGATTCAGACCCATATTTGAAAGGATGAAACCGACGATTGTTACAATCAGAATGACGGTTTTATAGTTCAGTTTGGGGAAAAGTTTCGAGAAATACTGTCCGCAAGCAGTCGTCAATCCGACAACGGTGGTGAAGCATGCTAAAGTGAAAATGATGCCGAGAAGGACCTTTCCGCCAGTTCCAAGTAAAAGGGTCGATGCGACAGTGAGGATATCCGTTCCGTTTTCGAATGAACCATCTGCTGCCATGCGTGCTCCGATTACTCCTAAGGAGATATAAACTAAAGAAAGCAAAACACCAGCGATGAGACCCGCTTTTACTGTATATCTCGTCAATTGCTTTCGTTCTGAAATCCCCCTTTGCTGGATTGAAGTAAGGATGACGATCCCAAAAGCCAGGGAAGCTAGAGCATCCATCGTGTTGTAGCCTTCAATGAACCCTTTCGAAAATGCTCCTGCAGCATATTCTTCGGTTGGAGCTTGGAATGGAGCATCAAGCTTTACGAACCCAACGACACAGAGAATGACCATGGATAAAAGAAGAACGGGTGTAATCCAGCGTCCCATGAAGGTTTCCATTTTTTCTGGATTCAATGAAATGGCATAAACGATGATGAAAAATACGGTTGTGAACATGAATAGAAATAGTGATTGATTCATTGAGTCTCCAAGATACGGCTTGAAGCCCATTTCATAGGCAACATTCGCATTCCGTGGAATGGCGAGGAACGGCCCGATGCTTAAATAGATGATAACCATGAACAACGTGCTGAATAGTGGATGTACACGGGCACCGATGGTTTGTGCCCCGCCCTTAACAAGTGAGACTGCAAGAAGCACCAAAATTGGCAGGCCGACTCCGGTGGCGACAAAACCGGCAATGGCCGGCCAGAATGAAGTTCCTGAAGATGCTCCTAAAAATGGAGGGAATATAAGATTCCCCGCTCCGAAGAACATTGAGAAAAGCATAAGGCCGATAAATAATGTGTCTGTTTTTTTCATGGTGATTTCTCCTTTTTTTTAAAATGATAACTCTCGCCGACTGGCCTGAAAAAGGCTAATTAAAGTGTTTTGTGCAAATAAAAAACTCGCCCCTGAAAATCAGGGACGAGTTTGTGCTCGCGATACCACCCATATTCCGCACTACAAAGAAGCTGCGGCACTCAGTCAACGTACGAATTCATACGTGATCCATTGTAACGGCGGAAACCCGTCAAAGCCTACTGCATTTTCAGCTTTGCATCTCAGAGATGATTTTCGGATAGGCCTTGGACATCGACTTCCACCACATGTCGACTCTCTGTGGAACAGGGTTCCCATCTTACTCTTTCTCTTCATAGATTTTATAATATAAAGACAATTTAGCAAATTCTGATTATGAAGTCAACATAATTTATCATAAATCCTTTAAAAGGAGCAGGAAATTAGTCCCTCGTTAGCGAAACTTCCTTTATCCAGAGGATTTTTTGAACAAGAATAGGCTATAACTCCCTATTATCTTTCTAATCCCAACTATATTATAATAGAAGGCAGAACACTAAAGGAGACAACAGTATGTCTGAAAATAAAAAATTAAGCCTGGCGGATGCAGTCAAACAAAAACTGGCTCAAAAGCAAGCGGGATCAAGTAAAGATAAACTGGAAACAGGCGTTGTGAAAAAAACGAAACAGCTTAAAAGCCAGTTGACCAAAAAGCCGAATAACCAACGTAAGCGTACAGGGGTATAATCCTAATTTGTCAAAGGACAAGTACTGTTCGGAGCTTATCAGAGAGCAGTTACCTTTTATGAATGAGGGTACTGCTTTTTTATATGGAAGAGGCAGGGGGATTTTGCTTTTTACCGTTTATAGGTAAGTTGAAGGGTGGGCTTCTGGTAATTTAGAGGGATAAAGAATGGTTCGCTCACCTCTAGAAAAAACATATTTTCTCGAATATGGAAATGACATCTCTGTATCGGTTTATTAAAAACATTACAGTTCCAGTTGTTTCTGTTTTAAAATTGTAAGAGTGGTGACATGTTGTTACCATATTGTTTTGCTAAAATAACATTTTAAGGTTTTGTAAATGATTTTTTAACTAAAGGAACCTATAGATTGAATGTTAGGTCTACTAGAAGGCTTATAGAATCAGTGATTATCCTTTAATTGAAAATATGAAATATATCGGGGGAATAAAGATGGACGAACGTCTGATCGGAAAAAAATATTATGAAACGATGATTGAGGATACAAGGAAGCACCCCATTCAAGCTTTGGGTGAAATGTTTCTCGTGGAACAAAAAAAGGAAAGATCCGATTTAACCGCAATTAGATTTGCTCAAGGAGAGGTATATTTCCAGCACCATGACTATGAAGCAGCCATTTTTAAATGGGAAAACATAGAAGGGGAACTTGGTTCATGGGCGAAGAAAAACATCGCTGATGCGTATTTTGAATTGGAAATGTATTCAACCTCAGAGGATATCTATAAATCCGTCGATACGGATGAAGCTGTCTTGAAAACAGAAGTTCTTTTGCAGCTGTTTTCCCTGTACATAGTGGAATCGAGAAATGATTTGGCTTCCAAAGTCGTGAAAGAAGCAGTCGAGTTTCAACCGGACTACCCGAATGTCACGGAAATTGCACGTGCCTTTTTTGAAGAACAAAAGGATTGGAACAGTGCGGTGGTATTAGCGGCGAATGAAAGTATCCGTACAGAGTCAATGGGCTGGTTCGATGTGCTGAAAACGTATATCCAGCAGGGTGTTGCCCAATCGATGGAGCCGGATTATTTCTCAACTGTCCTTGGTTCGTTATACACACTCGACCAGGAACGTTTCGAGAAAATGACGGTTGCCCTTTGGAAAAATTATAAATATACGGATTCTTATTTCGAATGGTTAAGAGTGATTAATAATTTGATAGATACCATCGAATTGAACCATGCGGATGTATGGGATGAGCTTTCCGTCTATTACAGGGATGCATATGCAGGTCTGTTAGAAGGAACGCATCTAATCAAAGAATTAAGTCCTGTCGTGCCAAGGTTGCTGGAAAACTGGCTCAAAATCGCAGACGGGGAGCTTTCGCTGTTTGCGGCGGCGTCCACGTTGTCCTGGAATGAAATCTTCCCGGATACGGTCAATGCGCTGGTCATTCAGGATGCAGAGAGCCTGCTTTCGAAATCGCCTAAATTGGGAGGCGGACTGGAAGCGGGAGAGAAACTGTTCAATTCCATTATCCAGTGGGCTGAAGATAATGATTTAAGGGTTGGCAATAAGCTTAAATGGATGGTGGAGGGGCTTAAGGATACCAGGAATTTCAATCTCCTTCTTGCAGGAAGTACAGGAAATGGCAAGACATCCTTTATTCAGTCAATCGTTGGCGAGAGCATTGCTGCTGAGGACCATTCTTCCCTAGTCAGTGTCAAAGATGGGGATGATTTGGAAATCCTTGAAATTACCGATACAGATAGCAAAGTTGTCGAGGAGCTAACTGATTTGGATGAAACACGCCGTCAGCGCGGGACTATTGTCGATGTGACAATCATCAGTGACTACCTAAGAAATAATCATCTGCGGTTATTGGATACACCGGGGTTCAATGGGGAACAAAGCGTGGAATCCGATTTCCAAGGCTATTTACATGGCAGTGATGGCCTGATGTTCGTTCTTGACGCCCGGGCTCCTTTCACCGGCAGCGAAAGGGATCTGTTATTGGAAATTCAAATGATGGCTCCGAAACTGCCGATCCATTTCCTATTAAATAAAATGGATACGATATACAGTGATCAGGTCGCAGTCCGGATGGAAGACGAAACATGGGATAAAGTGAATGCATATTTCCCGAATGCGAAAGTGTTCGCTTTCTCCAAACATTATGACAGCAGGCAGCAATTGAAGGACCTTTCAGCCTTCCTTCAATCGAATTATCAAGATGATAATTGGAAGGAAAGAAGATCTGAAAAAATCCTGGCATTCATTCGTAAAACTTTATCTTATCTATTAGAAAAACGGGCAGCCAATGAGCGGAAATGCGAGCATTCCATCTCTTGGAATGAGCAGATGGAAGTCAAACTGAATGGAGCGGTCAATCAACTGGCTGATCTGGAAAAAGAAAAAAGTGAAAATATCATAAGGTCGTATCGTTCGCTTAAGGACGAAGTGAAAAGTCAGCTTTATTCAAAAATTCCTGAATTACTGAGGGATTGCTCTAAATCGTTAACGGAAAGCAGTGATTTCAGTCAGGTCCATGTACAGTTAAACCAGGAAATGAATGAGCGGATTCAAAACTTCATTTCTGACAAGATCATGCCTCAATATTACCGTTCTCTTCAAGACTGGATTGCCAGTTCCCAAATGGAGTTCTCACAAAGCCAGCAGTTCATGGATGAGATGAGTGCCGGATTCAATGAATTATACAAAGAAGAACGGATTACACTGGCAGGTGACTTCAGAGTATTGGATGACTGGCGCCGTGATGCCGACCGGATGACAAGCAGTATCCGCATCGAAAACGTTAATATCCTTTTGCGCAGGACTCCATCTCAATTACTGCTTAAAGGGGCAGGGAAGCTGTTTGGGGCGATACCGCAAAATAAAGCCAATATGTACAATCGTTATAAGAAATACCTGGAAAGTGAAGATTACCTGGATGTTGCGGAAATGATCACGGAGCGTTTCCTTACCCAATTTGGATTGTTTGAAAAATCTTTGGATCGTGACATCTCCCTTTTCTATCGCGGTTCATTTGCATTACTTCAAAAAACGATAGAGCAAACGCAGACTGAAATAAAAGACTACCAGGCTGCATTGGAGCATATGAAACAAAATCCGGAAGTTTACCGTGACCCTATCACTTTGTTCGAAGTGAAATTAAGGCAGTTGGAGCGGCTTGAAAAGATTGAGAAAAAGCGTCTAGCCCAGCTTCAAAGAAAATAAAAAATAACGGGGAACATTTCAAATATTCAAAAATCTATTGACTTTACGACTATATCCCTATAAAGTGATAATTACGAAAACGTAACACGATATATCTCTTATCAAGAGTGGCGGAGGGACTGGCCCTAAGATGCCCAGCAACCGTTCCATTAGGAATTGGTGCTAAATCCTGCAAAACAGAAATGTTTTGACAGATAAGAGAGGGACAAGTCTGCAAAACAGCCGATTAAACCTCTCTATATTAGAGAGGTTTTTATTTTGGGATTTACACCAACTTAACTGATGAGACTAATAAGAAAAAATGGAGGGAAACAAGATGAAAAGGTCTATTAAAGGTATATTCATTTCAGCCATCGCTTCGGCTTTGCTTTTAACGGGGTGCTCTACAGGTCAGAGTTCCACAGAGTCGAAGAAAGAAGAAAAAGTATCATTTGAAAATGTTCCGGAAAGATTCGCTGATGGAGATGGAGCCAGAATCAAAGTGATCCGTAAAATTGGCGGTGATGATCATACGGCCCAATACCTGGCAGGGGCGAAGGAAGAAGGAGAAGCACTGGGGTTTCAAGTGGATACGTACACAGCCAATGGTGATACGGCTAAATTCCATGATGCGATAGCGCAGGCTTTGGAGGAAGATTATGACGGCTATATCATTTCACATGGTGATGATGCAGCAACTGTGAATGACGTTCAAAAGTTGGTTGATGCAGGTAAAAGCGTTGTCACATTCGATTCAATAAGCGATCTATCTAAAATAGAAGGCGTGACATTAACTTCACAAGATGATGAAGAGTTGGCAACACTGGCTTTTGATAAGCTGATAAAAGAACAGAAAGGTAAAGCGGCAATTGCATACCTTTGGGTGGACGGTTTTCCTCCAATGGTAAGAAGAAATGCAGTCTATCAGGAAAAATTAAAAGAAAATCCTGGGATCAAAGAAGTCGAAAGATTCGGAGTGGCATCTGCTGATACATCGGTTCAGACACAAAATGCTGTAGCCGCAATGCTGAATAAATACCCTAAAGGTAAATTGGATGCCATTTTCGCAACATGGGATGCCTTTGCTATCGGTGCAGCCCGGGCGATTAAAGAGGCGGGCCGCGATGAAGTGAAGATATATGGAATAGATGTCTCGAATGCAGATCTCCAGGAAATCCAATCGGCTGATAGCTCATGGTCCTACACGGCAGCAGTAGATCCCAAGTTGATCGGTGCAGTGAATATGAGGATATTGGCTAAAAAATTAGCGGGCGAAGAAACGCCGCAAACCTATGACTTGGAGGCTTCACTTATTTCACAAAAGCAAATCCAAGCGTCTAAAGAAGCAGTGAACATGGCAAATCTGTCTGGTATTGTCGATGGCTGGGGTGTATCGACGGAATTTGAAGAAGATTGGATGAAAGTTTTGAAAGATCATTATAAAAATTAAAAAGAGACACTCTCTTTCAAGTAGAAGGGAGTGTCTGTTCAATAAGGGGGAATGGACATGGGCACGCAACTAGAAATGAAGAAGATTTCGATTGAATTTCCGGGGGTGAAGGCGCTGAGTGATGTTGATTTTTCCGTAAAATCGGGGACAGCCCACGCATTGGTCGGTGCAAACGGAGCAGGGAAATCGACGTTAATGAAAGTTTTATCGGGAGCCCATGTTCATTATTCAGGTGACATTTATATTGATGGGGTGAAGAGGGATATCCGCTCGCCAAAAGCGGCTCAAGAACAAGGCATTCAAATTGTTTATCAGGAAGTGGATACCGCCCTCATCCCTTATTTAACGGTTGGGGAAAATGTAATGTTGAATGATATGGTCCAAAACATGGGAAAAAAACAGATGGTCCAATGGAAAGAGCTGCATAACCAAGCGGCTTCTATTCTTGAAGATATGAAAATTCGTGTCCCTTCGAAAAAGCTGGTAAGAGACCTTACCTTGGCTGAAAAACAGATGGTCCTGATAGCAAGAGCCGTTTCGACAGAATGCAAATTCCTGATTCTCGACGAGCCAACTGCTCCGTTAAGTCATACGGAGACGACAGAACTTTTTCGAATTGTAAATGAATTAAAGCAAAAAGGCGTGGGAATCATTTTCATTTCACATCGTCTGACCGAAATTTTTGAAATCTGTGAGGAAATTACAATCATGAGGAATGGGGAGCGTGTCACAAGTCGAAAGAAGGAAGATATAACCCGTACCGAAGTCGTAGAGAACATGCTTGGAAAAACCATGGATGAACAGTTTCCTGAAGTGAATGCTTCGATTGGCGACGTTATTCTGGAAGTGAACGGATTGTCAGATGCAGAGAAAGTTAAAAATGTCAGTTTGAATATTAAAGCAGGCGAGATAATCGGCTTGGCAGGGTTGGTCGGGGCTGGGAAAACGGAGCTGTGTAAAACCCTTTTCGGCCATACGTCCATCACAGCGGGGGAAGTCATCCTGAATGGTCGAAAGCTTTCCTTGAAATCACCGCACGAAGCAGTAAAAAGCGGTCTGGCACTTGTACCTGAGGAACGCAGGAAAGAAGGGGTCCTTGTTCAGGAATCAGTCTCGGCGAACTTGACGGCAGCCAGTCTTGGCAAATTCTCCAAGACATTCAGCTTCGTGAATCGCAAGGCGGAAAAGGAAAGAGCGAAGGAAATGATCGCAAGCCTCGGCATTAAAACTCCTTCAGGGGATGTGAATGTCGAAAACCTTTCAGGTGGCAATCAGCAAAAAGTTGCCATCGGGAAATGGCTTATGGCCGATGCGGATGTATACATATTCGATGAACCAACGAAAGGGGTCGATGTTGGAGCCAAGAAGGATATATTCGAATTGATTGCAGAGCTTGCAAGGAATGGGAAGGCGATCATTTATGCATCATCCGAGCTTTCCGAAATCATTGGCATTACCAACCGGACATATGTGTTATATGACGGGAGCACTGTCATCGAATTAGAAACAAGTAAAACGAATGAAGAAGAACTACTATTCTATTCAACGGGAGGAAAATAGAATGAGCATACCCAATCCTGTTACACAGACAGCGAAAGTGAAGAAAAAGGTGGAACTATTCGACTTTTTCTATAAATACGGCACAATATTGACGATTATCATTCTGATTGGAATTTTTGCCGTATCCAATCCATCTTTCATTCAAACTACGAATCTGGTCAACATCCTGCGTTCCATTTCAATCGTGACCATCATTGCGATCGGCATTACGATATCCCTGACCGTGGATGGCTTCGACCTTTCCGTCGGCTCCGTCGCATCATTGGCCAATGCCATCGTCATCTCGATGTTTGTCTGGTTTTCACAGGATACATTAATTGCCATATTAGCTGCGATCGGTGCCTCACTTGTCGTAGGCGCCTTGAATTCATTCATGATCGTTAAATTGAGAATTCCCGACATGCTGATGACTTTGGCTACCATGTTCATTATCCAGGGAATTGCCCTTACCTATACAAAAGGGGCCACGGTTTCGCAAAATATGGTCATGCCAGACGGGACGTTCGCAACAGGACTGATCAGCCCGTTTTTCGCCAAAATTGGCCAGGTACCGTGGATAATCCTGATCATGGCCGTCATTGTGATAGCGACCCATATCTTTTTGACTTATACGAAGCACGGTCGTTATATGTACATTATTGGGGGAAATAAGGAAGCGGCGAGACTTTCCGGGATATCGGTCAATAAATACAAAATCCTTGCCTATCTGCTTTCGGCTCTATTTGCTGCAATCGGGGGGATTGTCCTTGCTTCAAGGGTCATGACATCGGAAATCAATTCAGGGTCACCCTATTTAATGGATGCCGTCGCGGCTGCCTTCATTGGTTCCTCCGTTTTAGGAGCGGGAAAACCGAATGCCTTTGGAACCTTTGTCGGAGCAGTCCTGATCGGAATCCTACAAAATGGGCTGATCATGATGTCCGTTCCGTATTATGCGATGGATATCGTCAAAGGAACAGTGCTGGCCCTTGCTCTCGCTGTAACTTATTACAAACAAAAACACTAAAATGAATCCGTTACGTTAATATGACTATATGATAAGTCTGCATGTGGATGAAATGTGAGACTGTAACTCGTGGTGAGTTTTAACTATAAGATGATAGGGGAAGAGGGTTCTTTTTAACCCTCTTTCCACACTAATCTCCCATATTCAAATTTTAAAAAAGTAAAAACACTCACTATATTTTGTTTTTATAAATGACTTTGTTCACATCGTGTCTTACTGTTTTGTGACCTTCTTTAATTCCTTTCCCCATGGCGATAAGCATAACATCTAAATACCTATCAGAAATTTTTAAAGCTGACTTTAATTGTTCGGAATCATACCCGGACATTGTAATGGTTTCAAGACCTGCCTCGTTCGCCAATAAAACTAACGACATTGACGCCAGGCTTGCGTCTCTTATTAATTCAGCCTTTAAATCTTCTTTTGATTTATTTAGATAATAATTGATTGCCGCGTTTGTTAGATAATCTCTTACTGATGCGTCAAAATAACCTTTTTGAAACTCATCCTCATGTATCATTATGATATTTTCTTTTTCAAATGCTTGATAATCACCTAGTATAACAATCAGTACTGAGGCTTCAATTACCTGTTGCTGATTAAAAGCAATGGGCAGTAACAAATTCTTTAAATATGGTTCATCTATAACCAGGTATCGTGTTGCTTGAATATTGTTTCCGTTAGGCGATTTACTAGCTCCTTCAATAAATGTCGCCAACGTTTCGGGACTAATTTTATAATCGGGATCGTACTGCCTTACGGAACGTCTTTTTTCTATGATCTCCCTTACACTCATCGTGTTCACTCCCAATGTTATATTTGCTTCATAATCAGAGTATAATGGACCCATGATGTAGAAGAAAATAACGCACAATAAAGTGGCATAGCCACCTTTATGTGCCTATTCAGGAGGAATGAGGAATGAAGAGTTTAAATACTGGAATAAATATTTTCATGAATACTGTAGGAGGAAAGTGGAAATGCTTAATCCTCTTTTTTCTGAGTCAAAAACCAATGAGGACAAAAGAGTTTTATATTCTAATACCGGCCATTACCCAGAAAGTTTTGACCGACCAATTAAAGCAGTTGGAAAGAGATGGGCTTGTCCGAAGAGAAGTATATAAAGTAGTACCACCAAAAGTAGAATACAGTTTAACTGAGTTGGGTCAATCCTTTGTACCTGTATTAAATACAATGTGTGAATGGGGCACTACATATGCAGTTGAACAAAATCTCGAAAGACAAGAACAAATTTGTCGCCATCATAAATAGTAAGAGCTGCATCAACTAGGAGTATGGCTTTTTTTTTGACAAGTTCAGTGATGCAAGCAGAATTTATTCAACTATCAGTATAATTGTCAGAAATACAAAATGTCTTGAAGATGACTTTTGGCAGTCACTCTAGAGATTGTAATAAACTAACAGGTGCTTTACTTTAAAGTAGTTGCTTTTCCCCACTCTTTTTCTTAAAATGTAACGGTTAGTTGCATAAGATTTTTTTTGCTTTATAATTAGTACCAGGTGTTAATATCAAGTTATAAAATGATGCAATTCATACACACGAGGTGGCTATTCTATGTTCAAATCCAAAGCACGTATTACTGCGATAGGTTCGTATGTTCCTGAAAAAAGGTTAACAAATAAAGACTTGGAAAAAATGGTTGAAACCAATGATGAATGGATTGTTAAACGTACTGGTATTAAAGAACGAAGAATTGCACATGAAGAAGAGTTTACTAGTGATATAGGTTATAAAGCTGTAAAGGATTTAATTGAACGGTATGATAAATCTGTCGAAGATGTTGATATGATCATTGTCTGTACCTTTACACCTGATTTCAACACTCCAAGTGTAGCATCTTTAGTCCAAGCAAAGCTAGGTATTAAGAATACTGGAGCTATTGATTTAAACGCTGCCTGTGCAGGATTTACTTATGGGCTGCATGTAGCTAATGGATTAGTAACATCTGGTTTAAACAAGAAAGTTCTTGTTATTGGAGCTGATACTTTATCTAAACTTATGGACTATGAAGATCGAGCCACTTGTATTTTATTTGGAGATGGCGGAGGAGCAGTTCTTGTAGAATATGATGAAAAACAGCCAAGTTTTATTTCTTCACATTTGTATTCTGAGGGAGAAGGCGGAAAACATTTATATAGTACAAACCTATCGACACGAATAAATGGTGAAGACTTAAATAATAGTGGCAACCTTGTACAAAATGGACGTGAGGTTTATAAATGGGCTGTCACGACCGTTCCAAAAGGAATGCAAACTGTGATGAAAAATGCCGAATATCAATTGAATGATGTTGATTGGTTCGTACCGCATAGTGCAAATTTAAGAATGATTGAGTCAATATGTGATAGAAGTGGCTTTCCAATTGAGCGTACTTTATATAGCTTAGTGGAGTATGGAAATACTTCTTCAGCGACAATTCCATTAGCTTTAGAAATAGGATTAAAAGAAGGGAAGCTCAGTGGTGGTGAGAAGGTTTTATTATATGGTTTCGGCGGTGGATTAGCTCAAGCTGGATTGCTTATCAATTGGACCTTATAACGCTTTTTTCTACAACTAATAACGAGTTTGTACCAAAAGAAGGCCTCTCATCGGGGGCCTTCTTAAAGTATGATTCTTTGAAAAAGTTTCATTCAAACTTAAATGAAGAGTCAGGATAATTCAACTGGGCCCTTATTTGTATTTAGACAACTAGAGGTATACCACATCATCCTCTAAAAAAAAACAGAACCTTTGAACTGAAGTGAACCCAAATGGTTAGGCACTTTATTTAAACAGCCTTGAAGGCATGAACCCGGTAATCTACCGGGCTCATGCCTTTTTATTTTATATTTGGTCAAAAAAACTGCACCTCCATTTTGGGTGCAGTTCATTTACGGTTCTCTATTATCTTACTTAACATTCTCTTCGGAAGCGTTTGTTTTCTCTAATGAACCAATCTTTTGTTTGTTTATTGCATTTTCAGCGGTATTCAACTTTTTTCTCATTGGGAAGTAATACAAAACAGCTGGGACAACTAACCCAATAATCCAAGCGATATCTGCTCCTTCAAAAGCCTTGGCTATCGGTCCTACATAGAATGATGTGTTTATAAAAGGGATTTCCGCCAAGATTGATACAGGGAATGCCATACAAGTAATCCAATTTATTTTGCCATATTGACCGTTCACATCAAAAATATCTTTTACATTGTAATGGCCATGTCGCAGCAAATAATAATCAACAAGGTTGATGGATGTCCAGGGAATTAAAAAATAACTAATGAAAAAGATGAAATTCAAGAAAAAGGATAGGAAATTACTCTGACCTAGTAAGCACAAAACGGTACCTGCTACTGTTACACAGAATATCATTCCTATTCGTACTTTCGGTGTGACCTTTAATTTAATAAACGGTTCAATTGTTGTTATGGTTGCCATGAATGCTCCATATAGGTTAAAGACATTTATAGCAAGCTGTCCAAAGATGATTATAAAGAACATGATTATAGCAAAATTTCCAAACAGGCTGGCCAAGTTACCGCCAGAGTGATCAAGGAAGTTAGGTATCGCTATGGTTAAGGTTGCGCCTAATGTCATCATCCATATAGTCCCGATGACTGTGCCAGCGTAACTATACCAAAATGTATGGGCCGTGGGTGTGGTTATCGGTAGATAGCGAGAATAGTCTGCAACGTAGGGGGCATATGCCAATTGCCATGTAGCAACCATACTCACTGCCAGCAAAAACACTGGTATATCCAAATTCCCAATGGCCCAACTGCCTGCCGGAACTTGCAATTGGAAAACTATATATGTAGCTACAATATAAATACAAAGAGACGCCCAGGATAATAATTTTTGCATTTTATGAATTAAGTTATAGCCATAAATGGTGGCCACGAAACAAAGTACATTTAAAAGTATTATGCTCCATGTTTGGTCGATCTTTGTTAAACTGCTTAAGGTTTGTGCTGCAAGCAAACCGCTGCTGGCAAAGAAGCCTAAATAGACAAACATAACGAGAAACAAGGGGAAGATGGCTCCGATTACACCAAATTGAGCCCGGCTTTGGATCATTTGCGGAATTCCGAGTTGAGGTCCTTGAGCTGAATGGGAGGCCATGAAAATGGCGCCTAATAAGGTACCGACAATAATTGCAGCCAGACTCCAAAATAAATTAAGACCTAATGTAATGGGCAATGCCCCGGTCACAAGGGTGGTAATATGCATATTTGCCCCAAACCAAATTGGAAATAAATCACGGGCCTTGCCATGGCGTTCATCTGCCGGAATATATTCTATACTGCGAGTTTCAACTTTCATCAATTTACCCCCTATCAAATTCGGTATACTACCATGTACCATGCAAGCTTATTTTATAGAATCACTATAATTGTAAGCGTATACAGATGTCAATATTTTCAGAAAAAATAATTTTTAGGTAACTATCATAAAATATCCGTTCATTCAACTAGTGAATTTCAATAAATCAGATTGATCATTAGACTGAATGATTGGAAATATTAAACTCTAGTTTGAAAATTGTGGAACAACACGTCTTCCAATAAAAAATAAAAATTTTATATTTTTTGAATTGACAGTCTATTTTTCATGACCTATAATTGCACTTATCAAGAGCTTGCATGGTACATGGTACAAACTTTTAAAAAGGAGGGGCTTTTCATTACAGCTATCTTAACGTTGGGGATTACTGCTCAGGTTACGAACGCTATACGCGAATCCATAGTAACTGGAGATTATGAACCAGGACAAAAATTATCGGAAACTGTTTTATCTGAATATTACAAAGTTAGTAGAACCCCTATCAGGGAAGCATTTAAACAGCTAGAAAGAGAAGGGTTAGTCGAGATCATTCCAAGGGTTGGAACATGTGTGACCAAACCAACTGAAAAGGAACTGGATGAGTTATTTACTTTAAAGGAAGTAATGGAAGGGCTCGCAGCGGGGCTGCTTGCAGAAAGCGGGAGTGCTGAAGACATTAATAACCTTAAGCAAGCAGTGTCTGACATGGAGGTTGCTATACAAACCTCGGATAAAAAGCTATATGTCGAGGCTAATGATGTTTTTCATTCAGTCATCCAAGAAGGCGCCAATAACTCTAAATTAAGTTACATGCTAAATTTGCTGCTCAATCAAATACCTTATAGACAGTATGTCTTTTTAACCATTGAAGATCCGAATCGCCGTGAGAGATCACTAAAGGAACATCAGGCGGTCTTGATTGCTATAGAGAAAGGCAATCGGGAGGAAGCGGAGAAGGCCATGCGAGAGCATGTAAAAGCAAGTGGAATGCAACTTAAAATGGACATAGCAAAGAAACTTGGTCAAAAAAAGTGATATGAGGGGGAATGAGTACTATGAAATTTGGAATCTTTGCAAACCTTGCAGGACAGGGAAGACATGATGAATATTATAAAGTGCTGGACGAAGCACGTGAGCAAGCTATTTATTGTGATGAAAATGGTTATGATTCGATTTGGTATACCGAGCACCACTTTGGTCATGAAGGAAATGAATTGATTTCTAACCCGATCTTAATGGGGGCTGATATTGCTGCACGTACAAAGAACATTCGAATTGGACAAGCTGCGAATGTCGCCACTTTCTGGCATCCGCTGCGTTTGGCGGAAGACATAGCAATGCTTGATCAGTTAAGCAAAGGACGTGTGGAAGTTGGTCTGGCACGTGGATTATACGGACGGGAAGCGGCTAATTTAAACACTTTGGCTGATCCGGCAAATCAAGAACAAAACCGTGCACTGTTTGAGGAAACACTGGAAATTTTAAAAAAGGCTTGGTCAAACCGTTTCTTTTCACATCAAGGTGACATCTATCAATTTCCTCCTAAAGGTTTAAAGTGGAGTCACCCTATGAGCCCATCAACACCGGAGTTTATGGATATGGAGAAAGGAGAAATTGATAAGATTTCCCTTATGCCTAGACCTTACCAGCAATCACTTCCTCTGTGGCAGGTAATTGATTCACCGCGTTCTATTGAATTGGCCGCGGAGAACGATATACAAGGAATGTTTTGGATGCCGACCGTCAAAGAATTAAAAGGCCGTTTTGAACTGTACCGTGAAAGGGCTTCCAAATCCAAAGGCTATGAAGTGCCACTTGGTCAGGGTATTGCTTTGGTACGTGATGTATATGTAGCGGAAACGATGGAACAGGCTCGTCAAGATGCGGCAGAAGCAGTATTGAACAATTATCGCTGGATTTGTCACTGGAGAGGACTTAGCAACCTTATGGATCCGGGCGAAACAGTAAAAGAAGGGCAGGAATTGAACTATGAATTCTTACACCCAAGAAATTTATTGTTTGGTACACCTGACTATGTAGCAGAGAAAATTCAGGAATTGAAGGAAGAACTGAATTTGGAAACATTACTGCTTTGGGTGAACCATAATGGTTTGCCACATGAAAAAATGATGAAAAGTTTAAAATTGTTCACGGAAGAAGTAATGCCAAGATTCACAAAAACTAAATTGGGGGTAATGTAAATGTTAGATATTCGTAAAGTGTATACAGCTATAGAAGAAACACGTATTGAGGGCGGTAAAAAAGTAGAGAATCCCATCAAGATGATAACAACTATGGCGGTTATCAAAAACCCATGGGCTGGAAGAGGATATGTTGATAATTTAAAACCGGAAATTGATGAATTTGCACCGCAAATTGGCGAACTATTAGTTGCTGAACTATTTAAGCACATTGATTCCGCTGATGACGTCGAAGCATTCGGCAAGGCAGCTGTCGTGGGTGTTGATGGGGAGGTTGAGCATGCATCAGCTTTTATCCACACTTTGAAATTCGGTAACAAATTCAGGGACGCCGTGAAAGGAACGAGTATCTTAAGCTTTACTAATAAGCGTGGTGGCGCTGGATCTGCGGTGCTCATACCGATGGTACATAAGACAGATGAGTCTGAACGCTCTCATTTCATTACATTTGAAGCTTCTATACCTGATGCACCTAGGGCCGATGAGATCGTTGTTGCCATTGGGGCTTCTACAGGAGGACGTCCTCATCCGAGAACAGGAAACAGGCATCAAGATATGGTTGAAATGGGGCTGGTTTAATGCCAACTACATTGCATGGAAAAGATTCGCTTCATTATGAAGAGAAAGGGATGGGGCAATCGCTTATCTTTATTCATGGTGTTGGTCTTGATCTTACGATGTGGAAAAAACAAGTTGAAGATTTGTCGAAACATTTCCGTGTTATCACATATGACATGGTTGGGCACGGAGGATCTGAGCATCCTCCGGGTCCTTATTCCCTTTCACAGTTTGTTGAGCAGTTAGCAGAACTAATGAATCACTTACGGATTGAAGGAAGTCATATTATTGGTTTCTCCATGGGTGGTATGGTCGCTCAGGCATTTGCATTAAAATATCCGGATAAAGTGAAAACGCTAACAATTATGAACGCAGTGGCCAATCGGACGAAGGAACAGAGGAAAGCCGTTTTAAAAAGAGTGGAAGAAGTGAAAATAACGGGCCCTTTGGCAACAATTGAACCGGCCATTAAACGATGGTTTAATATTGAATTCTTGAATTCAAAGGAAGAAACTGTAAGTGAAATTCGGGAAAGACTTCAGACAAACGATGCTGCTTCATATTTAGCGGCCTATACACTTTTTGCAACTGCGGATGAAGAGTTGTGGCCGCAGATCCACCAGATTAATATACCGACCCAAATTATAACAGGGGAGCATGATGTAGGTTCAAATCCCGAAATGGCAAGACAAATGCATGAAAAGATTGTGGATTCAGAATTAATGATAGTACCAAATATGAGGCATATGCTGCCGATAGAAGGAGCCAAAATAGTGAACGAAGCTATTAGGTCGTTTATTGAAAGACAAAAGCAAAGGGGTGACTCGATGTGAAAGAGCTGAAGAAATATCAGATGTATATAAACGGGGAATGGATAGAATCATCAAGTGGTGAATATTTCGATAGTTATAACCCTGCAACCGAAGAAGCTTGGTGTCAAGTCGCTAAAGGGAATGCTGAAGATGTAAATCATGCCGTTCAATCTGCGCATAATGCATTCCTGCATTCGGGATGGACCAATATGACATTCACGGAGCGGGGGCGTCTGGTTAGAAAGCTTGGAGAGCTGATTGCTGATCACTCTGAAGAGCTTGCGAAAGTCGAATCACTGGATAATGGGAAATTAATACGCGAAATGCGCGGTCAGGTAAAATATTTACCTGAATTTTTCTATTACTATGCGGGTCTAGCAGATAAAATCCATGGTCAAACCTTACCAATTGATAAAAAAGATATGTTCGCTTTTACATCCAAAGAGCCGCTGGGGGTAGTAGCCGCCATTACTCCTTGGAATTCCCCTCTTTATTTAACAACCTTGAAGCTTGCACCTGCACTTATTGCAGGAAATACCATAGTCATTAAACCTTCGGAAATGACTTCGGCCTCTCTATTGGAATTGGTGAAACTGGTTGAAGAAGCTGGTTTTCCACCTGGAGTAGTCAATGTAGTTACCGGCTTTGGAACTCCTGTAGGCGATACACTCACCTCCCATCCTCTTGTAAGGCGTGTGGCCTTTACGGGAGGTTCAGAATCAGCACGGCATATTGTTCGTAATTCGGCTCAAAATTTTGCGCAGGTATCGCTTGAACTTGGAGGGAAATCACCCAATATCGTGTTTGAGGATGCTAATCCGGATAATGCGGCGATGGGTATCATAGCTGGTATTTTTGGTGCTTCAGGACAAAGTTGTGTGGCAGGTTCGCGTGCATTTTTACATGTTGATATTTACGATGAAGTGATGCAAAAACTCGTAGACAGAGTATCGAAAATCAAGATCGGTGATCCTTTTCAAGATGAAACAGAAATGGGTCCGCTGGCTACGCAGGCCCAATTGGAGCGAGTCGAAAAATACGTGGCTATCGGATTAGATGAAGGTGGTAAACTTGTTTGCGGAGGTAAAAAGCCTGAATATTTAGAAAAAGGTTGGTATTTTGAACCCACGATCTTCGAGCATCACGATAATAATTCCCGTATTACAAAGGAAGAAATATTTGGCCCTGTGTTAAGTGTGATCCCTTTTAAAGATGAAGAAGAGGTTATTCAATTAGCAAACAGTACTGATTACGGATTGGCAGCTGGAATTTGGGTGAGTGATATTGCAAAAGCTCATCGAGTCGCGAAAGCTATACGTGCTGGAATTGTTTGGGTGAATACCTATCGAAGTATTTCACCAATTGCTGCAATCGGTGGATCTGGCCTAAGCGGTTATGGAAGAGAAGGCGGTTATGAAGCGATTCATGAATATATGCAAGATAAAGTTGTTTGGATCAATACATCATCTGAACCGATTCCTGACCCGTTCATAATGAGATAATGGGAATTCTTGGGTATGCGCTTTTATCTAAGAGATTTAATAAGGAGGAAAAGTGAAATGAAATTACTGGGGATTTCAGGAACGATAATAGGAACGAAGACGAAAGTTGTTATTGAAAAGGTTTTAGAGGAAGTTAAGAATAACCATCCTGATATCGAAGTCGAATTGCTTGATTTGAAAAAGTATGATGTTCAATTTTGTGATGGCCGTAATCCGTCAACATACACTGGAGATACGAAAAAAGTAATTGATATCGTTACCTCAGCAGACTTTTACATTATAGGAACCCCAATATTCCAAGGGTCAATTACAGGAGCTCTTAAAAACTTATTTGATTTGATCCCCCCGAAGGATTTCCGTAATAAAGTAATGGGGCTAGTGGCTACCGGTGGAACCTACCAGCATTATTTAGTCATTGAAAATCAGCTGAAACCTATAGCCAGCTATTTCCGTGCATTTGTTGCACCTGGCTCTGTTTATGCTCATAACGACCATTTCAATTCACAAAACGAACTGGTTGATGAGGAAGTTTTGGAACGTATTTCAATGCTGGGTGAAGAAATCGTTTTTATGCAAAAAGCACTGAAAAGTACTAAACCAGAGCATCAATTAAGCTAAAGGACGGTAGATTTTAAAAAACTCCATAAATCGTTTTGGAATTGAGTACATTTCAATAAGCAGAGCTAAGTAGCAAGGAGGGAACAAATTGCTATTAGATGTAGAAGAGATAATAAACTTAACTGATTTATCCTTTATTAAAGTTTGTAATGAACAGTATGGGATTAATAGAGGAGTTTATAATACCATCGATGCCTGGTTTTATAAGCAAGGAATTAGTAACATTCTAGAAAGGCGCAATAGTATATTGTATTTTCTTGAATTTATTAAGCGAAGTTCCGAGAGTGAAAATAATCACTGTAAATTTGGTCACGGTGGCTTAACGACAAAATTAGAAGAGTATTATTTTCCAAGAATGGAATCGACTGTTTCAAAAATTGCCTCTAATCTTTAGATGAAGCACTTACAAAGAGTGAAGGGTGGCTGAGAACATGACAATCATAGATAAAGTAGAAAAAAAACATTTACTAATTAAAGGGGAATGGGTGGAGGCGAAGGAGTATAGTTTGCTTCGTTCTCCTTATTCAGGCGAAGTCATAGCTGAAATCCCCCTGGCCACAGGCGAAGAAACCGACCAAGCTATTGAAGCGGCGCAAAAAGCTGCTAAGGTGATGGCAAAAATGCCAGCCCATCAACGTGCGAAAATCCTGGAAACATTGGCCCATCTTTTTGAAGAGCGCGCGGATGAAGCCGCCAAAATCATATCTATTGAATCAGCAAAGCCGGTTACAACCGCTAAGGGCGAGGTGGCGCGAACAATTGAAACCTACAAGTTTGCGGCTGAAGAAGCGAAAAGAATTCATGGAGAAACGCTTTCGCTGGATGCCGCCCAAGGTGGCGAAAACCGACTCGGTTACACTGTACGTGAACCGATTGGAGTGATTGGGGCCATAACACCTTTCAATTTCCCCATGAATCTAGTCGCTCATAAAGTAGGTCCTGCCATCGCCTCAGGTAATACAATTGTATTAAAGCCAGCAAGCCAAACACCTCTATCCTCTCTGTTCCTCGGAGAATTATTACAGGAAGCCGGATTGCCTGCAGGAGCATTAAATGTGGTCACAGGTGGAGGAAGAGTGGTTGGAGACAAGTTGGTCACTGATTCTAGAGTAAGTATGATTACTTTTACCGGCAGCCCAGGAGTCGGGATTGGCATCCGCAACAAAGCCGGATTGAAACGAGTGACGCTGGAGCTGGGATCAAATGCAGCTGTCATTATTGACAGGGGTGTGGATATCGATAAAATCATTTCTCGTTGTGTGACGGGAGCGTTTTCCAATCAGGGACAAGTATGTATTTCTTTGCAAAGAGTTTTTGCTCATGAAGAAATCTACGATCGCTTTGTTGAAAAGTTTATAGAAGCTACCAAACTATTAAAATTAGGTGATCCGCTTGATCCAGAAACGGATGTTTCCGCTTTGATTTCCCCAAATGATGTTGAAAGAAGCCTCAATTGGATTGAAGAGGCAAGACAAGGTGGAGCCAAGATTGCAACAGGTGGAATAACGGAAGGCAATATCCTTCATCCGACCGTCATATTGGATGCAGATACTCACACAAAGGTATCTTGTCAAGAAGTGTTCGCCCCAATCGTTTTGATTAACAAGATTCAATCAGTAGAACAAGCAATTGATTTGGTGAATGATTCAATTTATGGCCTGCAGGCAGGGATTTATACGAACGATGTAGGTACAGCAATGGATGCAGCGGAAAATTTACAAGTTGGTGGAGTCATGATCAACGACATTCCGACATTCCGTGTGGATAATATGCCGTACGGTGGAGTGAAGGAAAGTGGAACTGGACGTGAAGGATTAAAATATGCAGTTGAAGAAATGACAGAAATGAAGCTGGTTGTCTGGAACCGAAATTAGGGAGTGGAAAGCATGGCTTATTATGCAGCAATTTTACATATGATTGATGCTGAAAAAAATATAGAAGTTCGTCCACATCATATCGAGTATTTAAACGAACTTGATCGTAGAGGGAAGGTTTTTGCAAGAGGCCCTTTTGCGGATGGCTCAGGCGGCTTGGTTGTTTATATTGCAGACACATTTGAAGAAGCACTCTCTTTAGCGGAAAATGATCCTCACGTTGTACATAAAGTGCGGAGACTCGAATTAAAAGAATGGAACATTTAATAATGAAACGTTATGATTGCGTGTCAATGCGATGAATATATACTGGGATCTGGAGACAGTTCCTTCATTAAAGGGAGGTTGCCGAGGCAACCTTTTTTTATGTGCAAAGCAACTCGATAACGAAAAGGTAAAGTTATACCAAAGTGAGGAATGATCTTTGATAACTGCCAGTTGTTATATTGTGAAAGTATTAGTGGAAAAAGGATCAAAGAGCGAAATAAAAAAATGCTTCGTGTAGTTAAACAGGCAGGAAAAAATGGGTTTAAAAGTCTTGTCTATACAAGGCTTTTTTTGAATTAAGCTGAATTATGTGATGGCAAGATGGCTTATTCAGTTGAAAAATTATAGAATTGAGTTGCTGCTTAACTGGCTAGCTACGACCTCGGAGTCGCTTGCTTTGATGAGGCTTGGCAAACAGTCGGCGGAAAGGGAGCTGATTTCTGAAATCAACTGGAATCTTTTAAAAATTTACCTTTCTGCAGCAGTTCCGGAAAATTAATCTGATTCCCTTGATATATCAAGGTTTTCTTCGGTGTCACTCATAAGTTGCATAGTAATGCGCTTATTACTATCTTTACTTTGCATAATTCATCTCACAATACTAGGAGTAGGAAAGGCGATGAACTCACTATGATTTTTAGCGAACGATTAAAAAAAGAACGGGAAAAAAGAAATTGGTCACAAAATGATCTTGCGGAGAAGATTCATGTGAGTCGCCAATCTGTGTCCAAATGGGAAACGGGAAAAAATTATCCTAGTATTGAAGTACTCATTAATTTAAGTGATTTATTTCAAATTACGGTAGATGAATTATTAAGGAGTGACGAGGAATTGAAAGAAAAAATAATAAGGGAAAGTAAGCAGTTAGCATTTCCAAAAAGGAAGATGTTTTTTGATATCGTATTATTAATAGGAGCATTTTTGTTAGTGTCTAAATTAATTATTTTTGGACTTAATAAATTTGCCGGCACAGATATTACCATTTTAAAAAGCATGCCAGTTGTATCGAATTTTTTACCATTAGCTTTGATGGTCATTGGCGGTATTGGTTCAGATTATTTGAAGGATAAATATGTAGATTAAAAGAACTCTGCTTATAAAACTTTATAATGAATCATAAAATAGAATCTTCTGTTTTCCCTTTTATTGTGGGGACATGATAATAAAAGAACAGAACCTTTGAATCAGGTTCTGTTCCTATTTCTTATTTGAACTTTTGCACTTCTTCTTGTCCCTCGAATTTGTTATCTTTCAATATGCCGATTTCTTCAATATGGTTTCGTGCCGTTTCATCCCCTAATTTATAAATGAGGGCATAAAGCCTTTTCATGGCTGCATCGTATTTATCATTTGCCCGGTCATGATGATAGAGTAGGTAGGGCACATGTGAACGGGCATATGCTTCCAGGTCATCTGTCCGGTGTTCCTCCAAGCATTGTTTCAATTCTGCAAGTTCCTCATCAGTTGCGTGTACAGTGAAGCTTGGATTCTCTTCAAGTTTTTGTCCGAGTACGTCGCCGCTGACCAAATCGACATGATAGGTCTGTTTTTCCTGCATCATTCTGTGATCATCCTTTCAAGCGTTTATCTATTCTGTACCACTATTTGTAAAAACTTAATCATCAATGTAAACATTTCCTTAATGAAAAAGATAGGAAATAGAGGTATCGGATTTCTTATCAAATGGTATAAGATGAATTTACAGAATAATATGGAAAATCAAGGGGTGATATAGTGAAGAGGTCAATCATGGTTATTTTTTTGGTGTTGATTGCTTCAGGCTGCGTAACAAGGAATTATGATTCCAATATGGATTTAGGGAAAAGTCAGTTGAATGAGGAAAATTATTTAGAAGCCCACGAGGCATTTGAATTAGCTTATAAAGAAGCAAATACACCGGAAGCAAGAGAGTTAATGGATCTTTCAGGTTTTCTGGCGAATGGAATGAAGAAATACGACGAACAGGATTTTGATTCGGCCAAAAGAGATTTTGAAGAAGCAACCGCATATAAAGCAAAATACCAGGAAGGTAAACTAATGGTTTCTAAGGCGGTGGAAATGCAACCGGTATCAGACTCCGCCACGATAGAAGCAGTAGAGGGAAATGACGAGGCGGAGCCGGCGGAGGAAGCAACCGTGGACGGAACCAATGGATCCAAAGTAGAAGATGAGGCGGCAACGGATACAATAGGCAAAGAAGAGAGCAAGGCTTCGGTTAGTACATTAAGTAAATCTCAGGCAGAAAAGCTAGTTAAGGATTATGTGGACATGGAAAATTTTCCTGATTTAGATATCGAATATGATCATGATGCCGAAAAGGGAGATTACATTTTTCATGTTTTCGAGGTGGATGAACCTAGTCAGGAAAGTGGCCACAAAACCACTTGGGGCTGGTATGGCGTGAATAAGAAGACTAAAGAAGTTTATGAAGTCTTGTAAGGATAACTGTATGGTCGAATTGAAGGCCCCTGTTGAGGCCTTTTTATTTTGCAGGCGGCAAGATACAGGATTCGATAAAATTTTATAATTTTTGTAAAATGTCGCCCTATTCGTTATTTCTTAAGAATTTTTTAATATTTCCTGTTTATGATTGAGTCAAGTAAAGGATAAAGGACAATCATAGGAGGGATAAAGATGGAAAATTATAATGGTGATGAGCAAGTCAGAGTAAAGGCAGAACGGAAAAAGGGTAAGTCTCTTTGGCTAACTAGCCTTGTTTCCGGAACGGTTGCTGCTATGGTTACATCGTCTGTATTTCTATTTGGCGGGGACTTTATAGGTCAAGGGAATAGTCCAGTGAATGAGTCAACCAAAACGGCAGGTGTACAGCAAACGGAAAGTGTTGAAAAGGATAAAAGTGTCACGGCGGAAAAGTTATCGACAAGTACGGATTCAAATGATAGGGCAGAGATGGTCGAATCAGCATCCAAATCGATAGTCGGGGTCGTGAATTTACAGGAGATGCAAAACCAGTACCCGTACCAGCAGCAAAGCACGGAGAGCGAAACGGTTGAAAGCGGCACCGGCTCAGGGGTCATCTATAAAAAAGCTGATGGGAAAGCCTATATCATCACGAACAATCATGTTATTGAAGGAGCTAAGGAAGTCGAAATTTCATTGTATGATGGACAAAAGGCAACGGCAACGGTTGTCGGGGCTGATGCTTTGACTGATTTAGCGGTGTTGACAATTGATGCCTCGAAAGCACCTGAGGGAATTAAATTCGGGAATTCCGATAGCATGCGTCCAGGAGAAGAAGTATTGGCAATTGGCAACCCACTTGGACTTGATTTTTCACGATCGGTTACACAAGGGATCGTCAGTGCGACCGGACGCTCCATTTCAGTCGATACCTCGGAAGGGGAGTGGGAACTTGATGTGCTTCAAACAGATGCAGCGATCAACCCCGGCAATAGCGGGGGTGCATTGATCAACACCGCTGGGGAAGTGATCGGCATAAACAGTTTGAAGATTTCCGAAAACGGTGTGGAAGGCTTAGGATTTGCCATACCAAGTAATGATGTGATTCCGATTGTTACGGAGCTAATTGAAAATGGAAAAATCACGCGCCCATATTTAGGAGTCAGCTTGGCCAGTATGGAAGAACTGCCGCAATATTACATTCAAAATGTTCCAGAAGCCGTAAAGTCCGGCGTAATGGTGACGAGTATAGAGGCGGGATCGGCTGCGGCGAATGGAGGGCTTAAGCAACAGGATATCATCGTTGAGATTGATGGAACGAAAATAAATACTCCCGCTGCATTAAGGAAGTACTTATATACAGATAAGAAAATCGGAGATAAAGTAAAGATTAAAGTATATCGAGGCACTGAAGAAAAAACGGTAACGATCACCTTGCAAAAACCATAGAATGAGGTAAGGCCCCTGATTATTCAACAGGGGTCTTTTATTGGAGTTTTTTTAATAGTATACAGTGGGCTAATATCGGAAAAAACAGATAGTGTATTTGCACTGTTTTGAAGTTTGTTCATGTAGTCTTGAATACCTAAAAGTGAATGGTGGCGCCTTCTATTTGTCAAGGTTTTCATCGTGAATATGTTAAAAAATAGAAAAGATTTGACAAATTTGTGAAATGTCATAAAATAGAAAGAAAGGGGATGAAATTATGGAAGCTAATCAGAAGATGTTAGATGCAGTGAAATGGGTATCGGGCACAGGTTGTGTAATCGGAATTATTATTTTTGCTTTAAGTTTCTTTGTAAGCGATTACAATAAGGATTATATATTCACCGCTGTTGGAATCGCCATCACATTAAGCGCAGCTGCCATTTTTCTAGTTGGTATATTTTTTGTCCTGACAGAGGAAATGGTAATGAATACACGTAAAGGCGAAAGAATTGAACCGGAAACGACTAAAATCATAAAAATGAAAACAAAGGCTAAAGCTCCAACAAACAGAAGTACAGAATTCAGTAACTAAAGCGAGGAATATAGCGCAATATACTGTTTTTCTAAACAAAACTAGTTGTTCTTTTACCTAACTTGCTGAATTTGAGTCAACTTGATCACAATTAATGAATGCGCTTTCATTTCATATTATCAGAATCGAATTATCGATTTGTTACATTTTAATTCAATATACTGCCACTCGTCATTGCCAAACACACGATGTGCTTGTACATCCAAACCAACTGCCTGCACGCCAGGAAGTCTCAATTACATTTTAAACAATATCTACGAGAAAAGGACACTTTTAAGAAGTCCTTTTTTTGTGGTTTTTTTTTATGTACTTTTAATTGAAAATTCAAAAGGGAAAGGGATACAGGTATCAATATGGGGTTATTGAGCAGTGGTTTTGCTAAAGGCAGATTTGATAGCAAACCTGAATTACTTACTACGCTTTTGCTACACGGCTGTTTAAAAATACTGACAGGGCATAAGGATTGCAAAAAGAACCCAATTTCATTTCAACTCGTTGTTTCCTTATATATATATAATATTGACCTGTGTTGGTTCATAAGGGTATTGAAGCATGGAGACAACATCGTGTCCCATGTGTCTACCATTTACCAACCTCCTTGGCCGAGTGAAAAAAATCCGGTTTAAATCATGGTATCTAACGATAAATACCTAATTGACAAGATAGGTAATATAATTCATAATCTTTAAGAGTTTTGAGGCAATATACACGGTGACTATAATGTGAAATTTTTATTTCATTATATTAGAGTAATATTAAATGGAAAGAGGATCGGTACTATTTGTAATCCTGCACTGATAAGTGAATTTTCAAAGGCAAGATATGAAACATTTATTATATTTCATTTGCTGAAGATTTTCGAACATTTCAGTTCATTTACCATCTTCTTACTGCTCTTTAATGAACTTTATGTGACAGATGTCACTTTGTATTGTCTTTTTTTAGACTTGGGATTAATATTGGTATGTCGGGGTTTGTGAACATGGTAACACTTTGTCCGAATAATTACCAATTGGAATTTTATTATGTAAGAAAGGGGTAGTACTATGAAAATAAAATGGGCTCTATTAACTATACTTTTTACTATTGCCACTGTGCTAACCGGTTGCGATAACCCATTAATGGTCTTGGACCCTAAAGGGCCAGTAGCTGCAACACAAGCAGATGTTATTATGATTTCGATATGGACAATGGCCTTTGTCGTCCTTGTCGTTATGGTACTGTATATCTTCATGATAATGAAATATCGTGCTTCCAAACAACGTGATGATTATGAACCGCCTCATATTGAAGGAAGTAAGGTTCTTGAAATAATTTGGGTTGCGATCCCAATTCTAATCGTCGCTTTCCTATCCGTTGTTACTGTTAAAACAACAAATGAAGTTGAGGCAACACCTAAAGGATACGGTGATCAAGAACCTTTAATTATTTACGCTTCATCTTCAAACTGGAAGTGGCACTTTAGTTATCCGGAAGAAGATATCGAAACAGTCAACTATCTGTTTTTACCTACTAACCGACCAATTGAATTTAAACTTTACTCATTCGGTCCAATCTCAAGTTTCTGGATTCCGCAACTTGGAGGACAAAAATACGCGATGTCGGACATGGTTAATACGTTGCACTTAGCAGCTGATGTACCAGGAGAGTATATGGGTCGAAATTCAAACTTCAGTGGTTCAGGTTTTGCTCAGCAAACTTTCAACGTTAATGTACTATCTGCAGAGGAATACGATAAGTGGGTAGATGAAATTAAAGCTACTGCTAAACCGATTACTGAGAAAAAATTCAATGAATTGTTAAAACCTGGTCATGTGGGACAATCCACTTACACTGGAACTCACTTAGAGTTTTCTCCAGCTCCTGAAGGGGAAAATGCTGGTCATGACCACGGATCTTCTGATACGGAAGAAAATGATTCCAAGGATTCACACGATGAACATTCAGAACACAGCAACATGAATCATGATCACTAAGAATTAATTTCGTTCGATAAAACAACTAGGTTTACAAGATAAGGAATATTTTCCTGAAAGGAGTCACAAAAGTATGGATTACTTTGATCGATTTGCCGTACCTCATCCAAGTCCTGCGATTTATGCATCCATGGTTGCCATTGGGTTAACTATGATTGCGGTTGTTGCCGGAATTACCTATTTTAAAAAATGGGGTTACTTATGGCGTGAGTGGTTAACAACGGTTGACCATAAACGTATTGGTATCATGTACATCTTGGCAGCACTGCTTATGCTCTTCCGTGGTGGCGTGGATGCTCTTATGATGCGTGCTCAAACGGCTATTCCAGATAACGGTCTTTTGGATGGACAGCATTATAATGAGGTATTTACAACACACGGGGTCGTCATGATCCTGTTCATGGCTATGCCATTTATCATTGGGTTAATGAACATTGTCACACCATTGCAAATTGGAGCGCGTGACGTAGCATTCCCACGTCTGAACGCAGTAAGCTTCTGGTTATTCTTCATGGGGGCAATGCTATTTAACATCTCTTTCGTAGTCGGTGGTTCTCCTGATGCAGGTTGGACATCTTACTTCCCGCTGGCAAGTAACGATTTCAGTGAATCAGTAGGTTCGAACTATTACGCGATTGCAATTCAAATAGCTGGTATCGGTACATTACTGACTGGTATCAACTTTATCGTAACAATCTTGAAAATGAGAGCACCTGGCATGAACTTAATGAAAATGCCAATGTTCACATGGTCTATCTTGATCACAAACTTCATTATCGTTTTCGCTTTCCCTGTATTGACAGTGGCACTTGCGTTGATGACAATGGATCGTCTATTCGGAACTCAATTCTTTACGATGGCCAATGGCGGTAGCGATATGCTTTGGGCGAACTTGTTCTGGGTTTGGGGACATCCTGAAGTTTATATAGTAATTCTTCCGGCTTTCGGTATTTACAGTGAAATCATTTCGACATTTGCACGTCGTAACCTGTACGGGTATAATTCGATGGTTATCTCCATGGTAGCTATTTCTACTCTATCTTTCATTGTATGGGCTCACCATTTCTATACAATGGGTCACGGTGCAATGGTTAATGGTATCTTCTCGATTACCACGATGGCAATTGCCGTCCCGACCGGTGTTAAGATTTTCAACTGGTTGTTCACACTTTGGAAAGGTAAAATCGTTTTTACCGTTCCGATGCTATACTCTTTAGCTTTCATTCCGATTTTCACGCTCGGTGGGGTAACAGGGGTCATGCTTGCAATGGCAAGTGCTGACTACCAATACCATAATACAATGTTCTTAGTAGCTCACTTCCACTACGTTTTAATCCCTGGTACTGTATTTGCCGTACTTGCTGGTTTCACGTACTGGTGGCCAAAAATGTTCGGTTTCATGTTGAGCGAAAAAATTGGGAAATGGTCGTTCTGGTTCATTACAATCGGCTTTAATGTTACATTCTTCCCGATGTTCATCACTGGTTTAGATGGGCAGGCACGTCGTATGTATACGTACTCTGAATCAACAGGGTATGGTCCATTGAATATGCTCTCTTTCGTTGGAGCGATTGGCTTGGCAATAGGTTTTGCACTTATTGTGTACAATATCTATTGGAGCACTCGTTATGCGTCAAGAAATATTTCAAACGATCCATGGGATGCACGTTCTCTAGAGTGGGCTACACATACACCAATCCCTGAATATAACTTTGCAATTGTGCCAACAGTTGATTCTACAGAAGCATTCTGGGATTCAAAGAAAAAAGGCTTTAAGTTATTTGGCGGTAAAGTAGAAAAGATCCATATGCCAAATAACAGTGGTGTGCCGTTTATCATGAGCTGTATCTTCTTCGTTTGGGGCTTTGCGATGGTATTCAGCATGTGGATCATTGCTATCATTGCAACGATCGGTATCTTTGCTTGTATGATTCACCGTTCATTCGAAAAAGATCACGGACGTTATATCTCTGTTGAAGAGATCGAAGAAACTGAAAATAAATTGCGAGGTGCTAAGTAATGAAAATAGATAACTCGCTGCCACTAGAATATAGCACGGAAGAAAATCGCTTAAAGATTTTTGGATTCTGGATTTTCCTAGGAGCAGAAATAGCTCTTTTCGCTACACTGTTCGCCACTTATTTTGTATTGGTCAATGGAACTGGAAATGGTCCAACAGGGGAACATCTTTTTAAAGTCCCAACCCTGATGTTCCAAACAATCTTTCTTTTAACCAGTAGTTTTACCATAGGTCTTGGAATCAATGCAATGAGACTTGGCAGACAGAAAGCAACGATTGGTTTCTTCATTATCACCCTTATTCTTGGTTTAGGCTTCTTGGGAGTCGAAATTTATGAATTCGTGGAGTATGTACATGAAGGAGCAACCATTCAAACAAGTGCTTTCTTATCTAGTTTGTTTACATTACTAGGTACGCATGGAGCTCACGTTACACTTGGTTTATTCTGGGGAACCTTCATCGTCATGCAAATCAAAAAGCGCGGTATGACTCCAGAAACAACAAACAAGGCTTTCATCTTTTCACTTTACTGGCATTTCTTGGACGTTGTCTGGATCTTCATCTTCAGTTTCGTCTACCTGAAAGGAATGATGTAATATGAAAGAATTATTCCCACGGGGCCAAGTTATGGGATTTGCGTTTTCTCTAGTCCTGACTTTGGTCGCACTATCAGTTATTATGTATGATCTCTCACTAAAAATGGGTGTGATCATCCTACTTGTTACAGCTTTCATGCAAGCTGCACTGCAATTAGTTATGTTCATGCACGCAGGTGAGTCTGAAGATAAAGCATCGATTTACACAAACGTTTATTACGGATTGTTCGTTGCATTGGTTACAATTTTCGGTACAATGCTAACAATGATTTGGGGATATCAATAATCGATTCCGGAAAAGCTGGGCGTCTTGATGACGCCCAGTTTTTTTGTACTTTAATAAATATAATTTCTTATACCGATCTATCCATCTCATTCATGGAAATTTGTTAAGAAGGATGTGGATGAAACCATTATGTTTAGTATAACCATTTCGGAAAATTATATTTATAAAGGGGAAATTGTGTTTAAGTACAATGTTTTACCAAAGTAAAACGTTAATAGAACGGACACATCTTCTAAGAGAAATTGCCAGCCCTATTGATATAATAAGTTATAAAGAATTAATTATAAATGTAGCGGAGATGATGAATTGACATTGCCGGTTTTGATTTTGACAATTATATTAAGCTTGTTAAAAATATTGGTTTCCTGTCTTCCAACCGATGCTGTTAATTGGATTATCAGCAAATTTAAAATACACTCAGAAATTAGTGGCGGGAATGCGATCGTATCCTTTGACGGAAAACGTTTGGAAGGTGAAGAAAAAGTTCAAGTTATTAATTACTTTAATAACGCCAGATTTTTGAAGAAAAATCATATATTCCCGGGTAACGAGCAATTGTTTTTACATCCAGAGGACAGTGGGACTCCATTAGTCATTGATACTAAAAAAGGCAAAATTGATGTTAAGTTATTTGTGTATATTTACAATGACCGAGTGGATGTAGTTAAACAGTACAAGAAGAAAGTCATTTCTTATAGCCTGTTTTCCGATAACCTCCAAGAACGTTCCATGCCATTAATAAGAAATTTAGTTTAATAACAGTAATTCGGTCTCAGTTTGTAAACAAAAGGGTTCTGTATTAAATTAAAAACAAGGTTGATTGGAATGGTGTGTGCGAGACCTTTGCGGGGAAAGCGTGTCCAGGGGAGACCTCGCAGGCGCAAAGTGAGTGCCAGGAGAGGAAATAAACGATTGAATTTAACAAACCCTCAACAAAAACTGCAGGAAAATCAATTATTAGCTTGTTTGTGGACAAAAGGGGTTCTATCTAAATTTTAAAACAAAGTTGATTGGAACGGAGGCTCCCGGACCGCCCGCGGAAAGCGAGTGCCTGGAATGGAAATCAACGGTTAAATTGTCTACAGTTGAGACGGTCCTTTAAAAGACCGTCTTTTTTAAAAGACTTTTATTATATAATCCCATTTCTATTGGATGTTTTTTCCATTATAAAAATTCTAGTACACAAACTGACATCTTAATTTTAGTGTCTTTTGAATAAAAATAATTAAAAGTGTTTTTTACCAGGAGGGAATTGCTGCAAGAGGATCTTTAATAGTTCATATGAAACGTATTTTGGAAATTATTAAAATGGTAATAAAAAAGCAGGTATCTATTGCGATGCCTGCCTTCTTACGCTTTCCATTGCTTTTCAACTTGATGAAGGGCTTGTTGTAAAATTACTTCATGATCTGTACCCGGTTTAGTAAGGACGTTAGTTTGATAAGATTTTCCTTGGAAATCAACTGTTACTGTAACTTTTACCATAATGCATCTTTCCTTTCTTGATTCAGAATTAAATGAGGTGGTTGTACCTATTTCTTTAATACCCGTGGCAGAGGATTTTTCAAACATTTCAAAAGCTGTTAAATCTAAAGAATTAATATTCAAAATTATCTGATATTTTTACGGATGTGTCAACATTTTTTTTTTGACCTACCCCATTTCCCATTAAATAGAAAACGACCTGGCTTGTACACATGACAGCCAGGTTGTTTTTGTAAACGTACTATATTCATATTTTAGTTAAAATAATACCGATTAATGCTGCAAGAACACCGGCAATTTGATAGGTTTTTAGTTTTTCCTTGAATAAATAGCATCCAGCGAATACGACAACTAAACAGTTCAGGCTGACGACAGGGAAAATGATGCTTGCGATCCCTGTGTTCAATGCAAAGAAATAACATCCATAGCCTATCATGCTTAAAAAACCTACTAAGGAACCGATTTTGACTTCCTTTAGCTTGATTTTTTCTTTTTTTAAGGCCAGAGCCGAAAGAAGATAAAGCATTCCGCCTCCATACATTGATACAAGGATATCAAGGGAGTTTAAATGAAGACGTGTTGATGTCGTCATTAGAATTCCGAGCACTCCGAATGATAAGATGGAGAATACTGTGTGCATGATCCAAGGGACATATTGATGGTTACCTTTGGCGTTAGGTGTATACTGGATAACTAATGTAGCGAGAAACATGCAGACTATTCCACTCCACTGCAAGGAGGAAATATGTTCGTGAAAAATTAAAGCTGCACAGAGTATGGGGAATATGGCATTCGCTGCGATTAATGGTGATGTCAAGCTTGCCGGCCCTTTTTCAAAGGCGCTTGCCATCTGGATGTTACCATTAGCGTTCAGTACACCAATTGCTGCACCAAGCATGATGGACAGCCAGTTCAGCTGCAAACCATCCATAAACATTCCATAAATAATGGACAAAATAAAAGCTGAAAAATAAAAGAAAAATTGGATATGTATCTTGGAATAGCCTTTTCCGCTGCTCCATTTGAAAATGCTGTTATTGATTCCGAAACATAAGCTGGTGATGAGTGCTGCAAAAATCCACATGTGTATATTCTCTTCTTTCTTATAGGTTGAACTGCTTTTTCCATTTTAAACTGAATATATAAAGGAATCAAACCCAATTTAAGAGAGTTGCATTGACAGATTGACTATTTTTTTTTATATTTACTAAGACAATTTTAAAATATTTCCCGATAATCGGGAGAGGTTCATAGCATCACCCTCTTAAAAAAACTATGGCTTTGATATTTTTCGCGAATCAACCATATCTTTGAGGAGATATGGTTTTTGTTATATAGAGGCCCATTTTATGAATCTCCCTGAAACGTGGGATTAGGAGGACTTTTCATGTCTGGAAGAAAAGAAGAAGAATTAAAAAAAGATATCACACTGCTTGGTAATCAAGGAACAAAATATACATTTGACTATGCGCCTGAAATCCTTGAGTCATTCGATAACAAGCATCCGAACCGGGATTATTTCGTCAAATTCAATTGCCCGGAATTCACTAGCTTATGTCCGATAACGGGCCAGCCGGACTTTGCTACCATTTACATCAGCTATATTCCCAGTGTGAAAATGGTGGAAAGCAAGTCTTTGAAACTTTATTTATTCAGCTTCCGCAATCACGGTGATTTCCATGAAGACTGCATGAACATCATCATGAATGATTTAATCGAATTGATGGATCCTAAATATATTGAAGTTTGGGGCAAGTTTACACCTAGGGGCGGAATTTCCATCGACCCTTACACGAATTATGGGAAACCAGGCACGAAGTATGAGGAAATGGCGAATTACCGCTTGATGAATCATGACTTATACCCGGAAACCGTGGATAATCGCTAAAGAATGGAGAGACAATGGGGATATGCCCGTTGTCTTTTTCTTTGTTTTTAGCCATTCCCGATTCATCGTCCTGATGATTTGTCTTTTTTAAAAATACAAATGTCCTCCTATAATGGAATTTTCACTTGATTGTTTCGAGAAAAAGCGTAATAATAGGGAGAGTTGATTTTGACAGAATATTTACGAAAATAGGGGATGTCGAGATGAAAGTTGCGAAGTTTGGTGGAAGTTCACTTGCGTCAGGTGAACAATTGAGGAAGGTATTCGAAATTGTTGTTTCTGATCCAGAGAGAAAGATTGTAGTCGTTTCGGCTCCAGGGAAACGCAATTCCGATGATATAAAGGTGACGGATTTATTGATTGAAGCTGCGGAACAGCAGCTGCGCGGGGATAACGGAGAGCAATTGATAGAAGATGTCGTATCCCGCTATGCGAGCATTGCTGAAGAGTTGGATATATCCGAGAGTGTCATCAATGGGATTCATGAAAATTTAATGGCACTGCTGCATGCAGACCAAACTAACCCGAAGCGCTATCTGGATGCCTTGAAGGCAAGCGGCGAGGATAATAATGCGAAGCTGGTCGCAGGTTATTTCCAAAGCCGTGGTGTAGAGGCGCAGTATATAAATCCAAAGAAGGCCGGCTTGATCGTAACGGATGAAGGTGGATTTACCAAGGTGCTGCCAGAGTCTTATGATCGGTTATATGCTCTGCGTGATGAGCCTGGAATCGTAGTATTCCCGGGGTTCTTCGGTTATACGTTGGATGGTGATGTGTTAACCTTCTCAAGAAGCGGTTCCGATATTACTGGTTCGATTCTTGCTAATGGGGTCAAAGCTGATTTGTATGAGAACTTTACGGACGTGGATGCCGTTTATGCGGTGAATCCAAATGTGGTTTCCAATCCGAAGGGAATCCGGGAATTAACCTATCGTGAGATGCGTGAGCTTTCTTATGCAGGCTTCTCGGTATTTCATGATGAGGCACTGATTCCTGCATTCCGTGCGGGAATACCAGTCCATATCCAGAATACGAACAATCCGGCGGCACAAGGGACCCGCATTGTGAATACACGGGATAATACGAACGGGCCCGTTATTGGGATTGCGAGTGATAAAGGATTTTGCAGCATTTACATTAGCAAATATTTGATGAACCGGGAAGTTGGTTTTGGTCGGAAACTGCTGCACATCCTTGAAGATTATGGAGTTTCATATGAGCATATTCCATCAGGCATCGATGATGTGACGCTTATTCTAAGGCAGGACCAGATGAAAGGTGAAGCCGAGAGAAAAATCATTTCCCGAATCAAGAAAGAGCTGCATGCCGATGAAGTGAATGTGGAGCATGATCTTGCCTTGATCATGGTTGTAGGGGAAGGAATGCGCCATAATGTCGGTACAACGGCAAGAGCGTCAAAAGCCCTGGCCGAAGCTAAGGTGAATATTGAGATGATCAACCAGGGCTCTTCGGAGGTAAGCATGATGTTCGGTGTGAAAGGGCACAACGAAGAGACGGCGATTCGGGCATTGTATCACGAGTTCTTTTGAGTATGGGCGTTCAGGGACCTCCTTTTAGAAGGGGGTTTTTTTGATTAATCTTTTAGTCACTATACATACGCTGGATTTTTCATTCGGTTCTTTATGATAGTGGCAATGACCGTGTGATAATCATTACAAGCTAACAGTCGCGCTGTAGGGTTCAGGGCGTCTTTATTAATTTAATACCCATTTGTCAAGTGGTTAAAGCAATTAGAGGAGAACGGAGTTGACGCTCCAACCTCTGAATACATATCTTTCACCAAATTATAAATGAAAGAGATGTCAAAGGCACATCAAGTTTACGAGCCAAATGATTCACTGAGTTGATCTTGCTGAATAGAATCGTGTTTAGAAAGCATCCATATCACCCAAGTTAAATACTTCTATATAATACAAAAAAGAATGTAGGGATAAGTTCTATCTATATGTTAAAACAAAGTTGATTGGAGTGTAAGGGGCGAGACTCCTGGGGGAAAAGCGCGTCTAGGGGAGACATCGCAGGCGTAAGCCGAGGAGGCTCCCGGACCGCCCGCGGAAAGCGAGTGCCTGGAGCGGAGATCAACGTTCAAATTGTAAAAGCCATAAAAAAACTGTAGAAAACTCGATTTTCATCAAGTTTGTCTACAGTCTGAGTCTCCAAATAGAAGATTGGATGCTTTCCTTTTATGTTAGTCCATAATGGTCAGGAGTTGATCGATCGCGGTCCTTGGACGAGGGGCAGGAATCATATCGGGATAGCCAACGTGAAGGCTGCCGACGATCTTCTCGCCTGGTTTCACACCCAAAGCTTCACGAAACTCCATGCTGTGTATCATGCCGTATGTTTCCCATATCATCCCGATTCCCTGTTCCCAGGCAAGCAGGCTGAAATTCTGGATCAAGGCACTTGTAGCCGCATAATCTTCTTCACGTGTCATGGGATTCGGGTTCTCTTCCATGATCACTGCGACAAACATCGGTACACCTATAAGTTTATTATATCCTCGCTGTCCGGCTGCTTTTTTCTTTTCAGGGTCCTTCTCTTTGCCTTCCATGAATGCACGGGTTGCTTCTGCGAGTTTTAAACGGCTATCACCATGCACCACGACGAAGCGCCATGGCTGGGTCATTTTATGGTTCGGTGCCCATGTCGAAGTTTCCAATAATGATTGAATGGTATCAATAGGAACAGGAATGTCCTTAAATCGTTTGATGCTGCGCCGTTCTTTAATGATATCTTCTAGTTTCATGATCATCCTGCTCCTTTAATCATATATGTAAGTTTAATAGTTGAAAAAAAATAATCCCCGGCTGCCTAATATGCTTCCAACGTGAATAAATTACTTGAATAAAGAGGGGGCAATATTCTAGTGACTTGCATTCGCTAATGAGCATATAATTTTACTAGGCACAGAGAAGCCGGGGCGACATTGTATCTATGTACAATATCAAAAGGGTACGATAAGAGAATATCGTAATTGCTTATCAAATTTCAGAGATCGATAATGAAATTGAAAATCATTATCAATTAGAATTTTCGCTTATTTCCTGTTATTTGTCAAGGGTATTTATAAAAAAAAATTCAAGATATTTACCAATGCTTTAAAACGGTTAAAATCTTTTAAAAAATCTGTATAAAAATGTATAATGAGAGGATAAAAAAATGCTATCTACATAAGAAGAATCGAAGGTGTCATAGATGAAAAAATTGTCCTCATTTCTTAAGCCGTACTGGCTTTTGATCATTCTTGCTTTATCCTTAATGATTGTCGAGCTCGGGGTAGAGCTGTTACAACCTTTATTTATAGCAAAAATAATTGATGATGGCATTTTGCAGAAAGATTTATCGGTGGTGATTAAATGGGGAAGTGTCATGGTTGGGCTTTCTGTTTTTTCATTTCTTGGCGGGATCGTTAATTCATTTACGGCATCACATGTAAGTCAAAGCTTTGGACATGATGTCAGGAAAAGCCTTTTTGGTAAAATACAGGCGTTTTCTTTTGCAAATTTGAATAATATCCCGACTTCCTCGTTGATAACAAGGATGACAAATGATGTGACACAACTTCAAAATACGGTTTTTATGGGCTTGCGTATCATGGCGAGGGCGCCATTGATCGTAATCGGCGGAGCGATAATGGCTATTGCGGTCGATTTGAAACTATCACTTGTTTTGGTCATTTCAATTCCGATTCTTGTTTTCTTCCTGAGATGGGTTATGAAACGAGCAGCCAAGCTGTTTAAGCTCGTACAGAAAAAACTCGATAATGTTAATGGCGTAATGAGGGAAAACCTGATAGGCATGCGCTTGATCAAGGCTTTTCTTCGTAAGGAGCATGAAATCGGCCGATTTGACGATGCGAATGAAGAGTTGAAAAGAAAGACCGTGACTTCGCTTCGTCTAATAGAAACGACGATGCCAGTACTGATGTTGGTCATGAATGTGGCGATTCTGATCATTCTCTGGCTTGGAAGCGAATTTATAACAACGGGAGATATACAGGTAGGGGAAGTTGTGGCGATTGTCAACTATGCCACAAGAATTGCGGCATCCCTTTCCGTTTTTTCATGGCTGATCATGGTCATTTCCCGTGCGAAGGCTTCAGCGGAGCGTGTGACGGAAATATTTGAAACCCCGATAGATATTGATGAAGGTAAGGCGGAAAGCAAGAGTGGGGCCGTAAATGGGGGAGGCATCAAGTTTTTGGATGTATCTTTTCGTTATCCTGGAACCGATACGCCGATATTGAAAAAACTGACCTTCTCCATCGATCCGGGAGAAACGCTTGCCATCTTAGGAGCGACAGGATCAGGGAAAACATCTCTGTTTCAGCTGATTCCGAGATTATACGAAGTTGAAAGCGGCTCCATTCAAATTGATGACCAAGATCTGAAAGATATCCCCCTGAATTCTCTGCGGAAAAGGATCGGCTATGTACCGCAAGAGGCGCTGCTTTTTTCAGGAACCATAAAAAATAATGTCGCTTGGGGAAAAGAAGGTGCCTCGATGGAGGAAATCATGGCTGCGGCCAAGCATGCTCAGGTGCATGAGACCGTAATGAAACTTCCGAAGCGATATGAAACCCAGTTAGGGCAAAAAGGAGTGAATCTGTCCGGAGGGCAAAAACAGCGCTTATCGATCGCAAGAGCATTGGTGCGCAGACCGAAGATTCTCCTTCTGGATGATAGTACGAGTGCGCTGGATTTGAAAACGGAAAGTAAATTGCTTGCCGCTTTAAAGGAATATACATGCACAACGCTCATCATTACACAAAAAATCAGTACAGCCATGGAGGCGGACAAAATCTTGTTGCTGGAAAGCGGTCAAGTCCTTGCACTGGGGAAACATGAGGATTTGCTTCAAACAAGCGATCTTTATCGAAAAATCGTTCACTCACAGTTTGGGGAGGAGGGGATTTCGCTTGAGTCAAAGAATATCTCCCGATAAGGCAAAGTCTAAACCGGTCAACTCCTGGAATACGATAAAACGGATCATTCCCTACTTAGCAACGAATAAAAGCCTGTTATTTTGTGTCCTTTTCATGGTGCTGATAAGCTCGGTTTTGGGGTTGCTTGGCCCCTTTCTTGTTGGGATGGCCATTGATGATTATATTGTCACAAAAGATAGCGGGGGGCTGATCACCCTTCTTTTCGGACTTCTTGGAGTCTATATATTCTATTCCCTATCCATGTGGCTTCAGAATTATTGGATGATTGGAATCGCGCAGGATACGGTTTATGAAATGCGCAATCAATTATTTAAAAAGCTTCATCAGCTATCCATCCCCTTTTTTGACCGGCGCCAGCATGGGGAATTGATGAGTAGGGTCACGAATGATATAGAAAATGTCAGTTCCACTTTGAATAGTTCCGTCATCCAGATTTTTTCAAGTGTGCTGACACTGGTCGGGACGATCGGAGTCATGCTGTATCTGAGCCCTTTATTAACTGTTTTAACCTTATTCATCGTTCCGCTTATGTTCTTCGGTCTGAGGTGGATAACGAACCGGACAGGAAAGCTGTTTAAACAACAGCAGAAGAACCTTGGGGAACTGAATGGGTTTATAGAAGAAACGATTTCCGGACAACGGATCGTAAAGGCTTTTTCACAGGAAGATAAAGTGATCCGGGATTTTATCATCCGGAGTGAAAACTTGAAGAAAGCCGGCTTCCTATCACAATCATACTCCGGGCTGATTCCAAAACTGATGAATTTACTGAACAACCTAAGTTTCACGGTAATAGCTGCTGTCGGCGGGTTTTTGGCGCTGAGTGGCATAGGAACGGTTTCCATCGGGGTAATTGTCATCTTCACCGAGTATTCAAGGCAATTCACCCGTCCGCTCAATGACCTGGCTAACCAATTCAATACACTCCTCTCAGCTGTTGCCGGTGCGGAGCGGGTTTTCGCCATACTTGATGAAGAAGAAGAGGAAGTGGATGAGAAGCAGGCCTCTGAACTTCGAGATGTCCGCGGTGAGGTGGTCTTTGAGGGTGTTTCCTTTTCGTATAATGATGAGGAGCAAACGATATATGATGTTAATTTCCAGGCGGAAAAAGGGGAGACCATCGCGCTTGTAGGTCCCACTGGGGCCGGTAAGACTACGATCATTAATCTTCTTGCCCGTTTTTACGAGCCGAGCAGCGGCCGGATAATGATTGATGGGCAGGATATCCAACAGGTGACGAGGTCTAGTCTCCGTAAGCATATGGGCTTCGTTTTACAGGATTCCTTCTTGTTTCAAGGTACGATTCGTGAAAATATCCGCTACGGCCGACTGGAGGCGGAAGATGAAGAAGTGGTGAATGCAGCCAAGCTTGCCAATGCCCATTCCTTTATCATGAAACTGCCAGATCGATATGATACCATCTTGAATCAAGAGGGCAGTGGAATAAGTCAGGGGCAGCGCCAGTTATTATCGATTGCCAGGGCTATTTTAGCCGATCCCATTCTATTGATTTTGGACGAAGCGACAAGTAGCATAGATACGATTACCGAACTTAAAATCCAGGAAGCATTACACCGCTTGATGGAGGGAAGGACAAGTTTTGTCATTGCCCACAGATTGAATACAATTCAGCAAAGTGATCAAATCCTTGTACTTGATGAAGGAAGGGTCATTGAAAAGGGATCCCATGATGAATTGTTGCGGCAGAGGGGTTTTTATTACGACCTATTTCGCAGTTCTTTAAGGGGAAATCAGATTGGATGAAGAAAGAATGTGTGCCGTCAGGCGCACATTTTTTTGTTGTTGGTCCAATAACAAGGACAACTTCCGTTTCATTTAATGATGCACCTTCCAAAAATGGTATTTTTTAATCGATGCGGTTCTTATAAAGAGTGTGAATTCATAAATCCATATTGGTGGGAAAAGAGGTAATTATCGACAAAATAATGGAAAATACTTTACAAATTGACCAATTTACTATTGCTAAAAATCCTTATGGTGACATATAATTCAGAATATATATAAAATTCTTTAAATTTAATGGGCACGGGGAGTAATTCAGCCCAGGTCCCTTATAAATGAAGGTTTTTTATAGTTGTAAAATAGTTCAATGGAGGGGAGATGGAAAAAATGAAAGCGCTTAAGTCAGTCGTACTTTGGGGGATCATATCTGCTTTGGGGGCGGTGAGTTTTGGTTTCGTCGCGCTAAACCGGGGGGAAAGCATCAATGCCATGTGGATTGTCACTGCAGCACTCTGTGTTTATTCAATTGCATACCGCTTTTATAGTAAATTCATTGCACGGAAAGTGTTTGAGCTAGATGACAATCGCCAGACTCCATCGGAAGCGAATAATGATGGGAAAGATTATGTTCCTACAAACAAATGGGTGTTGTTTGGCCACCATTTTGCAGCAATTGCCGGAGCTGGCCCTCTGGTAGGTCCCATCCTTGCAGCGCAGATGGGATATTTGCCAGGGACGCTATGGCTTGTAGTCGGAGTTGTTTTGGCTGGTGCCGTACAGGATTTCATCATTCTTTTCGGTTCGATGCGCCGTAACGGCAAATCTTTGGGAGAGATGATCAAAGAGGAAATTGGACCGATTACAGGCTTGATAGCGATGATCGGTATCCTCGGTATCATGATCATTTTATTGGCGGTACTTGCCCTGGTTGTCGTAAAAGCGCTGGTGGGCAGTCCGTGGGGAATGTTCACGATTGCCTCGACCATACCGATTGCAGTCCTTATGGGCATTTACATGCGTTATATAAGGCCGGGACGGGTTGGTGAAGGGTCGATTATCGGAATCATACTTTTGATGCTCGCGTTATATTTCGGCCGCTTTGTAGCCGAGAGTGCAACATTGGCGCCAATGTTCACTTTCAGCGGGGAAACGATTGCCATCATGTTGATTGTCTACGGTTTCGTTGCCTCCGTTTTGCCTGTATGGATGTTATTGGCACCGCGTGATTATTTAAGTACATTCTTGAAAATCGGTACGATCATCGGACTTGCACTTGGTATCTTTATTGTCATGCCGAGCCTTGAAATGCCTGCAGTCACTCAATTCATCGATGGAACAGGACCTGTATTTTCCGGAAATTTATTCCCGTTCCTATTCATTACGATCGCTTGTGGAGCGGTATCGGGATTCCATGCACTCGTTTCCTCAGGTACAACTCCTAAGATGATTGAACGCGAATCGCATGCACGTCCAATCGGATACGGGGCGATGTTGACTGAATCCTTTGTAGCCATCATGGCGATGATTGCCGCCTGTGTATTGACGCCAGGTATCTATTTTGCCATTAACAGCCCGGGAGCCGTTGTGGGAACGGAACCAGCGCAAGTGGCTGCTACCATATCCGATTGGGGTTTCCTTGTGACACCTGAGATGATTACCGGCCTTGCAGACGATGTTGGGGAAGAGACCATCATATCCCGTACTGGAGGAGCACCGACCTTTGCAATCGGCATGGCCCATATCTTCTCGCAAGTGATTGGGGGGGCGTCCCTGATGGCATTCTGGTATCATTTCGCGATCTTGTTCGAGGCATTGTTCATATTGACCACCATTGATGCAGGAACCAGGGTGGGACGTTTTATGATACAGGATATCATCGGCACCTTTTACAAACCATTTGCCGAAACGAATAAATGGCTGCCTAATATAATTGCAACTGCCATTTGTGTAATCGGTTGGGGGTACTTCCTTTATCAAGGGGTCATTGATCCCCTTGGCGGGATCAACACCCTTTGGCCATTGTTTGGAATTGCGAATCAGATGCTTTCCGCCATTGCGTTGCTGCTTGGGACGACGGTCCTTTTCAAAATGGGCAAAAAAGCGTACACATGGGTCACTCTTGTGCCCACTACATTCTTGTTGATAGTGACCATGACGGCAGGGTGGCAGAAGCTGTTCCATGAAAACCCGGCAATTGGCTTTTTAGCACATAAGGATAAATTTAAAGCGGCTTATGATAGTGGGGAAGTTCTTGCTCCTGCAGCCAATCTGGCCGAGATGAAGCGGGTTATCGTCAATGATTATGTGGATGCTGCTCTATGTGCCATCTTCATGATCGTGGTGATCACTGTCCTGATATCTGCCATTAGGTTATGGATAAAAGTCTTGAAGAACCAGAAAATAGATTTACATGAAACGCCTTATGTATCAAGGTCGTCATAAGGGAGGGAAAGCAATGTTGAAAAGAATAATTACAATTCTCAGCTACAGAAAGCAATTCGTCAGTTTGCTCGTCGGCGTGCCAAGTTATGATACGTATGTGGCACATATGAAAAAGCATCATCCTGAAGAGCGCGTGAAAACCAGGAAAGAATTTTTCTGCGAAGCCCAGGATGAACGGTATAACGCAAAGGGTGGGAAAGTGTCTCGTTGCTGTTAATTGAATATTTTTTGAGGGTCCTCAATATGAGGGCCCTTTTTTTATTGGTTTTTTTGAAGTGGGGCATAGGTAGAGGGGTAAATGTAATAGTAATGGAGTCGTAAAAAGGTGGAAAATTAATTATAAGACAAAAAAATCAAATTATCTAAGCCTTTATTCACAGTTATGTTATATAACCTAACATTTTTTTTATGAAATATAAAAATTAAGTTGAATTATTAGAAAATTAAGTATATGATAAAAAATATAACATAATAGTGTTAATAAACATAACATATACAAAAAACAAGGGGGAAAAAAACAGTATGCAAATGGCAGATTCGGTATTCATGTTTTTGGCGACAATGATGGTTTGGTTAATGACACCAGGGATTGCCCTGTTTTATGGAGGGATGGTAAAAAGTAAAAATGTCCTGAATACGGCAATGCATAGTTATATGCCATTGGCTGTCATTTCGATTCTTTGGGTGCTGATTGGGTATTCATTATCATTTTCACCTGGTAATACACTTCTGGGAGGTCTGGACTGGGTTGGCTTAAAGGATGTAGGCTTTGCACCTGGACCATACAGTGAAACGATTCCTCATAGTTTGTTCATGTTATTCCAAATGACTTTTGCCGTTTTAACCGTCTCGATCATTGCAGGTGGCATTGCCGAGCGGATGAGATTTTCAGCATTCCTGATTTTTACGATCCTTTGGTCTTTATTCGTATACGCTCCCGTTGCACACTGGGTATGGGGAGGCGGCTGGTTAGCGGAACTTGGTACACTTGACTTTGCAGGCGGCAACGTTGTTCATATTTCTTCAGGGGTTGCAGGTCTGGTTTTAGCGATCATGTTAGGTAAAAGGAAAGAGTCGGGTGACAGTGCACCGCATAATCTTCCTTTAACATTCCTTGGCGGATCATTAATATGGTTCGGTTGGTACGGCTTCAACGTCGGAAGCGCACTGACAATCAATGAAGTGGCGATGAATGTATTCGTCAATACAGCTGTTGCGGCCGCTGCTGGTATCATAGGCTGGCTGATCGTTGAGTATATGGCTAATAAAAAGGCAACATTGCTGGGTGCGGTATCAGGAGCTATTTCTGGCTTGGTGGCCATTACACCTGCTTGCGGATTCGTAACCCCTGCCTCTTCCATCATCATCGGTGTCATTGGTGGTGCCGTATGTTTCTGGGGCGTATTCTTCCTGAAGAATAAACTCGGTTACGATGATGCACTTGATGCTTTCGGATTGCACGGGATCGGCGGGACATGGGGTGGGATCGCTACAGGTTTATTCGCGACCACTTCCGTTAACGAAAACGGTGCAGATGGTTTATTCTATGGAGATTTCAACTTGTTGTGGAAGCAGCTTGTAGCGATCATTGCGACATATATCTTCGTTGCCGTGGTCACATATGTCGTTGCTAAAGTCATTAACCTTTTCGTACCGTTGCGTGTCAGTGAAGAAGATGAGTCAATGGGGCTTGATCTTACACTTCATGGAGAAAAAGCTTATCACGAATCCATTTAAAAGGGGGTTGCTCATATGTCCGAGGTTTTAACCAAAATAGAAATCATTACACGTCCGATCAAGTTTGAACAATTCAAAGCGGAACTTGCAAAAATAGGGGTAAGCGGAATGACTGTATCGGAAGTAAAAGGAACGGGTCTTCAGAAAAGTTATGTGGAAACCTATAGAGGCAGAAATCGTGAAATGTCACTACATGATCGAATGAAAATCGAAATCGTCGTGTGTGAAGTGCCAGTTCAGGATGTTGTGGATGTAGCAAGGAAATTCCTGAGTACAGGTAAACCAGGTGACGGAAAAATCTTCGTTTATGAATTGGCGAATGTTGTGAATATCCGTACCGGAAAAGAAGGTCATGATGCATTAAAGAATGACATCTGAATGTCCGGCCGAATGTGCCGGATACAGTTGATTAAAGAAAGGGAGCTGAAAATGGGGAGACTGGTCCGAATTGTTAATGCAAAAAAACAGAAGATCGTTAATACGCTCATTTCAGAGGATGTATATCAACCTGATGACCGACCCTTTTTATTGGAATTGCCACTGAAAAATCTAGAAGAGATACTATCTCTAAGAATAAAATCCTCGTTTCAAAATCCCCGTTTTAAAAAATGACCCTTAGCCGTTATCCTATATGGGGAGAGCGGCTTTTTTATGCGTTTGATTCCCACCCTCGCGACATTTAAATGTTAGTATATAAGGAAACTTTTTTCTTGAATCCCCCATGGAAATCGAGGAGCTTTCCAACTATAATGAATAAGGATGTAAATTTAAATACGATTTTTTTGCCTTTTTTGACGCTTTTCGCTTAGTTACTTCAATTTTTCTTTAATTTTACGAATAGTAAATTCAAAAAAATGTAAGTTTTCCAAAAAATGATGAATTATTTTATGAATGCCCTGTTTAATAATAGGGAAATTATTAATATGTTCTTTTAAGAGGTGAAAGGAAATGGATCAATTTACGGTCGAATCCGTTTTAAATATCATCAGGGAATTTGTACCGAAGGATGCTTCAATTTCTGTGGCTGATTCCGAAAAATACATTTATTATCAACCGAGCAAACAAGTTGATTTAAGAATAAAACCAGGTGATTTAATCAGTGAAAACACAGCGACATATAAAGCACTGAGTGTCCGTAAAAAAATAGGGGTGCAGGTTGAAAGCAATGTATTTGGCGTACCTTACTATGGGCTGAGTGTTCCTATCATGGACCAGGGCAATCCTTTAGGAGCGGTCACGGCCATCTTGCCGACAAAGCCATTAATTTTACCTACATCATTCTTGACCATTAAAACCGAAGATCGCTGGATACCGCTTCCATATGATGAAATTATGTATCTGGAAGCTCAAAATAGGAAAACTAAAATTCAGTCCGAACGTGTGAGTGGATTTCATAAAATGAATTTAAGTGAATTGGAATTCATTTTACCTAGTGATTTATTCATTCGCGTGCATCGTTCGTACATCGTCAATATCAACTATATTCAAGAAATCCTTCCCGATTTTCATTCTACATTTTTACTGATAATGAAAGACAATTCCAAAATCCAGGTCAGTCAAACGTATGCAAGTCAATTCAGGAGGGCTTTAGGATTTTAATGATTCTCCCTTGTGTGAATAAAATGCTGGTTTATGCCCTATTTAAGGCTTTTCATTCAAAAATGAATGTGACGATTACACAGGATTGGTAAAATTAAGTGTAAGAAAAGCGAAAATGGGGGTCTTTTGTATGAACGAAAGCGTTTTCAAAAAAATTCGCAATGAACAATTTAAGGGGAAAGTAGTTACAGCGGAAGAAGCAGCTTCATGGATTAAAGATGGGATGAAACTCGGGATGAGTGGATTTACCCGTGCTGGTGATGCTAAAGTTATTCCGATGGCTCTAGTTGAAAAAGCAAAAACTGAAAAATTCAAAGTTGACGTTTATACTGGTGCTTCATTAGGACCGGAAGTCGATCAACATATGGCGGAAGCCGGTATCATAAACAAACGTTTGCCGTTCCAAGCGGATAAAGGCATTCGCAATAAAATAAATGCTGATGAAGTCACTTATGTGGACCAGCATTTATCTCATACAGCTGAACAAGTTCGTCAAGGCATTGTCGGACCTATAGATTTTGCAATCATCGAAGCATTGGCGATTACTGAAGAAGGATTGATCATCCCGACAACTTCTGTAGGTAACTCAGCCATATTCGTTCAAGAAGCTAAACATGTAATCATTGAATTGAACGTGTCCCATCCAGAAGGATTGGAAGGGATGCATGATATATATACACCAGCTGAACAAGGGAAACGAGAACCGATTCCTATGACTAAAGCTAGTGATCGCCTTGGATCGATCGGTATTGCGGTTGACCCTGAAAAAGTAATGGGAATCGTCATTTCTACAGATCTTGATGCACCTTCTACAATCGTGCCGCCGGATGAAGAAACTGCAACAATCGCGAACCACCTCATTAACTTCCTTCGTGAAGAAATCAAGGCTGGCCGTTTAACTGAAAGCCTTGCTCCGCTTCAGTCGGGTGTAGGTTCAGTGGCAAATGCTGTATTCGCTGGCTTCCTTGATTCTGAATTTAAAGATTTGGAAGTTTATTCAGAAGTGCTGCAAGATGCGGTATTTGATTTAATCGATGCTGGAAAAGTTAAATTCGCTTCAGGTTGTTCGATCACATTAGCTGAAGAAAAAGGTAAACAAGTTTACGGTGAACTTGAAAAATACCGTGATAAACTAGTTCTCCGTCCACAAGAAATATCTAACCATCCTGAAATCATCCGCCGTCTTGGTTTGATTTCAATCAATACAGCGTTAGAGTGTGATATCTATGGTAACGTAAACTCGACACATGTTTCTGGGACAAGAATGATGAATGGAATCGGTGGCTCGGGAGATTTTGCCCGTAACTCACGCCTAGGCATTTTCGTAACGAAATCATATGCAAAAGGCGGCAAGATTTCCAGTATCGTTCCTTTCGTTTCTCATGTGGATCATACTGAACATGATGTGGATGTATTAGTGACAGAGCAAGGGATCGCTGATTTACGTGGTTTGGCACCAAAAGAGCGCGTAGAGTTAATCATTGAAAATTGTGCGCATCCTGACTACCGTCCACAGCTTCGTGCATACTTCACTGAAGCTGTTGCGCAAACTGGCGGGCATCAAACTCCACACATTCTTGAAAAAGCATTTTCATGGCATACAAACCTAGCTAAAAACGGTACGATGCTTGAAGCAGTACTTCAAGATCAAAAATAAGACTCAAAACCACCCCGCCAATACAGCGGGGTTTTTTTATTTGGGTCCGTTTCCCGTATTGGGTGGAAAACCATGAATCTTTCAATTTGCATGATGGTGCATATTAGTTTTTTTCCTCTAACATATAAAAGATTTAAAGTGTAAAATGATGCTTAACCATCAAAAAGATAGGGAACTGTATCTTTAGGCTTTTTTCTTTTATTTTTGTATATAATTATTCATTCAAGTTATAGAAGTATGGTAAACTGCTAACAATGAAGGATTATCATACATAGAATTTTTTCGTTTCCTTAGAAATAAGGAGTCATATAGAATGCTTATAGTGGAGGAGATTATTTGTTCAAGCAAAAACTGCATTTTTGGACGTTAGAGTTATTACTATTGTCTTTACTTTTTTATGTTGGTACAAAGATTTCTTTTCTTTTTGAACCAATCGTGATTTTTACCTCGACATTGTTCTTTCCCATCTTGATTTCAGGTTTTCTCTATTTCCTTTTCAATCCCACTGTTGATTTCCTCGTTAAAAGAAGAGTGCCTAGGGGATTGGCGATATTATTGCTTTATGTATTTTTCCTGGGATTGATTAGTTTGCTGGTCGGTCTGGTTGGACCTTCACTGTCCAAACAGGTTACGGATTTAATCAATAACCTTCCGGATTATTTCAATCAAACAAGGAAGTTCATTGAAGATTCAGCGGAGTCAAAATGGTTTTTATGGACGGTGGAACAAGATTATGTACCTTTGCAAGAAGTAGGGGATTCGCTTCAGAAATATTTGACTGATTTACCTAGTAATATTACGAACAGTTTAACTTCCGTTTTCAGCGTAGTGACGAATATTACTTTAGTGGTCGTAACGGTTCCTTTCATCCTGTTTTATATGTTGAAGGATGGGGATAAGCTTCCGGCCGCCATTATGAAATTCGTCCCGGTTCGCTATAGGAAACCAGCTTTAACAGTGCTTCAGGAAACTGGCGGGACGCTTACTACATACATACAAGGGCAGATGCTTGTTTGCATGTTTGTCGGGATCGGAACTTTCATCGGGTATTTGATCATTGGTTTGCCATATGCGTTCTTATTCGCGCTGATTGGCGCTGTAACCAATATCATTCCATATGTAGGCCCGTTTATCGGAGCCGCTCCTGCTGTCATTGTGGCGTTGATTCATTCACCGACCGAGGCGTTATTGGTCATTCTGGTTGTAACGGTCATTCAGCAATTGGATGGCAATTTCATTTCACCGTTAGTCATCGGGAAGAAATTGAACACACATCCGCTTACCATCATCATCCTATTGCTCGTCGCCGGAAACATTGCCGGTATCATCGGCATGATTTTGGCCGTTCCGACTTATTCCGTTGTTAAAACGATTGTATTGAATATCGTAAAATTCATCAGGATCCGAAAAGAGGAAAAGCTTGAAGAGGATATATTGGAATGAAAAAACGGGCCCGACTCAATTGAGTCCGGCCCGTTTTCGGTGCGTATAAATAGGTTACAAACCTAAGGAAATATATTTTACTTCCAGGAATTCTTCGATGCCCTGGTGTCCGCCTTCACGGCCGAGCCCGCTTTGCTTGAATCCGCCAAATGGAGCTTGCGGAACGGAAGGAAGTCCATCGTTCAAGCCTACAATTCCAAATTCAAGTGCCTCGGTGAATTTGATGCCCTTTGTGATATTTTCAGTGAAGACGTAAGCTGCCAAACCGAAGATGGAGTCATTTGCCCTCTTGATTGCCTCCTCGTCAGTCTTAAAGGAGGCTATAGGAGCTAGTGGACCAAATGTTTCTTCCTTCATGCAGAGCATGCTGTCATCAATGTTGGACAGTACGGTTGGTTCAAGAAAAAGGCCGCTTATTGATTTACCGCCAGCTTCGAGCTTAGCCCCGCTGCTGATTGCTTCATCTATTTGTTTTTGAACCTTATCCACTGCATTTTGATCGATAAGCGGACCGATATCGACGCCATCTTCCAGTCCGTTTCCTACCTTTAGTTCCTTTACCTTGGCAACGAGCTTTTCGATGAAGGCTTCTTGTATGGCTTCGTGGACATAAATGCGATTTGAACAGACGCATGTTTGTCCTGCGTTACGGAATTTTGAACTGATGATGCCATCAACCGCTTTATTAAGGTCGGCATCCTCAAGAACGATTGCTGGTGCGTGACCTCCGAGTTCAAGCGAGATTTTCTTAACTGTGTCAGCCGAGCCCCTCATAAGGGTTTTGCCGACTTCTGTAGAACCGGTAAACGTCAATTTACGAACCCTCGTATCTTGAAGCCAAGTTTCACCGATTTCTGATGATTTTCCTGTCACGACATTGATGACACCTTTTGGAATGCCAGCTTCTTCAGCTAATTCAGCCATTTTTAAAGCTGTTATTGGAGTCAGGTTTGCCGGTTTAATGACGACTGTGCAGCCGACGGCAAGCGCTGGTGCCACTTTTCTTGTAATCATGGCTGCAGGAAAGTTCCAAGGCGTAATGACAGCTACAACTCCGACAGGCTGTTTAGTCACGAAAAGACGCTTATTGGACACGGAAGCAGGAATCGTTTCGCCGTACACCCGTTTTCCTTCTTCGGCAAACCAAGATAAAAAGCCGTTTGCATATGTCATCTCACCAAGAGCCTCTTTAAGGGGCTTGCCTTGCTCTTCAGTCATGATTTTTGCCAATTCTTCTTTATTATCATCAATCAATCGATGCCATTTCCAAATCAGTTCAGCGCGTTCGTAGACTGAGAGTGCAGCCCAGCCCGTAAAGGCTTCATATGCGGCATCTGCAGCCTTCGCCGCTTCAGGTGCACCGCCTTTAGGAACGGTGGCAACTATTTCATCCGTTGCCGGGTTTCTTACTTCAATTTTATCCAATCCAAAATCCGACCACTCACCGTTAATAAATAATCCGTAATCCTTCATGATAAAACCTCCTAATTTGGTTAAATCCATCAAACTACTAAAACTTTTAACTTTATACTTTTACCTGTTACATAAAAGTATAAACACTTTTCACTGATTCTGAAATTTATTTGATTGGCTATTTATAGAAAATTGGCTAATTGATAGAAAGGGAGCTATACAAAAAAGAGGTGCAAGTTACACACCTCTTCATTAGTGTTCGATTATTTTTCCGATGAGACGGCCACTTCATTCATATCACCTGAGATGGCTTGGTTTGGATTGAATTCACCTTCTGATTTAGAAATGACCACTGTAGCAACACTGTTACCGATTAGATTGGTGATGGCACGTGCTTCAGACATGAAGCGGTCGACTCCCAGTAGTAATGCCATTCCTTCAACTGGAATCATTGGGAAGGCAGCTAATGTTGCAGCAAGGGTAATGAAACCGGATCCCGTTACACCAGCAGCACCTTTGGATGTTAACATCAAGATTCCCAGAAGGGTCAATTCCTGCCAGATGCTTAAATCGACACCATATGCTTGGGCGATGAAAATTGCAGCCATGGATAAGTAGATGGATGTGCCATCAAGGTTGAAAGAATAACCTGTTGGGACAACCAAACCGACTACCGATTTTGAGCAACCGTATTTTTCGAGTTTTTTCATCACGCTTGGCAGGGCGGATTCCGACGAAGATGTTCCTAAAACTAAGAGGATCTCTTCTTTTATATAGGCAATGAACTTGAAAATATTAAAGCCGTACATCTTTGCGATCGAGCCAAGGATTAGTATGATGAATAGTGCCATTGTGATATATACGCTGCCCATTAATTGTCCTAACGAGGTTAAAGAACCAAGGCCAAACTTACCGATTGTATAAGCCATTGCTCCAAATGCGGCCAATGGAGAAACTTTCATGATCATACCTACGATGCCGAAGAAAATGTCGGCAATATGCTGAAAGAAAGAAACGACTGGCTGCACTTTCGGTCCCATTGCCGCCATTGATAATCCGAATAATACGGCAAAGAATAGAATAGGGAGTAAGTCTCCGCCGGCCAGTGCTGCAACGGCATTATCAGGAATGATATTAGAAATGAAAGCAACGGCTCCATGTTCCGTTTCGGAAGCGGCTGTTGTATATTGTGATACATCTCCGCCCTCGACTGAATCGATGTTAAAGCCTTTACCAGGTCCCAGCAGATTGACTACGATGATACCGATGGCAAGTGCGAAAGTGGTAACGATTTCAAAATAGAGCAGGGCCTTTCCGCCGATGCGGCCAACCTTTTTCATATCACCCATACCGCCAATTCCGATTACGACGGTTAAGAAGATGATTGGTGCAATGACCATTTTAATCATTTTAATAAATAAATCAGCTAATATCTTCAGTTGTTCACCGAAAGCAGGGAAGAAGAAACCGACTGTTATACCCAGAATGATACCGATGATGACCTGAACTGTTAGATTTTTTAATATTTTCAAGGTGCATTCTCCTTTATTATATGATAGCGCTTTCTTAACTTGGTAATAGTGTAACAGAAGAAAGAATCAGAATATTCTTTTGGTGATATTGTTTTCTTTTTGTTCTTTTTGGTCTTGGGGATTTTTAATAACTGAAGGGAAGAAGAGGAATTAAAAGTGCCATTAGGATATAGATAGATTACTAAGCTGCAAAAAAAAATACCGGTGGAGCACCGGTATTGGCGAAAATCAATTTTCAAAAGGTTTTATGAGTGCATATAGGGTTCCGATCACAGGAAGTTTCAAACCGGCCTTTTCGGCAAGGCGCAGTGCACCGCCCTGTAAATGTTCCACTTCGAGGGTTAGGCCCTTCCGGCGGTCCTGGTGCATGGAAGAGGTGGATTCGTCAGGTAAACCTGCCATGTTTTCTAACGCTTGAGCAATATTCTCCACAGTAATACTGACGTCATAAGCATTTGCAAGCTCCTTCATTTCAATAAGGACCTTTTCTAGCAATCCATTGGTTTCCGGGAATCTCCGTATCGTGCCGATAGGGAGGTTAGATGCAGTTGTCACACCGGAAAAAGCGGTGATGAACATATATTTGATCCACATCCTGATCAATATATTTTCCGTTCTGCTTGCCTTCATGATAGCTGATCCGGTAGCCTGTTCGAATTCATCACAAACTTTTTTTTGTGACGGATGAAGCGGGCCATAGATTAAATCGTGATTTTCATTGGAGTGAATGACATGACCTTTTTCATCAAGGGTTGCTATGATGAAGGCGCTTCCTCCCAAGACGGCTTCTTCGCCCAGTTCGTCCTGTAAAATGGATACATGTTCCAACCCGTTCAAAAGCGGGAGGACCTTTGCGCCCCTTTCAACAAGCACCTTTAAATCTGTAAGAGTGCCTTGCAGATGCTGGCCTTTTACAGCGAGAATCACAAGATCGACCTTTTCTATATCATTTACATTCTCTGTGATATGAAGGTCGGTGAATTGGTAGTTTCCATGTGGACTGGTTAAGCTGATCCCGTTTTCCTTCAATTGTTTAGCGCGGTTTTTTCGGACAAGGTATTGAACATCCTGCCCGGCCTGCTGCAACCTGCCCCCAAAGTAGGAGCCGAGTGCCCCGGCCCCTATAATGACAATATTCAAAGCGCACACCTCTCTTTTGATTAAGATGTACTAATCATAACATTGACTGAATTTTCGGTAAATGTTTTCCGTTTGACGGTAACTGGTTGTTTAGTTGTTTGCAAGAATGGGAAAAACAAAAAAACAGCCTGAAAGGTTTCAGGCTGGTGTTTATCATTATTTATAGATTTTTACTTTAACGGTTTTTCTGCCCCAATTGATAGCTTTTGAGTGAGAAGAGTAGAAGACGTCAATTTTATTACCTTTGATTGCGCCGCCTTTATCTGCAGCAATGGCATCCCCGTATCCTTCTACATGAACTTTTGTTCCAAGTGGAATGACTTTAGGGTCGACTGAGATTGCTTTTACGTTAGGGTTTTTCTTTAAGTTAAGACCCGATGCTGTAATCCCGCTGCAGCCTTTGCAGTTTGCTGTGTATGCTGTTGCCTTCACCGTGATCGTTTTATATTTTTTTGATGATGATGATGTTTTAGCTTTAGGTTTAGCTGCGGTCGATGTTTTCTTGACCTTTAAAACTTGTTTTGGATGGATGTTATCTTTTTTCAGGTTGTTCCAACTTTTGAGTTGATTGACTGTTATATTATGTTTATTGGCGATACCCCATAGTGTGTCGCCGCTTTTAACTTTGTATGTAGTAGTAGCAGCCGATGAAACTCCGGAAAAACTAAATACCAAAAAGAAAGCAGTGAATAGTGGAAGTAGTATTTTTTTCAAAATGAATAGTCTCCTTTGTTTTAAATCGTAGACTTAGAATAACAGGTCTTTATGACAATAATGTTTCGGTGGAATAGTAATTGTGTTACAAAAAGGTTTCCCTTGATAAATAAATGTAATATAAACTAGGTCAAAAGTACTTATCTAAGAAATGTAAATATATTATTTATTATGTCAGTATAAGCGTATTTTTGTTAAATAGTGTTGATGTAATGGCGTATCCTGTTTAATGAGGTAATATATGGACGTGTAATCCCTGGTTTTAAAGTCCTGTATATTTTGTAAAAAAACAACGTAATAATAGACGATTGAATGCTCTTTATTTTAGTAGGAGAGGATATGCGGAACATGAAAAAAGCCGACATCTATGTGATGCCGGCTTTTTTCATGATTTGGATTAATGTAAAACAAATTCAGAAGCGAAATCGACAAGCATTTTTTGATAGACTGCTACCGATTCAAGATTGACGCATTCCCTATCTCCGTGCCAGTTCTCACCTTTTGGTCCGAATTCAATCGCTGGGATATCATATGCCGCAAAAAAGACGGTATCTGCGGAGCCATGTTGTCCAAAAATGACAGCGTCTTGCTTGGTGTTTCTTTCGATAATCGGACGGAGCAGAGTGATGAATGGGTCTGACTCTTCGGTTTTTACAGGTTTACTGTACATATTAAGGTGGACATTATTTCCTGTCACACTTTCGATCTGAGCAATGATATCTTCCATTGTTTGCGTAGGAAGATAGCGAATATCAAGACTTAGCAAACAGGCATCCGGTACCTTATTATAGACCTCCCCACCTTTTATTTTTGCTAGGTTAAGTGAAGGTGAAGCGTAAAGGGGAGTATGATCCCGGGTGAAAGGAAGTTCCTTTATTTTTTGATAAAGATCATAGGCCTTTTCAATTGCATTCACGCCTTCCCATGGCCGGCTTCCGTGTGCGGATTTGCCGGATACTTCAATATCGATTCGAAGGGCACCCTTTGCCTGGAGCCCGATACCCAATTGCGTCGGTTCAGCACAAATCACAAAGTCCCCTCTATAACCATGTTTCGCTAAATATCCGGAACAGTTCAACCCGCCAATCTCTTCATCCGATACGATCTGAAGCTGGATTTTCAAACCTAAGTCCTTATCCTTCAGTTCGGTAAATGCACACATCATCCCTGCAACTCCAGCTTTCATATCGGCTGTCCCTCGTCCATATAAGTTTCCTTCATGAATCTCAGGGAAAAACTGATCCGGCGTTCCGCTGACAACATCGACATGGCCATTCCAAATTAGGGTTTTATCTCCGCTGCCAATCTCGCTTACAAGCATCTTATAACCGTTATTTACGATCACATTCACGGTAAGTCCTTGATCTTTAAGCCAGTCCGCACAGTAATCAACTGCTTGGTTAGCTCCTTCTTTCGATGAACTGTCGATAGATACTAAATCTTTAAGTAACTCGATGAGCAAAAAGAAAACCTCCTAAAAATATGCATACTATGATTATATATACCCTTTCTGAGAAAGGGTTAACTCAAAATTTTTTTCCTGTTAATTAACGTTTAGCACTTTCATCATCTGGGGTATGTAAAGGGGGAGCGACAATTTACATTCTTTAAGGAGGATGATAGATATGGATAAACGTATAATTGGTGTATATGAAACTGGAGAAGAAGCCATAAAGGCTGTTGAGTCATTACAGGCCCAAGGATATAATCGTGAAGATATTTCAGTGGTAGCTAAAGATAAAGAAGAGTTAAATGCAGTGAATGAAGAAACGGGTACCAAAGTTGAGGAGGGGCTCGCAGCAGGTGCGGCGACCGGAGGTATTTTGGGCGGTGCTGCCGGATTATTAGCTGGTGTGGGAGCGTTGGCGATTCCGGGAATCGGACCGGTACTGGCAGCTGGACCGCTTGCTGCAACATTAGCCGGAGCGGCTGTAGGTGCTGGTACAGGAGGATTGGCCGGTACATTAATCGGTATGGGCATACCTGAAGACGAGGCGAATCGTTATGAAGCGGATGTAAAGAGTGGCAAGCTGCTTGTGTTAGTCGATTCGGATGCGAGAAAATCCAGTTCTTCTTACTCAGGAATAACGGAAACCGATGAAACGCTAACGAACGGTAGAAGAACTCTATAGGTCGTAAGTTAAAAAAGGACGGATCCCTTAGGGCCCGTCCTTTTTTTGATTAGAATGTGAATTTCTTTATTTCTTTGTGCATTTCCTGGGATAGGGCATCCAATTCACTAGCCAGGGCATTTAATTGTTCCATGGAAGCATTCGTTTGTTCCACGGAAGCAGATACTTCTTCAGTTCCCGCTGCAGCTTCCTGACTTATCGAATTTAATTTTTCTGCATTGCCCGCCATCCGTGTGACCTCGTTTACCATATCGTTCATCATCTTTTTGATTTCGTCAAAATTGCTGAATGTGTTCGCGATGATGGATGCAATGTGACTGAAGGCATTTTCCGTATCCGTTACAGAAGTATCCTGAAGATGGATTTTTTGATTGACTTGATCAATCAAATGAACGGTATTGGTTGTATCGGTTTGCATGGCTTGAATGATTTGAGAGATTTCTTTCAGTGAGTTTTCCGTCTGTTCGGCCAATTTTTTCACTTCATCGGCAACGACTGCAAACCCTTTTCCGTGTTCACCAGCCCTGGCTGCTTCGATGGCAGCATTCAGGGCGAGTAAATTCGTTTGTCCTGCAATCCCGCTTATGGTTTTTACGATCACACTAATATCATTGGATCGTGCATCCAATGATTTGACTGCCGTACTCATCTTATTGGATATCAGGGACGTTTCATTGAATTGTTGTTTCAGGCCTTGTACTTGAGTGATTCCGTTTTCGGAAGCCTTGAACATATTTTCGGATTCCGTGGCCATTTTGCCCGTTTGCGCCTCAAGATCATTGATTTTGTCAGCCAATAGCTTTACGGCCATTTCGTTATTCTGCCCGACCTCGATTTGGTCTATGGCACCGGTTGCTATTTGTTCCATCGTCATGGCCACCTCGTTAGCTGCCGCTGAATTTTCATCGGCACTAGCCACTAGCGTCATGGAGGAATCCGATACTTTATCGGAAAGGTTTTTGACAACTCCTAACATATGACTCATATTCCTCGTCATTAAGCTGGTGTCTTCTGCAAGTTGGCCTATCTCATCTTTTCTGGAAATGGAATTCCTGGAGGTGAAATCGCCGTTAGCCATTTTTCTTATGGATTCCTGCAGCTTTTTAATGGGATTTGTTAAAGAACGGGTGATGAAGATGGCAGATAGTGCAGTGACGGTAAAGACAATCAAAAGTGTGATGATATTATCGATTATCATCGGGCTTGCCCGGACTTTCACTTCATTTTCCTCCATTACCCCTGCTATTCTCCATCCAGTGGTAGGATTTGTGGCGTATCCGACGATCCGGCTTTGCCCTTCAAATTCCTCGATCATTGATCCGGATTCACCTTTCATTTTTTTGAAAATATTTTCCTTTGATATATCCTGTTGAATTTTTTCCTTGTCTGGATGTGTAACGAATGACCCTTTCTGATCTAGCAAAACTGTATAGCCCGTTTCGCCGAATTTCGTTTTATTGACCATCGTGATCAATGTATCGATCGAGATGTCGACACCGAGCACGCCTATTAATTCATCACGATCATCATATATGGCTTTTGCTGCCGTAATGACAAGCTCATTCGTAGCCTGATCGGTATAAGGTTCCGTCCAAATGGTCTTGTCTTTTTGTTTTAATGCGGATTGATACCAATCCCTCTGTCTTGGGTCGTAGTCAGCCGGCAATTCAGTTTCTGGGAATATAAATGCTTTTCCATCCTTCTCTGTGCCGAGATATATACCATTTATTTCAGAGTTACTGGTTTGCGTATAAGAAAATTCATCCATTATGGATTCGAGGTTCTTATCATAAGAAATCATGATAGGATATTTACTGATTCTATCCAATTGATTTTCCGTTTTTTGAAAGAAGGTCTCGAAAGAATCGTTCATTGACTTGACTTGTTCTTCCGTCGTTCCGGTAAGTTCCTGGGTCGTCAACTCGATACTATTTTTATAGCTCATGTAGGAAATGGCCATTCCGCTTATCATGATCAAAGCTAAAAAGGGAATCAATATTTGTTTTTTTAGTGAATTAAAATACCAGTCTGTCAGTCTTCTCATTTGGAAAAACCTCCTTCTTATAAACTTCTAATTAATTTTGGCTTCTATTTGATATTTCGGTCTTCTTTCGCGTTTTTGAAGTGATTAAGTTAGAAAATTCCAATATTAATTTTGTCATGAAGTGCAATGGTGGGAAGGGAGTGGGATATAGAGGATAAAAAAAGAGTTGACTGCTGTCGTCAACTCTTTCATTTCAATGATTACTATTCGACTTGGATATTTTTTGTCCTGTCCATATACCATGTGTAAAACTCGTCTGCGTATTCAACTGATACATCTTGGAGCTTTGTATGGTGTACAGGCTTGGAGCGGTTGATCGTTTCAATTGTGGCAAGCCCGAAAAGCTTTTGCAGCTTCGAACGTTCCACCTCAATTTGAATGACCTTGCTCCTTTTGGTTATGAATAGTGATGTTTCCAAACTTCCGGCTTTGAACTGAATGAACTCATCATTTAACAAGTAACGGCTATTTTTGTAATCCATTATTCTCAATGTATAAATGAGAACGAGTAGAATCAGTGAGATATACCATAGGGAGACGTTGAAATAATAGATTGCCAATGTTGTGAGAATCCAGAAAAAGCTGGGCCGCAGCATTCGGATTTTGAAGGCCTGTTTCGATAGTGACTTCATTGACCGTTCCACTTTATAAGCGGGTAAAATCTCTTCTACCATCCCATATGCCCGTTCAATTGATAAAAAAGGATAGAGGGTGTTCGTTTCCAGCTCTTCATCACCGGTGCTTCCTGCACTGATCAGTTTCACTTCTGCCAACCCTAGCAATCTTTTAATGATTGATTGGGTGATTTCGACTGCTTGTACTTTTTCTTTCCGAATGGAAAAAGCAGATTCGTCCAGTACGCCTTTCTTGATATATATGCGCTCATGATTGGATGAAATTTCATATTTTCCATATTTAACGAATGTGGAAACGATTCCGAAGGCAACGGCGACACATATGAGGCCTGCAAAAACGATGGTAATGATCCACCATGAATCCAATAACTTGGCAAGAAACCCTTCGGCATTCTCCAAATCGATAAAATCATCGAGTGTATTATATAACGTAGCCAATATCGGGATAAGAGCCAGGAAGCTGAGTGATGTAAAGGAAGCTTTCAGCACATCTTGTTTGCTTGGCGTGAAATGAATCGTTTTTTCATTGGCTGGTTCCATATCCTCAGCAATTCGTTCTTCGGGAATATCCGCTTCGTTAACCGGAAGTTCCTGTTTTGAAGCATATTCCCCCTCAAGCCGTTCGGCCTCTTTTCGGGAAATCATCTCGAAAGGTACACTACCCTGATCACCTGTCATCCCTGTTTCGAATGTTAAAGAGGTCAATCTGAAAATCTTATGAAATAACGTCGTGCGTTGCTGGACATTCTGAACCTTATGAAGCGGGACAGTTCGATACGATTTTGAGACAAGCCCTGAAGTAATATATAAGGTACCTTCTTTGATTTGGTATTTGTATGTATACCATTTAAGGATGACAGAAATGACTTTCCAAACCAGATAAACTAGAAAGCCGATTTGGAGTACCTTCATATACATCTTTTCAGAACCGAAATTCAAGACATAAAGCATGATTATGAAAAATACATTTCCTTTCAGCAATTTCCAAAATTCGAAAGGGATTTTGATAGGGTGTAATCGTTTTGCTTGTTCTTCCATCATTAATCCACTTCCTTAATTTTTGCGAAATGGGCAATTTTATCTCGTAATTCATACGCTTCCTTCTCGGGGATGGCTGGTATGTCATGAGAGTCGCCCATTGTTCCGATGCTTAGGGAATAAAGGTTGTATTTTCGCAAAAACGGTCCTTGGTTCAATTTGACGGATTGAACCTTCGTCATCGGAATGAGTTCATGCGTTTCACTCCAGGCTCCACGTTTTGTTTGAATGAATTCTTCGTTCACGTCGTAACGCCAATACTTTTGCAACAGTATCGGTTCAATGAAGATGGACCAGATAGCATGGAAAAAAGATAATACGATAAGTCCGTTTAAAATCCATCCAATCCATTCTTTCCAAGTGAAATAATCATCAACAAATAATAGGAAGCCAAGGACGGCGAGGATAATGAGATTGGTAATGGCTTCGGTCATCCGCCACACCTTCACTGATTCTTTGGATATTTTCTTCGTTGGTGGCTGTATCTTGGAATACATATATTCACTCCTTACTATGTCTTTATACTTATACGGATTATCTTGCAAAAAAGTTCCCTATTATAGGTACATGTATAGAAATTGGCAGCCGCATACCATGGAGTGGCGGCCGAATAATCCTGCAGTTTCCCGAGTATGTATAAATAAGGAGTTTTCTAGTGGATCTTTTCTTTTTATATGATCGAAAAATGGACAAGATAGAAGTGGTGAGTTTCTAGAGTGGGAGTGATAGGTTTGACGTATAAAAGGAAGTTGAGTTTTATATTCTTCCTGTTTTTGATTTGTTTTTTTAATGGAGAATCGATGCAGGCTGCGAATGATGATGGAAACCTAGGGCAGGAAATTCAACGAATATTGGAGCATTCGCCAGGACTGGATGGGGCGTTGACGGGAATTTCCATCCGTTCAGCTGAAACGGGGGAAGTGATTTATGAACGGGGGTCGCAAACGAGATTGCGGCCTGCTTCGAACCTTAAGCTTTTGACTGCAGCAGCTGCGCTGGAAACTTTAGGGGAAGATCATGTTTTTCAAACGGAACTATACATAAAAGGAGTGCAGGTTGGCCATGTTCTGCAGGGCAATGTATATCTGAAGGGAAAAGGAGATCCCACATTATTGGAAAAGGATTTTGATGAGCTGGCAGCTTCACTGAAGCACAGGCAAGTTAAGTTCGTTCACGGGGATCTTATAGGCGATGATTCTTGGTATGATGATGTTCGTTATTCCCAAGACTTAGTTTGGAGCGATGAACAGGAATATTACGGTGCAGCCGTTTCGGCTTTAACGGCTTCCCCGAATGAAGATTACGATACCGGTACCATCATCGTGGAAATGACCCCAGCGGAAAAGGCTGGGAAGAGGGCAACGGTGAAGCTGGAGCCTGAAACCGATTACGTGAAGGTCATCAACAAAACGAAAACTGTATCGGCTGACGCTAATAACAAAATTGAAGTTGAACGGTCTCATGGCACACAAGTCATTACGGTGACCGGTACCATTCCGGAGCATTCCGGTGTGACCAAAGAGTGGATTTCTGTGGAAGATCCCACAGAATATGCGCTGAGCCTATTTGAAAAATCAATGAAGAAACATGGAATTAAAGTGTTGGGAAAAAGGAAAAAAGGGAAAACGCCAGTAGGAGCGGACATGATTGCTACTCATCAGTCCATGCCGCTTTCACAGCTGCTTATTCCTTTCATGAAATTGAGCAATAACAGCCATGCCGAGGTTTTGGTAAAGGAAATGGGCAAAGAGGCAGAAGGGGAGGGAAGCTGGAAGGATGGTTTGAAGGTTACTCAAAATCAGCTGAAGAGTATGGGTCTCGATATGCAAACGATCATGATGCGTGATGGATCTGGAATTTCCCAAGTCAATATGATTCCAGCGAATGAAATAACGAAGCTGCTGTATGCCGTTCAGGAAAAAACGTGGTTTCCTGCTTACTTGAATGCTCTACCGATTGCAGGCAACGAAAATCGGATGGTGGGCGGTACGCTTAGAAAGAGGATGAAAGGGACACTTGCAGCCGGGAATGTTCGTGCGAAAACAGGGACGATTTCAGGAACGAGCTCCTTATCAGGTTATGTGACGACCAAAAGAGGGGAAAAAATCATATTTTCAATCATCTTGAATAATTTTGTAGAAGAAAAAGGCATTACGGCAATTCAGGATAAGATAGCCGTAATGCTCGCAGAACAGGAAAACCTATTGGAAAGTGGCCATTAATATCCATGGAAAGCTAAGTTGAAGTTCAGGATATGCGAGAAAAAGGTCGGCATCAACCTAAGCATTTTTATATAGTTACCATGACTGTTAGTGAAACGCCTGTAATCCAAGAGGAGTATACCCTGTCCAGCTTACTTTTATTCGAAGATCCTTAAACGTTTTTTTAGTGATGGACCAAATCTATTTTTTGTTTGAAACTAATAACAGTACCTTCATCTTAGTTTTTTCATTTTATCCTCTCAAGGAAGGAATTTAAGGGAGGATGAATAGAAATAAGTAGTATAGGGGGAATGCTTATGAACTTTCCAACACTTAATGGACCGTATACGATTAGCAGTCTTATAACCAAAATTCACGAAATTTCCAAAGAACGATCTCTCTATATATTGGCCATAGATGGCCGGGGCGGGTCTGGAAAAAGTACACTCGCTGCCCGTATCCAAGCAGAATGTCCGGGCAGCGCGGTCGTACATATGGATGACTTTTATTTGCCATCATCGGATAGGGTTCAACTGCCTCCATCCCAAAAGCCGATTGGAGCGGATTATGATTGGGAACGTGTTTGTAACCAAATCCTGAAACCGCTTACGGAGGGAGGGGAAGGAAGGTATCAAAGGTATGATTGGGAAACGGACACTATGGCCGAATGGCATGAGGTTCCTGCTGGGGGCTTTGTCATAATAGAAGGAACGTATTCTATCCGTAAAGAATTGGCAGGGTACCATGATTTCACGATTTGGGTGGAATGTCCACGTGATCAGCGTTTGAAACGTGGCCTTGAGCGGGATGGTGAAGATGCGCGTCAAATGTGGGAGGATAATTGGATGGTTCATGAAGATCTCTATGTGGGTGCGCAATGGCCTCAAGAAAGAGCGAATCTTGTTGTGGACGGAACGAGATGAATCCGGGGATATTTTAATTGTAAGGGTTTACCTATAAAATAGATTGTATGTTTAGATAAATTTCTGGGGAGCCGGAAACAGGGGGGAAACTATGTTTACTAATGAAGAACAAGCTGCCGTATATAAAGCCATTTATAACCGTAGGGATATCAGGAGTTTTTTGCCAAAGCCAATTGCAAAGGATATACTCCGGAGAATTTTGGATGCTGCACATCATGCGCCGTCTGTAGGATTCATGCAACCTTGGAGTTTCATCGTGATTTCTTCTCAGGAAACCAAGAACAGTTTGGCATGGGCAGCGGATAAAGAAAGAAGGGCACTCGCTATTCATTATGAAGGAGGTAAAGAAAATAAGTTTCTTAGTTTGAAAGTGGAAGGGTTAAAAGAAGCACCATACACCATTTGTGTTACATGCGACCCGACACGGGGCGGCTCCCATGTTTTAGGGAGGAACTCCATTCCGGAAACCGATATTCTATCCACAGCCTGCGCAATTCAAAATATGTGGCTGGCTGCCTGTGCGGAAGGATTGGCAATGGGGTGGGTAAGCTTTTATAAGAAAAATGATATTCGTGATATTTTGGAGATTCCGCCGCATGTAGAACCCGTTGCACTCCTGTCGATTGGCTATACGGATCAATATCCGGATAAGCCCATTCTTGAACTTGCTAATTGGGAAAAAAGAAGGCCGATGGATGAACTTATTTTCGAGGATAAATGGGGTAATAAATAAAACGATATATTAATATTCCAAAACTTTTTATTAAGCTCTGGTTCAGGGCTTTTTGGTTGTGATGAAGACATAAAAGACTCTTACGAAAGATACATCTTTTGTAAGAGTCTTTTTTTCAGTTAAAACCTGCGCCGTTTTGAAGATCCCGGTATACCGAGATCTTCACGGTATTTTGCAATAGTACGGCGGGAGATCTTCGTTCCTTCATTTTCGAATATTTGACAAAGTTTCTGATCTGAAAAAGGCCTTATCTTATCTTCATCGGCAATCAATACCTTTATTTTTTCTTTGATGGTGGTCGTTGATTCGGTTGCTTGGCTGTTCACGCGGTGTAACCCTCTAGTAAAGAAGTTCCTTAGTTTAAAGAGGCCATGCGGCGTCTGGATGTATTTATTGCTCGTCGCCCTGCTGATCGTTGATTCATGAAGCTGAAGTTTTTCCGAAATGTCTTTCAGTGTCATAGGTTTTAATCCAGTAATTCCCTTCATGAAAAACTCTCGCTGTTCGTCCACGATTGATGCTGTCACTTTATAAAGTGTCATTTGCCTTTGCTCAAGCCCTTTTAAAAGTAATTGGGCATCATTTATGTGCCCCTTTATATAATCTTTAGCTGGATTAACTGAATTCATAGCAACGTGGTTCTTGTAGAAAGGATTGATGGAAAGTTTAGGCATGCAGCTATTGTTGACCGTTATCAGAAAACCTTCTTTATCTATTTCCACGTAAACATCCGGAATTATGTAATGAGTCATATCATTGGAAAAGTGACTGACTGGACGCGGGTTTAACGTACGGATGAAATCCGAGGCCTCTTGTACTTCCTGAACGGTCACCTGGTAAAGACCGGCAATTTTCCTGTAGCGTTTTTCTGCTAAATCCGTTAAATGCTTTTTAACGATCTTATACGCCAATTCATTGTAATCCTCATGCTCACGCAGCTGAATGAGTAAACAGTCGGTCAGATCTTTAGCCCCGACTCCAATGGGGTCAAGGGACTGCAATACTTGAATCATATTTTCGATTTCTTCCACGGACACGGAAAAATGAGAGGCAGCCCAATTGGCATCCAATTCAAGAAATCCATATTCATTTAAGTTCCCAATCAAGAATTGGAGAATTCTCTTTTCAAATGCTTTCAACGAACTTAGTAAACTCAATTGTTCCAGTAAATGGCTTTCCAGTGTTTCTGTGTTGATTGAATAATTATTGATAGGGTTGTAATCATTGTCTCCGTTAAAACTTTTACTTTTATAGGACCGTATCTGAGAATTTATTTTATGTGTATGAATGCTAGATTCAGAAAATGATGCGAGGGGTTCTTTAAAGCTAATTTCGAGAACGGGATTTTCGTAAGCCTGTCGGTTCAGGAAATCATTCAGTTCATGGGAGGAATATTGAAGGATATTGATTGATTGCTGTAATTCAGGTGTTAATGACAATTTCAATGTTTGTTTTTGGTACATTTCAAATCCTACCTGCATATATATCAACTTCTTTCGTTTAGATTAACATAGCGGTTCAAAAGGAATGAAAAAATATTAACATGATAATAATACAAATCTTCCGAAAATTCAACATTGTGTGTCAGGTTTTGTAACATCAATTAGAAAATAAAGAGGGGGATTCAAAAATTTGTGTAAATTAAGATTTAATTTAATGAATGGGAGTCGAGTGATCCAAATTCGAATCAAATGATTTGTGTATGAATTAACACGCGCTCCTAATGATTCACTTATGAATCATATTAACTTGAATACCTTTAATATAAGGCTCATATAATTTGGCATGCATCTTGCTATATCTATATATATAAATATAAAAAATAAACTAGCTTGAAAAAAATCCATACATGAGAAGGGTGTTTTTTACATGATTAAAGAGACTACGGGTATTCAGGAATTAATCGATTTGGATAAAAAGCATTTTATCCATCCGACTACGTCAATTGAGCAACAGCAGGCAGATGGTCCAAGTTTCATCTTTAAGGAAGGAAAGGGAATATATCTTACGGATGTAACGGGTAGGACTGTCATTGATGGCATGGCTTCACTTTGGAATGTGAATATTGGACATGGACAAGAAGAGATGGCTGATGTCGCAAAGGAACAAATGGCGAAGTTAGCTTTCACCTCAAGTTTCGCCACTTTCAGCAATGAGCCGGCAATCCGTTTAGCGGCCAAAATCGCTTCCATCGCTCCTGGGGATTTGAATGCAGTTTTCTTCACTTCAGGTGGATCGGAGTCGAATGATACGGCAATCAAGCTTGCTCGACATTACTGGCTTTTGAAAGGGCAGCCTAACCGTCAAAAAATCATTTCCCGCTCGAAATCCTATCATGGAGTGGCAATGGGAGCCACAAGTGCGACTGGCCTGAAGCCGTTCCGAGACTTCACGAATTCAATCGCACCGGATTTTTACCATGTGGACGGTTCTTCCATTGAGGAGTTGCGTAAGGTCATAGAACAGGAAGGACCGGAAACGATTGCGGCATTTATCGCTGAACCGATTCAAGGGGCCGGCGGCGTGAACCTTCCTCCTGAAGGCTATTTTAAAGAAGTAAGGGAGATTTGTAATGAATACGGCATTTTAATGGTGACGGATGAAGTCATTACAGGTTTCGGAAGAACAGGGACTTATTTTGGGATTGAACACTTTGGTGTTGTACCTGATATGATGTGCTTTGCAAAAGGTGTGACAAGCGGATATGCACAGTTAGGCGGGGTCGTCCTGAATGATAAGATGCATCAGGATTTCATTGCCCTTTCAAAAGGCACGCTTTTACACGGCTACACATACAGTGGCCATCCTATGGCTTGTGCGGTTGCTTTGAAAAATATTGAAATAATTGAACGTGAAAACCTGATAGAAAACTCGAAACAGCGTGGTGAAGAGTTGCTTGCCGGCTTTAAGAAGCTTCAAAGCAAACATCCGATTATTGGTGATGTCAGGGCACTTGGATTAATTGGAGGCATCTCCATCGTAAAGGACAAACAAACAGGCGAAGGCTTTGAGACTCAGCTTGCTCCAAGGCTGGTTGCTGAAGCGGCTAAGAATGGTTTGATTTGCCGGTCTGTTACGTTTGATCAAGATACACTCGTATTCGCACCGCCTTTAATCATTACTAAATCGGAAGTCGAAAGAATAATTGAAATCCTTGATGAGACATTTACTGCTGTCGAAAAAGAAATTTTATAAGAGGTGAAAGTGATGGTCATGACTGAAACGCTGAAAAAGAAATTATTCATTAATGGTAAATGGCAAGAAGCTGAAAAATTCACGACACTAAAGTCTCCCTATAGCGGGGAAGTTCTAGCGGAGATTCCTTCGGCAAGCCTTGAAGATGTCGAGTTGGCAATAGAATCAGCCTATCAAGCTAGAAAATCAATGGCAGCTTTACCTAGTCATAAACGTGCTGCCATACTTGAAAAGCTTGCGAGCCTTTTGGAAAGCCGCAAAGATGAGGCAGCTGAAATAATTGCTAAAGAGGCAGCGAAACCGATTAAAACGGCAATGGTTGAAGTATCCCGGACGATTGCCACATATAAATTTGCAGCAGAGGAAGCAAAACGGATTCATGGAGAAACATTGACGATGGATGCTACAGCTGACGGAGAAGGAAGAATAGGATACACAGTCCGTGAGCCTCTAGGTGTCGTAGGTGCGATTACGCCTTTTAATTTTCCGATGAACCTGGTTGCCCATAAAGTAGGCCCGGCGATTGCTGCCGGAAATACACTTGTCCTGAAACCTGCGAGCCAAACACCGCTATCTTCGCTATTCCTTGCTGAACTATTAGCTGAAACGGATTTGCCGGCAGGTGCGTTTAATTTAGTTACCGGAAGCGGCTCGGTAATCGGTGATAAATTAGTCACAGATTCACGGGTAAAGAGCATTTCGTTTACAGGAAGTCCGGCTGTCGGAATCGGGATCCGCAATAAGGCCGGGTTAAAGAAAGTGAGTCTTGAACTAGGTTCGAATGCGGCTGTCATCGTTGATAAAGGGATCAATATCGATAAAATCATCCAACGCTGTGTATCCGCAGCATTCGCTTTTCAAGGGCAGGTCTGTATTTCCTTACAGCGTGCATATGTTCATGAAGAGGTATATGATGAGTTCGTCAAAAAATTCACAGAAGCAACGAATGGCTTGAAACTTGGAGATTCTTTGGACCCATCGGTGGATATTTCGGCATTGATCAGCGCTGGCGATGTACAGCGAAGCCTGGATTGGATCGCTGAAGCTAAACAACACGGTGCGATTGTTGCAGCAGGAGGCAAATCTGAAGGAAATATCCTGCATCCAACTGTGTTGCTGGAAGTGGATGCAATGCTTAAGGTATCTTGTCAGGAAGTCTTCGCTCCAATTGTTTTGATCAATAAGGTTTCTTCCGTTGAGGAAGCGATTGACTTGGTCAATGATTCCGAATTCGGATTGCAGGCCGGGATTTACACAGAAAATATCAATCTGGCTCTTTCTGCCGCAGAAAAATTGGAAGTCGGCGGTGTTATCATTAATGATATCCCAACTTACCGTGTCGACAACATGCCATATGGCGGAGTCAAAAAAAGCGGAACTGGCCGCGAGGGGCTGAAATATGCAATTGAAGAAATGACGGAAATGAAATTGGTCATTATTAACCGGAATTAATCAGAAAAGAGGTGAGCAGCTGCTCATCTCTTTTTTCTATGAATCTTGAAAGAGTTTGGCCCATGAGTTATGCAAAAATGAATAGGTAATTCACCACTGAATTTAAATGAGACAGGAAAGGGCAAAAAACCGTGAGTTACCTAATATTTCAAACTGGCATGAATCTTGCTCATATAATATATAGGTAGATAACTTAAAACCGAGGAGGAAATTACATGCAGGAAACTTTGCAAAATAACAAGAAAAAAGAAGGAACGGGAGCACTGGACTTAAAGATGTTCATCAATGGGGAATGGGTGAATTCGACTTCAGGCGAGAAGAGGGATGTATTGAATCCGGCTACAGGGGAAGTTATTGCCAAAGCTGCGGAAGGAACACAGGAAGATGTGGATGCAGCGGTCGAGGCAGCAAAATATGCTTTCTATGAAGGTGGTTGGTGGGGAACTCCTGCAGTGGAAAGAGCTCGCATTTTATTCAAAATAGCCGACAAAATAGAAGAAAAAGCTGAAGAACTAGCTGCGTTGGAAACATTGGATAATGGGAAACCATTGCGTGAGGCTCGTTATGATATCGCTGATTCAGCAGCCTGTTTTAGATATTATGCAGGATTGGCTACAAAACCGACAGGTCAGACTTTTGAAGTTCCTGACGGCCAGCAAGCGATGGTCGTAAGGGAACCGATCGGTGTATGCGGTCAGATCGTCCCATGGAATTTCCCTCTAATGATGTCAGCCTGGAAACTGGCTCCGGCGCTTGCAGCAGGAAATTCCGTTGTATTCAAACCATCTGAGATCACTCCGGTGACAGCGGTCAAACTATTTGAAATCATGGATGAGGTCGGATTGCCAAAGGGTGTCGCAAACCTTGTTTTGGGAGCGGGGCCAGTTGTCGGACAAGCCATTGCCGAACATGAGGAAATCGATAAAGTAGCCTTTACAGGAGGAACGGCAACAGGACGTAAGATCATGGAGGCTTCACTGGGTAACCTAAAGAAAGTGACATTGGAGCTCGGCGGGAAATCGCCTAATATCGTATTTGCGGACTCTGACTTTGAGACTGCAGTTGATTATGCTCTATATGGGATTTTCTGTAATCAAGGACAAGTGTGCTCAGCAGGCTCCCGTTTGTTGTTGGAAGAGTCCATTTACGATCAGTTCATTGCAAGTCTTACTGCGAAGGCGAAAAAGATCAAAGTAGGTTCAGGTTCTGATGAAAACAGCCAGATGGGACCTATCGTTTCAGAAGCCCATATGAACAAAATATTATCGTATATCCAAATCGGAAAAGAAGAAGGTGCCAAATTAATCGTCGGTGGAAATCGAATTAAAGAAGAAGGCATGGATAAAGGTTACTTTGTCGAACCTACTATTTTTGTTGATACGACACCGGACATGCGGATTGTGCAGGAAGAAATTTTTGGGCCGGTGCTTGTCGTTCAAAAATTCAAGGATGAAGCGGAAGCTCTTCGACTTGCCAATGATACGAAATATGGCTTAGCGGGAGCGGTGTTCACGAATGATATCGCAAAAGCATACCGTGTCATTAAAAAAGTGCGTGCAGGCATCACTTGGATTAACTCATATCACCCAACTTATAACGAAGCTCCTTGGGGAGGGTTCAAGCAAAGCGGAAATGGACGCGAACTGGGAACTTTCGGTTACGAAGCTTATACGGAAGTGAAGCAAATCAATAACAACTTGGATATCCAGCCAACAGGCTGGTTTGATGAAGAGTAAATAGCTTGACGAAAAGGCTGTTCCTTAGGGAACAGCCTTTTTTGTGGATCGCAGATATATTTCTGAAATCGGAGATATATTCAGGGAAATCGCAGATAAAACTCCGAAATTGCAGATAAAATGCCGGAATCGGAGATAAAACTCCGAAAATCGGAGAAATAGTCCGAGAATCGCAGATAAAACTCCGAAAATCGGAGAAATAGTCCGAGAATCGCAGATAAAACTCCGAAATTGCAGATAAAATGCCGGAATCGGAGATAAAACTCCGAAAATCGGAGATATAATCCGAAAATCGGAGATATATTTCAAAGAATCGCAGGTATATTCAAAGATTGCTCAAGGTTGATCTACTTTTGTTGGACTTTTTCAAGGTCCACCCGTCCTGAGAAGAAAACGGCGCCATTCCCCATATCTGCGAGCCGATCTGGGGTAAGGGAATTAATGTGTTGCTTTGTTTCGGGCGTATTCTGCCACAAGCCTTGGCTGACAAGAACGCCTGGTAACACATTTTCTCCAGGAGCAGCGGTAAGCAAACATTCACCGCGATCGTTCCAGATTTTAACGATATCTCCGGGTGCTATCCCCATTGTTTTGGCATCAGCGGCATTCATGTGCAGTTTTGGTTCCTTTTCCATGGAGATATGTTTGGCATTATTTGAAAAGGTTGAATTCAAGAAATTGTGATTAGGTGCCGGTATGAATAAAAATGGCAGGTCGCTGTCTTTAATGATGGGTGTATATGTTGGCAAAGGCTCGTATCCATCCCGCTTCATCCTTTCGGAATAAAGTTCGATTTTACCGCTTGGTGTCGGGAGTTTGCCTGGGAACATCGGCCGCATTTTGGCTTTGAGAAATTGATTCCTCGAAAGGGAGTCATAGGTGATGCCTTCCAAATGCGGGTTGTCGGGAAAATCCAGCGCCTGCCGTATCATATCTTCCTCTGAATCTCTAAATGCTTGTTCCTCAAATCCCATTCCAACAGCCAACAGTTTGAACAATTCAACATTCGATTTAGATTCGCCATATTTTTCGACTACAGGTTTTTGTATTTGGACGTAATTATGCCAGTATGAATTATAAAAATCCTCCGTTTCATAAGATGACGTGGCAGGAAGGACGATGTCGGCAAACATGGCCGTTTCGGTTAAGAATAGATCATGGACCACTGTGAATAGATCTTCCCGCATTAGACCCTCCTGTACCTTATTTGCATTTGGAGCGACAAGTGCTGGGTTGGAGCCGTAAACAAACATGGAGCGAATCGGGTTTTCTTTTTCCAGAAGAGCTTGCCCGATTTGGTTCATATTAATGGTCCGGGTAGCTTTATTTTGCAATAAATCCGGACGTCTTAAGGCATTTGTATTAAACGCGAGATATCCTGAATTCCCTTTGATGGCTCCGCCGCCTTCCGCCATCCATTGGCCGGTAAGGGCAGGCAGGCAGGCAATGGTGCGTACTGCCATGCCTCCATTGTCATGGTGCTGCAGGCCATTGCCTATCCGGACGAATGATGGACTGGTCGTGCCGTACATCCTGGCTAATTCATATAAGTCATCAATTGGAACTCCAGTGATCGCGGAGACCGTCGCAGGGTCATATTGGCGGACGTGTTCGCGCAATTCAGCAGCACCCACTGTGTATTCATCGAGAAAGGCCTGGTCGACTAGATTCTCGGCATATAGGATATGCATTAATCCGAGGGCGAGCGCACTATCTGTACCAGGCAGAATGGGAATGAACCAATCCGCCCACTTGCCTGTTTGGTTTTTATGTACGTCAATGACAACTACTTTGGCCCCGTTTTTTCGGGCTTGCTGGGCAAGCGTTACTTGGTGCATATTTGTGCTCACAGCGTTAATGCCCCACATGATGAAAAGTTTTGTATGAATCGTTTCTTCTGGGTCGGTGCCGAATGAACCACCCATTGTATAGCTGTATCCGACTGAGCCGGCCGCGTTACAAATGGAGCGTTCAAGCATGCTTGCACCGAGCCTGTGGAAAAAACGGCGATCCATTCCTTCAGCGCTAAGGTTGCCCATGTTTCCGTAAAAGCTGTAGGGAAGTATGTTTTCCGGACCATGCATATCGATCAGGTCTTTCCATTTGGAAGTGATTGTGTCAATGGCCTCTTCCCAGCTGATTGGAGCGAATTTCCCTTCTCCTTTCTGACCGATGCGCTTTAATGGCTGTTTTAAGCGATTTGGGTCATATAGACGGGCAGTCATGTTGCGGACTTTGTTGCAAATATTCCCTTTTGTGACTGGATGATCAGGGTCTCCTTGAACTTTAATGATTTTCCCATCTTTTTTGTGCAGCAGTAAACCGCATTGATCAGGACAGTCAAGAGAGCAAACAGAGGGAAAGACTCCATCTGGCTGATTGATATAGGATTGCATGGCGTATTCCTCCTTATAATTTAATCTAATAAAATGAATTTTCTTAATTATATTGAAAGTGAAATCGGTGAAAGGTGCAAGAACTTCTTAACATATGTTTTTTTTTCTGATAAGCTTACTAGATGAAAAATTAACCTAGGGGGATTCATTTTTGGATTACGGAATAATAATATCAATTGGAATATACATGGCAGGCATGCTGTTAATTGGTTATTTGGCCTATCGGAAAACGGCAAACTTAACCGATTACATGCTTGGCGGACGGAACTTGGGCCCGGCTGTAACTGCATTGAGTGCAGGTGCTTCCGATATGAGCGGCTGGCTGTTGATGGGTCTTCCGGGTGCAATGTACATAAGCGGATTGAGTGCTGGCTGGATTGTCGTCGGCCTGTGTGCAGGGTCTTATTTAAATTGGCTATTCGTGGCACCAAGACTTCGGACATATACGGAATTGGCCGGTAATTCGATTACGATTCCCGACTTCTTGGGAAATCGGTTCAAGGATGGCTCCCGGGTCTTAAAAGTGGTATCGGCATCGGTCATTTTAATTTTCTTCACCTTTTACACATCTTCAGGCATGGTAGCAGGCGGTGAGCTTTTCCGCACGGCTTTCAATTTGGATTACCGGTGGGGCATCTGGCTGACAGCGAGCGTCGTTATTCTTTATACATTATTCGGCGGATTCCTGGCTGTTAGCTGGACGGACTTCGTACAAGGTACGATTATGTTCATTGCCTTAATTCTAGTCCCGGTTGTCACAATTGTAAATATTGGAGGCTGGGATCCCACTTTCAATGAAATAAAATCGATCAATCCGAATTTATTGCATGTTTTTGAAGGAACATCGACCATTGGCATCATATCTCTTCTGGCATGGGGGCTTGGTTATTTCGGGCAGCCTCATATAATCGTTCGATTCATGGCGGTTTCATCTGTTAAAGAATTGAAAAGCGCACGGCGAATCGGTATGGGCTGGATGATTTTTGCCATCGTCGGAGCGATGTTCACCGGGTTGGTGGGGATTGCTTATTTTAACCTGACAAGCAGTCCTTTAGGGGAAAAAAATGCTGAGTCCGTCTTCATCATTTTAGCAAAAGAACTGTTTCCTTCCCTAATTACTGGCTTTTTGTTGGCTGCGATTTTAGCCGCGGTCATGAGTACGATTGCATCTCAGCTGTTAGTATCGGCAAGTGCCCTGACCGATGATTTTTATAAGCAGTTCATTCGGCCGAAAGCATCTGATAAGGAATTAGTGCTGGTAGGTCGGTTTGGTGTATTGGCGATATCTGCCATTGCCTTATTATTGGCGTTTAATCCAAGCGGTACAATCCTTAAATTGGTGGGTTATGCATGGGCTGGTTTCGGAGCGGCATTCGGTCCTGTCATTCTATTAAGCCTATACTGGAAACGGATGACGAAATGGGGAGCCCTGGCGGGAATGATTGTCGGTACGGCAACCGTGATCGTTTGGGATATGATCGATAAGTTCGCTGAAGTATACGAAATCATTCCTGGTTTCATTGCTGGTTCAATAGCGGTGATCGTTTGCAGCTTATTATCGGCCAAGCCTACAAAAGATATAGAAGAAGAATTCAATCAAGCCATTAAAAACCTCTCTTGATCATTGAAGGTCCAGTTAAAATGCTCTGGATTTTTTAGCTATATAAAACAATGATTGCAATATATATGGTACAATATCGATAGAGTCCTTATGTTGAAAACATGAGGGCTTTTTTTGAGTGATTTGGGAATAATAAACCAAAAACAATACAAAGGAAAAAATATGAACCAATCTCATAAAATTGCATGTAAAGTGGCTTTTATATATATAACCATTGGAGTCTTATGGATTGTCGTTACGGATTACATCTCTATGACACAGGCAAGGGCAGATGTTCAGATATATGCAATGTTTCAACATTCCAAAGGCTGGATGTTCATTTTCATAACCGGGCTTTTCCTATACTTCATAATCAGGTATTGGACGGGGAAAATGTTGAGGTCCCAACAGGAATTCATTCTGAAGGATGAACAGTATCGGTCGCTGTTCAAGCATAACCCGGATTGTGTCCTTGAGCTGAATCTCGAAGGAAATGTAGTTTCGCTAAACCCGGAAGCTGAGAAACTGTTGGGGCATAATAGTGACAATTTGAAAGGCCAGAATGCGAATCATCTCCTCAACTGGAATGAAAGTGAAAAAGTATCTGAATTCTTTTTACAGTCCCTTCAAGGGGAGGCTGTTAAATTCGAAACGACCATCCAGAATAGCAGTGATGAAAAACGGATAATCCGTGTGACCTTTTTACCGATCATCGTTCACGCGGAAATGCTAGGGGTATATGCAATTGTTAGGGATATTACTGAATTGCGGCGCGAAGAGGAATTGATGATCATGTCTGAAAAGCTATCTGTTATCGGACATCTGGCTGCCGCCGTCGCACATGAGATAAGGAATCCACTTACATCGTTAAAAGGATTCGTACAGTTAATGGATATGACCCAGGAAGTAAACCCGCAGCATTCCGATATCATGTTGAAGGAAATTGACCGAATCAATATTATCTCAAGCGAACTTTTGGTTCTCGGGAAGAAACAGGATGTCGCATTTCGCAGGATCGATCTTGCCGACTGTTTACAGCAGGTTTTCACGTTGATGAAAGCAGAAACGAATTTGAATAATATCGAAATGGGGTTCAGGGTTAAAACTGCCGAACCGATTTATATTATGGCTGATTCAATTGAACTTAAACAGTTGGTAATCAATATCATAAAGAACAGCATTGAAGCGATAAAGGATAATGGCGAAATTGAAATTTCACTGCAAATCATCGATGGACAAGCTGTAGTCAGCGTGAGTGATAATGGCATGGGAATGGGGCCCGAGCGTCTTGAACGGATTGGTGAGCCTTTTTACTCAACGAAGGAAAAGGGCACAGGGATCGGGCTTGCAATCTGCCGGAAGATCGTTCATCGCCTTCAGGGGGAAATGGATTTTGAAAGTGAGATAAACAAAGGGACGACGGTTACAATTCGCATTCCGTTGACTACTGGACAAGAATAAATGGTACTATGAAAGATAGGAAAAGTTTTATATTAAAGGAGAACGATATGAGCGAATTACCCGCATTAATAAACGATAGAAAACCATATATACAAGAGGTCTGGAAAAAGTCCGGATTCGGACAACTTACCCCGATTCAAACGAAAGCAATTCCCGTGATTGTCGAGGGAAAAGATATCATGGCCGAATCACCGACAGGTACAGGGAAAACATTAGCATATTTACTGCCATTGCTGGAAAAGATAGATCCTGAAAAAAAATCGCCCCAAGCTTTGATTTTGGCATCATCACGAGAACTGGTCATGCAAATCAATGAAGAAATTCGCATTTGGTCAGAGGGAAGCGGCATTACGGGCGCAGCATTCATCGGCGGTGCAAATGTGAAAAGGCAATTAGACAAACTGAAGAAGCGTCCACAGGTGATTGCTGGAACACCGGGACGGATTTACGAATTGATTGCCCAAAAGAAATTGAAAATGCACGAAGTTAAGACGATAGTACTTGATGAAGGTGACCAATTGATCACTCCGGAGCATATGGGAACGATCAATAATATTATCAAAACAACGCTAAAAGACCGGCAAATCATGGTGTTTTCAGCGACCCTGCCGGAGGAAACGGAAAAAGCGGCCAGGGGATTCATGAATGAACCCGAAATGATCAAGGTTGATAAGCATGAAAAAATGGAATCAAAGGTGGACCATCTTTACTTTGTTGTTGAGAGACGGGAAAAGTCCAAGATTCTAGAGAAAATCACAAGACTTAAAGATGTGAAGGCCCTTGCCTTCCTGAATGATATAGCAGAGCTGAGCGTCTTACATGAAAAGCTGAGCTATAAAGGTATTGAAATGGGCGTGCTTCACGGCGAATCCAATAAAGTCGACAGGGAGAAAGCGCTGCGCAAGCTTCGTTCCGGAAAATCCCCGATGCTGATAGCAACGGATGTAGCGGCAAGGGGGCTAGATATAAAAGGCCTTACTGCGGTCGTTCATATTGATATGGCTGACAACATCGAACAATATATCCATAGATCGGGTAGAACTGGGCGTGCAGGTGCAGATGGCACTGTCATTTCAATCGTAACGGAAAGAGAAGAGCGAGAGTTGAAAAAAATGGCTCGTGAACTAGAACTGCCATTAACGAGAGTAACCTTCTATGGTGGAAACATCGTAGTCGATGAATGATTCGGAAAAAGGGACGGCCATGGCGGCTGTCCCTTTTTTACGAATGCCCGGGTAAATCCACCTGAACTTGTTCATCTATTGCCCTACGGAAATCATATCATCTTTACTAAATTCAGGGGTTCATTTATAGGTGATGACCATGAATGAAAACGCTTCCTTTATATAGGTTTTTGACATATGATAGCAATAGACATAGGTTAGGAGGAGACGGTATGACAGGAAAGTATAAAAAGTTTGAAACGGCAGTCATCCATGAAGGATATGACTCGAAGAAGCATTTAGGAAGCTTGGCAACACCCTTATTTCAAACCTCAACATTCACTTTCGAAAATGCCGAGCAAGGGGAGAGGCGTTTCGCCGGTATGGAAGATGGATATATATATTCACGACTTGGAAATCCAACGGTACATGTGCTTGAAGAAAAGATTGCCGCTTTGGAAGGCGGGGAAGCTGGCCTTGCTTTCGGTTCAGGCATGGCCGCCGTTTCAGCTGTGCTTTTTGCGTTAACGAAAACAGATGACCACATCCTATGCTCACAGGGGTTATATGGTTGTACATTTGGCCTTCTGCAGCTTATGAAAAATAAATACCGCATCACTCATGATTTTTGTGAGATGGATACAGAAGAACAGGTAAGGAAAATGATTCGGCCGGAAACGACCTGCATCTATGTAGAAACCCCGATCAATCCGACGATGAAAATGATTGATTTACAGATGGTGGTGAAAGTTGCGAAGGAACATAATGTGACGGTCGTAGTGGATAATACGTTTTCGACGCCATATCTACAGAGACCGCTTGAGTATGGCTGTGATATCGTCCTTCATAGCGCTACGAAATATCTTTGCGGGCATGGGGATGTCGTTGCAGGACTTGTCGTAGGTAAGAAGGAATTCATGAATCAGATAGCAGGGACTACACAGAAGGATATCGGTGGAATCATTTCACCTTTCGATGCCTGGTTACTATTGCGGGGGTTAAAGACCTTGCCTGTCAGGATGGACCGTCATTCGTCCAATGCAATGGAAATCTTTCATGAACTTAAGAAACATCCAAAAGTGAAAAAGGTATATTATCCAGGTGATGAAGCTTCACCGGATCATTATATAATGCAAAAACAGATGAAACATGGCGGCGGCCTTATCTCTTTCGAATTGCATGGCACAAAACAGGATGCACAGGAATTCCTAAATAAATTGAAACTAATCAAAATTGCCGTAAGTCTTGGGGATGCCGAAACATTGATCCAGCATCCCGCTACCATGACGCACTCTGCCGTTCCTGAAGATTCACGGAAACAAATGGGCATCAGTGACCAGCTGGTCCGTCTCTCAGTTGGCCTAGAAGCTTGGCAGGATGTCTGGCAAGATCTTCAGCAAGCATTTTAGGCTACCATATTCCTTCTACTTTTAATGAAGATGGTGATGGATACGATAAAAGTGATGACAGCCAGGATATAAGAAATGTCCGTAATTACCGGATAGCCGGAGCTATTTCGTATCCCGATGCCTATGAACGCCCAAACGAATACGAGAGGATAGCACCAATCCCGGTTTTTACCTGCAAAGACAAAAGCCAGGATTGTTGCTGCAATCAGCAGGACGATCGTCCATGTTGAACTGGAAACCCCAAAACCGTCCCATTTGATATACGTGAGGTAATAAGAAATGTCAGCGATAGTTGCAACACTTACCCAGCCTGTATAAACGGAAAACGGAAATAGGTCGAAAGGCGCACGCTTCACTTTTTTTACGTTAGTATAAATGACCATTAAAGTAGCCAAAAGAGCAATGATAATGAATACGGATAACAAAAAGTGCTCATAGTGCCAAGCCAAAAGCCAAGCGCCATTCAAGACACAGCTTAAAGCGAACCAAGGGAAGGATGCCTTATAGGCAGGGCTGTTTTGGTGTTTGCTTAAAAACTGCCTGAATACCCAGATGGCGAGCAGGAAATAGATCAAGCCCCATATGGAAAATACATATCCTGCAGGAGTGAAAAGGACATCAAGTTTATCGGAAATCTCTCCTGATGTCTGGCCGTTCAATGGCAGGTAATTAGCTAAAAAATTCATCGTGACGACGAACAGATAGAAAATCAAGTTGATGATGGAAATAAGCATAAGGCTTCCTCCTTATATGAATTGTGAACCTCTAACCCTATTCCACATATTTAGCCTGATTAACCTCTTTGGAGCACATCGGGGACTTTGGAGGTCGTTTTTCCATAAAGAGAGGAAGTTTCTGTAACAATTGAACCATTTAAGGTTAGAAATTTTACATCTTCACTTTATGGTGATAAAATATTCAAAGATTCATATTATTTTAGTCCTTCGGGGTCGGGTGAAAATCCCAACCGGCGGTGATGAAGAAATTCTAAGCCCGCGAGCCTGTTAAAGGCAGGATTTGGTGAGATTCCAAAGCCGACAGTAAAGTCTGGATGGGAGAAGGACGTGTGGAACCCAAGTGTATACGTACGCCTAATTTTTCAAAAATGAAAATGTTGGGCTTTTTAGGTATACAATTTTTTTCACTCATTTCTCCTGCTAACTCCTTAGGTCATCCTAAGGGGTTTTTTATATTTTATAAAAGGGGGAAAAACATGTTTACGGGAATCATTGAGGATATCGGTACCGTTCATTCCATGAACAAAGGAAAAAGCAGTATGGAGTTATCGATTCGTTCTGAAAAAATCCTTGAAGATGTTCATCTGGGGGATAGTATTTCAGTAAACGGGGTCTGCTTAACGGTAACGTCCTTCACTAAAAGTTTGTTTACGGTCGACGTGATGCCGGAAACGGTCAAAGCTTCCTCGATACGGACATTGAAATTGGGATCACCTGTGAATCTTGAACGAGCCATGAGTGCACAGGGAAGGTTTGGCGGTCATTTTGTTTCAGGTCATATCGACGGAACCGGAACGATCATCAAAAAAGAACGGAAAGAAAATGCCGTTTATTATGTAATCCAATTGGAAGAGGGGCTCAGTGCCTTTTGCATTCCAAAAGGATCCGTGGCCATTGATGGAACGAGCTTGACGATATTTGGGATCGAAAGGAACCTATTGACTGTATCACTGATTCCATTGACTCATCAGGACACCATATTGGGACAAAAAGCGGCTGGTGATATCGTTAACATCGAAAACGACATGATAGGGAAATATATAATACATCAAATGAAAAATGGCAATCCAAAACCAGGACTGAATTTAGAGTTTTTGGCAGAGCATGGATTCTAATAAAAGGGCGGTGTAATGATGTTCCATACAATAGAAGAAGCGATAGAAGATTTGAAGGCAGGCAAGGTAGTAATCGTATCCGATGATGAAGACCGTGAAAATGAAGGGGATTTTGTAGTGCTGGCCGAAAAGGCGACACCGGAAGCGATTAATTTCATGGCGACTCATGGACGTGGTTTGATTTGTACAACCATCACTGAAGAACTGGCAGCGAAATTGAAACTGCATCCTATGGTTGGAGAAAATACCGATCATCATGGCACTGCTTTTACGGTAAGTGTCGATCATAAAAGCACCTCTACAGGAATCAGTGCTTTTGAAAGGTCCTTGACCATCCTTGAGCTTCTTAATGAAGATTCGGTCGCTGAAGATTTCCAAAGGCCTGGTCACACTTTTCCGATAGTCGCAAAAGAAGGCGGCGTATTAAGGAGGGCGGGACATACAGAGGCATCGGTGGACTTGGCGAAGTTATGCGGTGCCGCTCCAGCTGGTGTCATTTGTGAAATCATGAATGAAGATGGATCAATGGCCCGGGTATCCGATTTAGAAGTCATCGCTGATAAATTCAACCTGAAGTTCATTACGATAGCCGATTTGATTCGGTATCTTCAACAAAATGATACTATCGGGAACCAGGAGCTTGAACTGAACATCCCGAAAGCTTGAGGATTTAAGTAATTACATCTTACAGAACAAAAAATTATATTGTTTTTTAAAATTAGGAGGAATTGGACATGGGGAAAACTATTGAAGCACAATTAATCGGATCAGGATTGAAAGTCGGTATCGTGGTAGGAAGATTTAATGAGTTTATCACAAGCAAGCTTTTAGGAGGGGCATTGGATGGCCTTAAGCGTCATGGCGTTGATGAGAATGATGTTGACATCGCTTGGGTCCCGGGTGCTTTTGAACTACCGTTAATTGCAAAAAAACTTGTGAATACAGGTAAATATGATGCGGTAATCGGTCTTGGAACGGTAATCAGGGGTGCCACTTCACATTATGATTATGTCTGTAATGAAGCGGCTAAAGGCATGGCTTCCGTTTCCTTGGAAACGGGTGTACCGGTTATCTTCGGTTTGCTGACAACTGAAAATATTGAACAAGCGATTGAACGTGCAGGAACAAAATCAGGTAACAAAGGCTATGAAGCGGCCGTTAGTGCAATTGAAATGGCCAACCTTGGAAAATTGATTGAACAGTGATTTGGTATAAGGAAGCCGCAGGGAATAACGTCCCTGCGGCTTTTTTTGATGTACCGGATCATTTGTCGGATTGGGTCTGGCTTTTTAAACCATTAAGCAATTCTCCAAAGTTCGTAAAATTCCTAGCCATTTGATCGATTAGTGAATGCTGATCTTCACCACGCAACCTCTTCAATGGAAAAACCTCGATTTCAAAGTAATGGACGTTATAAATTATGGAAAATAAAGAATCATCAGGGGGTTTTTCGAAAAAAAACGAACAAAAGCATCACGTAATGGAAGCATGATAAAATATGCGGATATGATTATGCTACAATTGTAAAGATTGCAATTGAAATTCATGTCTTTAGGGAAAAGTAAATTTATTAGTTACTAGGAGGGGTTTGTGTGTACCATCTCTTTACACATAATGATTTAGATGGAGTCGGCTGCGGCATTATAGCTAAGCTGGCCTTCGGAGAAGAAGTAGTGGTAAGTTATAATTCAATTGGTCGCCTTAATCAGAACGTAGGAGCATTTCTTGAGCAGGCCAAGCTTGAAGATACATTGATCGTTACTGATCTATCGGTTGATGAAGATAACGAAAAAATGATTACTCAGTTTGTGGAAGATGGAGGCAAAGCGCTGCTGATCGATCATCATAAGTCAGCATTGCATTTGAACGAACATGATTGGGCATCTGTAACTGTCGAACAGGAAGATGGTAAACAGACGGCAGCGACATCATTATTCTATCAGTATGCAGTTGAAAATAAATACCTGGAACCTTCAAGCATTGTCGCTGAATTCGTTGAATTGGTCCGACAATACGATACTTGGGAATGGGAAGTCAATAAAAATACAACGGCAAAACGATTGAATGACCTGTTTTTCATGATTCCGATAGAGGAATTCGAAATGAAAATTGCAAATAAGCTGTCTACGGCTGAAAGTTTTACTTTTGACGAAGTGGAGCAAACCCTTCTGAATGTTGAAGAGAGTCGGGTAGATCGGTACATAAACAGGAAAAAAAGAGAAGTCTATCAGGCTACGGTCGGTCCCCATACAGCTGGTGTGGTCCATGCAGAGTCATATCACTCAGAATTGGGTAATGAACTGTCGAAAGAGTTCTCGCATCTTGATTATATAGCGATCCTGATGGTTGGAAGTAAAAGAATCAGCTTCCGGACAATTCACGACGATATTGATGTTTCTGAAGTTGCTGGCAAGTACGATGGAGGCGGCCACCAAAAAGCGGCAGGTTGTACCATGTCCGAAAAGGCGTATAGCCAATATGTCGAAAAGACCTTCTTTGCCGAGCCCCTTAAACGAGACGCACATAAGAATCAACTGAATGTAAAGGAATCCCCAGAGGGCTGCCTATATTCAACGAGAGACAAACAGGACATATTCATCTATGAAGATGAAGAAGAGCAATGGATTGTTGAAATCAACGGAAAACAACAGAAAAAAACATTCGATACATTTATGGAAGCGGAAAAATACATGAAGCGGAAATACGCGGCATGGCTGGCCCATGATGAAAGATATGAAGAGTTTGTCAATAAAGGATGAATACGAAAGCGGCTGTCCGAATGGGACAGCCGCTTTTCTACCTTTTGTCGTAATTCATGATTTTATCTTTTAAGCGGGACAGGATGGACGATCGTGCGGGAGGGTTTTTTTGGAATGGAGTTTTGGCGATGAAGAATTGCATTGATTTCTCCGCCGATCACAAAAATCAGACCACTCAAATACAGCCATAGCATCAAGATGATGACGCCTCCTAAACTGCCGTAAGTGGAAGAATAGTTGGCAAAATTACTGACATAGAATGAAAATCCAAGTGATATTCCTAGCCAAAGTACAGTTGCGGTAACTGCCCCAGGGATGACATGTTTAATGGGAAAACTTTTATTCGGTGCAAAGCGATATAAAAAGGTCAGGACAAGTGATATGACCACAACCGCGATAACCCACCGTAATAAGCTGAATATTATTTGCGTTTCTTCAGGGATCGGAATGACTTGCTGTAATAAATCGATGATCACTTTTCCGAAAACGGGGAGACCCAACATGACGATGAATGCCACAACCAGTCCTAATGTCAATGCAATGGAAATGAAGCGGGCTTTAATGAAATTCCTTGTTTCTTCAACATCATAGGCGATATTCATGGAATGGATGAACGCATTCATTCCATTGGAAGCGGACCATATGGTGCCAAGGAAACCAAAAGTCAGTAAGCCTCCGTTCCGTTCAGATAATATGTTAATGATATTTTTCTCGATGACTTCCATCGTTTCCGCAGGCATGAAGGTTTTTATCGTGTCAAGGGCAGTCTGAATATCGATGTTCAGATAAGGTAATAAGGACAGCAGTAAAATGAGCAAAGGGAATAGTGCCAGTAGATAGTAATAAGCTTGTTCTGCTGCCAGTCCGGTCACACGATCTTCCTTTATTTCTTTAATCAGTTTCTTTGAAAATTTTATCGACTTATTCATCTGGGCATCACTCCTGAATAGTTACTTAGGTTATTGCTTCTTTTCCCTCTGCTCATATAAGTTAATCCTCAAAAGAAAAGAAATTGAAAGCCCTAATCCGAGCACTTGTAAAAGCTTGTGACAAATATGCCGGAATGATGGAGAGGTGAAGAAAAGGGCAAGGATGACCAACCTTAGCCAGTTCTTTTTTCAATGCCTTTTTAAAAAAAATTGCAGAAGTCGGGGAATGGCGAGTATAATGCCCGGGAAAATCAGGATTTAAGATTCGTAAAGCAAGCGACTAACTGATAAGCTTTCGATACTTCAAGCCTATCGATAATGCCAACACTACTGCTAGGTATGATTTTATGCCCTCTTTAAAACAAGTATAATAGCTAATTAAGTGATTTATTAAGGTAAACAGAAAAACGGCCAGACATTGTGGTCTGGCCGTTTTTCTCTATTGCACTTCTTTTCCCTGTTCCTTCTGAACCTTCGGAGAGGTCCATTTGAATACTTTATTTAGGATATTATAGATGTGTTTGGATTCTTTGGTAAGGATCGGCCCAAGAATCGCTAAGGTTAAAACATAAAGTGCCGCAAACGGGGTTAGTATAGGCATTAAACCGCCGGCAATGCCTAAGTTGGCTAAAATGATGGAGAATTCGCCGCGTGAAACGATCGTTAAACCGATGTTTGCGGAAGCTCTGTGAGATAAACCGGATTTGCGTCCGGCAATCATACCAGCTGCAAAGTTACCGATTATGGTGATGATGACGGCACCAAGAACCATCCAGACAGCTCCGCCAAGGGTAGTCGGATCGATACTCAAGCCAAAGCTGAAGAAAAATATGGCCCCGAAGAAGTCTCGAAAGGGAATGACAAGTTTCTCGATTCTGTCGCTATGTTCCGTTTCAGAAAAGACTAGGCCGAGCAGTAATGCACCAATGGCTTCCGCAACATGAATCGTTTCCGAGAAACCGGCAATGAAGAATAGTAATGCGAACACGACGATGATAAAAATCTCATCGGAGGATATATTGAATAATTTGTTAAGGACCCCAGATGCTTTCCGGGCGATAACGAAAAATATCAGCATATACCCAATCGCGATAAATGTAGAAAGTAATGTTCCCCAAACGGAACCAGAAGAGCTTAATACCAATCCGGATACGACTGATAAATAAACAGCGAGGAAGATATCTTCAAACATGATGATGCCAAGGATTAGCTCCGTTTCATTGTTACCGGTCCTTTTAAGGTCCACAAGCACCTTTGCCACAATGGCACTTGAAGAAAAACTGATGATACCGGTTAATATCAGAACCTCTTTCAATGGAAGACCGAGCAGGAAACCGTAAAGCAAGGCCATTCCCACGTTGATTAAAATGTAATAGGTTCCGCCTGTCACGATATTTTTTCCGGATTTCATGAGCTTTTTGACGGAAAATTCAAGCCCTAGGTAAAACAGAAGGAATAATATACCGACCCGACCGAGGAATGCTATGATTTCATCGCTTTCGATGAAACGCAGGTCAATTAATCCGAAGTGCGGGGCATGGGGGCCAACGAGCATCCCGATGATAATTAATAGTGGAACATTCGATATTTTGAATTTACCTGCTACGAGAGCGGCTAATGCCACTAGAAGTAGGGCAGTTCCCACTTCAAAGACTAAATGGTCCATATGAGCTTAGTCACTCCTTTCGTCGGTCAATAATTCTCTTGTGAGGTTTCGGATATCTTTTCTTTCACCGGATATCACAAGGGTGTCGCCTGTTTCGATGATGGAGTCAGGACCAGGATTATTCAGTTGTTTTTTTCCTTTTTTAGAATGGGCGATGACGGTCACGTTATAATTGCTCCTGATATCAATCGCACCGATCGTTTGATTGATGGCCTTTGAACCTGGTTCGACTTTGAACCATTCAATCACCAAGTCACCCAATGACATTTCAATCGTTTCAAGTGCTTGCGGTTTATAAACCATGCCGCCTATGATGGAAGCCATTTGCCGTGATTCCTGATCGTTAAGGGTGATGCTCGATATGACGTCCTCATGTTCATTATCAAAATGGTATAATTCCCGACGGCCGTCATCATGAATGACGATTACTAACTTTTCATCATTTCTCGTTATGATTTCAAATTTTTGGCCAATACCAGGAAGTTCACTTTCTCTAATTCTCACTGGAATTCCTCCTTAAAATGTTGGTTAGAGTTAATAGAAGATAGCAGAATGTTTATAAGTTAACGTCAATATTCGTCTTGAATTTCTTCTCCTTCGATATGCCGATGTATTTTAATGTCTCCGATGGACTGGAATGATGGTAATGCTTCTGTATCAATGCCAGTGACACTCCTTGTTTATAGGCATGGTAGCCAAAAGTTTTACGCATCGAACTTGCTCCGAATTTGCCTGTCAGCCCTGCACCTTCCACAGCATCATGGATGATTCGGTGAGCCTGTTGACGTGTGATCGGCTTTTTTGTCTTAGGGGAAAGAAATAAAAATTGACCTTCGATAACCTTTGAGCCTTTAAGGTATTCTTGTAAGGCGGTACGGACTTTCAGGTTCAAATAAATTTGGTTTACTTCGTCATTTTCCGTACGCTGCTCATAGAACTCCTTTATTTTGCCCGTTTCATCCAGAACGCTGGCGACGGTGATTTCGAGCATTTCATTTATCTTCATACCTGTATTGATGCCGAGTACAAACAATAAATAATCCCGACTGGAGTGAGAGCGTAAGTATGTTTTTATTTTGCTGATTTGATTGATATCCTTAAAGGCTTCTACATATTCCATAGATCTTCTCCTCTTACCAATGTAACATAATTATATTATAACACAAGTTATGTAACATTGCATGCGTTAAGTCCTATTAAGTCCTATTAAGGCTTCTCCAAAAAGCAAAGTACTGTTGAACCAAAAAAAGCTTTTTCTTATTCTCTACACAATCAAGTGAAAATATATCCGTTTCTTTTAAAAGCAAAAAGGGGTTTGTCTACATTTTTTTATGGCTTGTACAATGTGGGCGTGGTTGTAACGAGAGGCACTAAGCTTTCCAGAGGCGGTACGGGAGCCGCATCGGCTTTCAGCGAGGCTGCTGAAAAACTAAAGGTTTTGAATGAGTTATTGTTTTTTTAACAGAAATAGATCACTTCCTGTACGATAATGAACAGGAAGTGATCTATTTCTTTCATATTTAGTTACTTTTCTGCTTTGATTTTCGTGAAAATTCGTTTGAGGTTGACTGCGAAAATGGCTGTTGCTCCTTGAATTCTCATGCCAAATAGAGACCCGCTGATGATGCTTCATCATACCCGTGTCTGTGTAGTCGGATAACGATTTGAAATGGCGTTTTTCACAGGATAAATCGTTATTATGTATTATTGATATGTTTAACTATGGAATTAAACTTTATATGCCACTTTCTCACAAGGATATGAAACGTTAATTTAAATAACTTAAATAAAATGAAGTATCCTAATAATGTCCCTGATATATTAAAGATTACATCATCAATATCAACAAATCTGAAAGTATATCCTGCATATAAAGCTGTTAGTAGTTGACCTGATTCGAGAATTATTCCAGTTAATACACCAGCTATTAAAATTTTCTTAAATGAGGCTCTAAATAAGAAGGGTAATCCAAAGCCTAGTGGGACAGTCATTAAAATATTAAAAAAGCTCAATTTGGTAAATTCATATTTAAATGGGATTAAATTCATTTCTCTCCAAACATTTTGCCCCCCAAACGCTTCTCTTTGATCATCATCTACATAAATGGGAAATTGAGTGAGGTTTATAACATTACATAAATAAACATACATAATTGTATAGAATAAAAGATAGGTATGACTTTTTTTGAAACTTAATTTTAGTATTAGTGCCAAAATGATATATAAAATTATAAAACTGTAAAGAATCCAACCGCTGAAATGATAAACCATTTTAGAGACTCCTATCGAGAATTATAAGCTCTTTCCAGTTGTTTAATTTGATATTTTTCCTGAACCTTTTATATTTCTACCGTCATCAACTTTAAAAATTTGCAAATAATACTTAGTACCCCCACCTAGACCAGAATAGCTACCTGACACACTAGAAGAAGTACCATTTTTATTAGGTGCAGCTTTTATTGTACCAAAACTGTTACCTGAGGTCTTATTCCATAATTGATAAGTTATGGGGTTAGGACCTACAGGGCTAGGGTCAGAGCTATATTGATAATGTGTACCACTTAATTTTGCAGTTCCTTTATTTAATTTAAAATATTGACCGTTTTTACTTCCATCAACTAAACGAAGATTCATTGTAAAGCTATAAGCGTTAGTTGCTGCAAAAGCAAAAGAGGGCATTGCTATTATAATTGATAATATACATATCACTGAAACTGAAAATAATTTAGTTTTCAATAATTACACCCTTTCAGTTTTTTTATATGTGACCACATATTACCTATTTGTTAACAAGGACTATAGTATCGTAAATATCCACAATTTACGTCTCAATTTTGAAGTGTTCTGTTTCAGAAAAGAATAATAGTATAAAGAAATAAATGGTGAAATGATGTTTGAATATTTAATTTTATTTTAAAATTCATGGTGAATAATGATTGTAAGTTAATGAACAACAGATGTATTAAAGGAAGTGTTTGTAACGCAGATAAATCAAGTTTATCGAGTTGCGGTATAACCATGAAAAAACAATCTTTTACATAATCACTATGTTATTTATCAGCATACAATTTTGGTAGTAAAGAAATTAAGGTGAAATTTAATGATGTTGAGTGTTAGAAATCTGGGCTATGTGTCTAATATCAGTATTTATGATAAGCCTAAAAAAGTCGCAATTTTAGACAGCGTTATTAATGATCAGCAACCTGCATTAAATGGACAAATTGTTGCTAAATATGACGTAATTAAACAGCAAATGTTTATTATTTTCACGCTGACGAGAATGCAAAGAAAATTATAAGATTGATTACAAAATCGCTTTATGAGTGGGAAATGCCAAATTCACCTGAAGATTTGTCATTTTTTAAACAAGGAAAGTTTTGGTTTGGCTACTTCTTCGTATGAAAAACAATGCTATATTTATCCTGAAAATGATACCGAAGCTTCTAGGATTAAGGATATTGAAGGCTTAAGAATTCAAGAATTGGAAGATTTAACAAATGGGAGTTTTCCTTGATAATAAAATAAGGGTGAATCCTATATACCTTTACAAAGCATGAAAGGTTCTCAACTTAAATGTTGAGGTCTTTTTTCTTTGTATTGGATACGCAAAAAAGGTTGCTGGAGGACGGAGCTATGGGGATAGGCGTATCACCTTAGAATTACGTAACCAAGGTGCTCGCATCAAGTGTAATTTTGTATAGGATGAAACAAATCCTTCCATTCCATGTTTTAGATAGCGACCCATCTTTTCAGAGGGGATAAACCTCATGTCTTTCTTGGTTTTTTTCCTTCTAAGTACTCTAAAACTGCATTTGATTTTTGGTCTATCGTATATTTAGGAAAAAAACTGCACCTCCAATTGTTAGATGTTGTCTAACAATTGGGGTGCAGTTCAAAGATAGCCATTTATTTCTAGTATACGGCTTTTTGTAATTTGTGAATGACCTCAAGTGAAAGCCCGGTTCCGATGGCAACTGATTCAAGCGGGTTATCTGCAAGTTGGACTGGGACGACGATTTCATTCGTCAGCCATTCTTGTACCCCGTTGAGAAGTGCACCCCCGCCGGATAAGATGACACCTTGATCGACGATATCCCCGCTCAATTCAGGAGGACAATCTTCCAAAGTGGCCCTGATTGCTTCCAGTATATGGAGAAGCGATTCCTGGATGGCTTCCTGGACGTCAGTGGATGATATTGTAATTGGCTTTGGAAGACCCGTTACAAGATCGCGGCCCCTGACTTCCATGGTGATCACGGAATGTTCAACGAGTGCGTAGCCGATTTCTTTTTTTATTTCCTCGGCGGTTCTTTCCCCAATCAGCACATTATGTTTTTTTCTGACATACTGGCTGATATCTTCATCCAATTGATCTCCGCCAATTCTGATTGAATTGCAAGAAACGACGCCGCCATAAGAAATGATTGCGACCTCAGTCGTTCCGCCGCCGATATCAACGATGACATTGGCAACTGGCTCTTCGACAGGCAAGCCCGCACCTATTGCTGCTGCTACTGGTTCCTCGATAAGGTGGACCTGTTTCGCTCCGCAGCTTTTGACTGCATCCTGAATGGCCCTTCTCTCAACTGATGTGGAACCTGATGGTGTACAGACCACTACACTAGGTTTGCGAATCGATAATCCTAGGGCCTTACTTGCTTTTTTCATGATTTCCCGAAGCATTTGCGCGGTCACATCAAAGTCCGCAATGACACCATCCTTAAGCGGACGGATTGCCACAATATTTCCAGGTGTTTTCCCGATCATGTTTTTTGCATCCACACCGACTGCCAATACTTTATTAGTCTCTATATCAATGGCCACCACAGATGGCTCATTAAATACGATTCCTTTATTTTTACTGTAAACTAGCGTATTTGCAGTTCCTAAGTCAATGCCTATTTCTGTATTTGATAACATCTAGTCACCCCTCCATAAGAGTTTGACCCCTATATACTCATTCTACCTTTTATAACGAATTTGTGGGGGTGGGAAATCTAGTAAATAGTGGAAGTCACGTGCTGTTCCTTTCATAGAGCGAAAACATGATGAAATATAAAAATGCACTGGTGAGGGAGGCGCCCCAAGAACGGCAAATGTCCAATTGGCATCCTGACAATGGAATGTTGAAAACAAGCGTGGATGCAGCTTTGAATCCGCCTATTTTATGTTAAGATAAAGATGAAAATCCGCTTATATAAAGAAGGTAATTTTGTGAGTGTATATTTAATCGAGAGTAAGAGTTTTAGAGTCATCTTTACAGCTTTTCTAGCTTTCCTGGGTGGTTATGCGTTTGATAGCCTTGGAATATACCTGCCATGGATGCTTGGACCATTATTCGTCGTGATGATTGCTAAAGTGAAGTTAAGGAAGTACTTGTATTGGTCTAAAACCTTTAGAAGTACTGGATTGGTCATTCTAGGTTTACAACTGGGCAGTTCATTCACGAAACAATCGCTAAATGAGATGATTGAATATCTGCCTGTTATGCTTTTTACGACAATTGCAATCATTTCATTTACAGTGTTGACTGGATGGTTTGTCGGAAAGCGAATGAACTTATCCTTGAGCACATCGATGCTTGGCAGTTTTCCGGGAGGCCTTTCCCAGATGGTGGTCTTAAGTGAGGAAATGAAGGATAGTGATGAAACGGTTGTAGGTTTCATGCAAACACTGCGGGTCATCCTTGTGATATCCATTGTTCCTTGGATTGTGACCCATGTAATGTCAGTTGAATCAGGTGCGGTAATGGCCGTATCGGAGCGGCCGTTTTTCTTATTTGAATATGATGGGAAATTAGCCATCATGATGTTGGTAACATTGCTGATATTCATCTTCATCACAAAGAAAGCCAATTTTCCGCTCCCTTTTTTGCTAGGACCTCTCATGGCCGCAGCACTATTCAATTTAGCAGGCCCAGGTGCACCGCAGATTCCTGACTTTTGGTTGAACTTATCGCAATTGTTGATCGGCGCACATTTAGGCTACACACTGAAGGTTGATAACCCCCGACTTTTCAGAAAGATGTTCGGGGCCGTATTCGTCAGTAATGTCCTATTGATTGGATTTTGCTATTATCTTTCCATTCAGTTTGCCCCAATCCTATCTTTACAGGCGAACGAATTATTTTTGAGCATGGCGCCAGGCGGTGTCGCCGAAATGGCAGTCACAGCCATGTCGGTGCATGTGGATTTATCCGTTGTCACAAGCTTTCATTTATTCAGGATCTTATTCATTTTATTTTTTCTGTCACCCATCATAAAATGGCTGGCCGGAAGAAACCTCGGGAAACAAAAACAGGGACAAAGCTGACAGGCCTTGTCCTTTTTGCGTTAAGCGGAATTCACGAGTAAAATGCTGAACTCACGAGTAAACAGCCAAAATTCACGAGTAGAAACCGCCAAAACTCACGAGTAGATGCCCATATTCCAGACGTATTGAGATAATTTCGTACAAAACAGGCTGGTAATTCCGCTCTGAAAGGATATTGTACCTAAAATATTGAAATGTGCTGTTGGTTAAGCTCATCAAGGCAATAAAGTTGGTGGATTTTGTGATGATTTAGTGAAAATTGAAATCGAATAGTAAAATAATCCTCACTTTTTTTGAACTTCATCCGATATAAGGAGGAGACGAGACTTTAAATGAATGGGTGAGTATTATGGATATAACATCAGTTTTGGGCGTAGTTCTGGGTATCGTGGCCATCTTGGTCGGAATGGTGTTGAAAGGCGTTAGTGTAACGGCGCTGATAAACCCGGCGGCTATTTTGATCATTATTGTAGGGACGATAGCTGCTGTCGTAACGGCTTTCCCTTTGTCGGAATTAAAAAGACTACCAAAAATATTCAAGATTTTATTCTTTGAACAACAATTGACAAAGCCTGAAGATTTAATAAAAACCTTTTCTGAATGGGCGGTCATTGCCAGGAAAGAAGGCTTATTGGCATTGGAAAGCATTTCGGATCAGGTGGATAATACTTTTTTGAAAAATGGCTTGAATCTTGCAGTCGAAGGTCAAAGTGCCGATTATATTCGTGATATTTTAGCTGAGGAAATAGATGCGATGGAAGAACGTCATCTAAGCGCGGCAGCGATTTTCAGTCAAGCCGGTACATACGCACCGACGCTGGGTGTATTGGGTGCGGTAATCGGGCTGATAGCTGCATTGGGTAATATGGCCGACACGGAGGCTTTGGGACATGCCATATCTGCCGCGTTCGTCGCAACCTTGATGGGTATTTACACGGGGTATGTTTTATGGCATCCATTTGCCAATAAGCTAAAACGGAAGTCGCAGCAGGAAGTTCGAATCAAAGAAATGATGATAGAAGGTATTTTATCGATCATCGAAGGGGAAGCGCCACGAACGATTGAACAGAAATTAACATCATATTTGCCTGCTGGAGATCGTAAAAAGTGGTTAGAAGGCGATGTGAGAGAAGATGGCTAGGCGCAAAAAGAAACAAAGGCATGAAGAGCATATCGATGAATCATGGCTGGTTCCCTACGCCGATATCTTAACATTGCTTCTCGCGCTTTTTATCGTCTTGTTCGCTTCAAGTTCGGTTGATGCAGTAAGGTTCCAGCAGTTGTCCAATGTATTTAACCAGGTTTTTACAAGCGGAACGGGTTTTATGGATTTTCCAAGTGATTCCCCCAGCAATGAGCCAACGTCACCTGAACAAAGAACAGGTGCGGAAGATCTTGAGAAGCTAGGGAAAAACGAGCAAGAAGAACTTACGGAAGTTCAGGAGCGTGTAAATGCCTACATCCAAAAGAATGATTTAACGAATAAATTGGGAACGAACCTAACGGATGAAGGCATGTTGATTTCAATTAGGGAAAACGTGCTGTTCGAATCGGGTGTGGCTGAGGTGAGAAGTGAAAACCGAAAAATCGCTAAGGAAATCTCAGATCTACTAATCATGGATTTACCCAGAAACATTATCGTAAGCGGACATACAGATAATATTCCTATAAAGAATTACCAGTATGAATCCAACTGGGATCTGAGCGTGATGCGATCCGTGAATTTTATGAAGCTTCTCCTCGAAAATAAAGAGTTGGATCCCGAAATGTTCAGCGCTAAAGGACATGGGGAATTCAAGCCGGTTGCTTCCAATGAAACGAAAAAAGGAAGGGCGAAAAACCGGAGAGTTGAAATCCTAATTGTTCCACGGACAGCGATAAATGAGTGAGTGAAAACCTGTCAAGAATGGACGGGTTTTTCTTTTTTAAGGAGATTATATGGAAAGAGAATATACAAATGTGATGGAAGAAATCGTTGTGACTTGGGTGCAGGTTTTAATGTCAGGTATGGAATACCAAACATTTTGTTCATGCGGTAAATGTAAAAATGACATCATCACATTATCATTGAATAACCTGCCTAATTACTATGTAACCACGGAAGAAGGGCGGAAAAGGATATTTGGAAATTTGAATACAGAAGAAAACAGGAAATGGATCAATAAAAGAATCATCAATGCGATACACGTTGTTGGCCAGTATCCTAAACATTGATTTGCTTTGGGGATAGGCTAATGAAATTTAGCACTAACATTAATTATGTGTTTTATTTATGGTGGCAGAGGGAACATAAATAAAGTGCAAAGTATGTTCATTCGATCAAAAATTGAGGAGATGAATTATTATGGGTAAAAATATCGCATGTGTAGTAACGAATATGTTTGAGGACTCGGAGTATAGTGAACCGGCAAAGGCATTTGAAGAAGCCGGCCATACGGTAACGACGATTGAAATGATAAAAGGGAAAACAGTTAAAGGGAAACAAGGGGAGGTAGAAGTCGAGATTGATGAAAGCATCGACTCAGTGAAACCGGAAAATTTCGATGCATTATTCATCCCCGGTGGGTTCTCGCCTGATCAGCTGCGTGCTGACGAACGCTTCGTATCTTTCGCCAAATCGTTCATGGATGATAAGAAGCCTGTATTTGCAATCTGTCATGGACCGCAGTTGCTGATTACAGCCAAAACACTTGAAGGACGCCATGCAACAGGATATACATCCATTAAAGTCGATATGGAATATGCAGGTGCAACATATTTGGACAAGGAGGTTGTTGTTTGCGGCAACCAGCTTGTAACCAGCAGGACACCTGAAGATCTTCCGGCATTTAACCGGGAATCGCTCAATCTATTGAAATAATGAAAAATCCCGGCAGCTGCCGGGATTTTTCATTTTAAAGGATTCATATACTTTCATCTTTGCAGTAAAATAAAAGGAGAGACGAATAAAAAAGGAAGTGTCACAATTGATCGTATTAAAATCTGCACGTGAAATTCAAGCGATGCATGAATCGGGTAAAATTTTGGCAGCTTGTCATAGGGAGATAGCTAAGTTGATTGTTCCTGGGGTGACAACATGGGAAATAGAAGAATTTGTTGAAGGATTCTTAAAAAAACATGGTGCGAAGCCGGAACAAAAGGGTTACAAAGGGTATGAGTATGCGACATGTGCCAGCATAAATGAAGAAATCTGTCATGGTTTCCCTCGTAAGACCCCTTTGAAAAATGGAGATATCGTAACGATTGATATGGTCGTCAATTATAACGGGGCCCTTGCCGATTCAGCCTGGACGTATACGGTCGGTAAGGTTTCAAAGGAAACCGAGCATTTGGTTCATGTGACGAAGGAATCTTTATATAAGGCGATTGAAGTATGTGTGGAAGGCAATCGGATTGGAGATATTGGTCATGCCATACAAACATATGTCGAGGCGGAAGGCTTCTCTGTCGTTCGTGATTTCATTGGGCACGGGATAGGAAGTGTCATTCATGAAGAGCCGCAGGTTCCGCATTATGGACTGCCGAATAAAGGTCCGCGTCTTAAGGAAGGCATGGTATTCACCATCGAGCCAATGGTAAACGTAGGTACATATAAAGCAAGCCGGGATCCGAATGGATGGACGGCATCCACTGCAGATGGGAAATACTCGGCTCAATATGAGCATACGATTGCCATTACGAAAAACGGTCCGCTTATTCTGACCGAACAATGAAAATGAAAAAACAGCATCGATTATGATGCTGTTTTTCATTTTAATCAATTGGCCGTTCCAATGAATACAAATCTTCTTCGATATTTCCTAATCTGTCCTCAATGACTTTTTTAGCATCTTTGATACCTTCATTATAAATAAATGGAGCAATATTTTCGAAAATGAACTGTAAGTGATTTTCAGCAGCGATTTCTCCGATTTCCTTGCCATGTTCCTGATACACATATTCTTGGATACTTTCGATCATCTTGCGGCGTTTTTCTATGGGAAATTGAATGAACATTGTGCCCTCCTTCATATTTGTTCTAAAAACCATGTAATGAATGAATCTGAATCCAAAGGGAATACGGGAACTGAAGCATGATTCCTGGTTCGTTCCAGACATTCGGGCCAAGCCACTGCTGCTTTGACATTAGTAAGCCGTTCCAATAACACGAGGTCACTTTCTTCCTTGATTAAAATGACCTTAGGAAAGTCCTCTTGCTTATAACCCTCAATTAAAATCACATCAGGGAGAAATAGACACAGTAATTGAATCAGCTCAGTTATAGGGGCTTCACCCTTGAAATTCCCGAGCAGCTCGATTGTTCCATCACCTTCAACAAGTGAAGCTGCCGCCCCAGCCTGAAAGTGTTTATTGGAATCCTTCATACCGTTAACATACGGTTTTCCGCCATGTCCATGATGTTTTAAAACGGCTGTCTCTAATTTGGCTTTGCGAAGCTTTTTGATAATATTCGTTATGAAGGTCGTTTTTCCTCTATTTTGGTAGCCAACCACCTGAAAAATAAAAGGCTTCACCAAGGCCATTTGCATCCTTCCTGGTCATCGAGGAGCAGGATGTCCACGAAATCTCCCGTTTGGAAACCACGGGTCCCCCCAGGTAAGACGGTCAGTGAATTGGCACCTGCCAAGCTTGTTGTAATATTGGATTTATCCACACCGCTAGGAATTACCTTCAACTGGCCTGATTCGTAAAATAATCGGGTCCGAAGCAGACGTGAGAATGGATTGGGCTTTAAAAAGTCTTCTGCCAATTGGGCCGTCTCTTTTCGTAAATGCGGATGTTCCGAAAACAGCATGGTGCGGATGATCGGTCTTGCAAATAGTTCAAAGCCAACATAACTGGCGGAAGGATTGCCGGATAAACCGAATAAAAATTTGTTATTATATACCGCTACAGTCGTCACGCTGCCGGGGCGCATGGCCACTTTGTTGAATAAGACTTCAGCACCCATTTTTTGATAAATATCCGGGAGAAGGTCAAAATCACCGACAGAAACCCCTCCAGTTGTAATGAGCAAATCCACTTCCTCCAAGGCAGTTGAAATGGCCTCGTAACTTAATTCGAATTCGTCCTTAAGCTTTCCATAAAAGCGGACATCTCCTCCGGTCCTCCGAATTTGGGCGGAGATGGCATGTGAATTGCTATTACGGATTTTCCCGGGCTGCAACGGTTCGTTAACATCAAGAAGTTCCGAGCCTGTAGCGAATAATCCGACGACAGGTTTCTTGGCAACTGGGACTTCGGCATATCCGAATGTTGCCAGCAAGCCGATGATCCCTGGATTGATCGTTGTTCCTTTTTTTACAAGAACATCGCCTTTCTTTGCATCCTCTCCTTGAAAAGAAACGTTTTCGCCTTCCTTAAGTGAGCGTTTAAATGATATGTACTTCTTTCCGTCCTTTTCGAATTCCTTTGTGAGCTCGAGCATGATTACGGCATCACACTCAGCTGGCATCTGAGCTCCAGTCATGATTCTCGCCACTTGATTTTTTTGTACAGGGACAGTCGGTACCATCCCCGCAGCCAGTTCTTCAACCACTTCGAACTCAAGAGGGTTATTTATGGAACCCTCTGCCGTATCCTTGGACCTGAGGGCGAATCCATCGTATGGAGAGCGGTTAAAATGCGGAACATCATTTGTAGCTACAATATCTTGAGCCAAAAAACGGTCTTGGCTTTCCTTGAGGGGAATCAGTTCCGCATGTCCTATTAATTTATGCTTCATCACTTTTTCCACTGCTTCCGCAATACTGATGGGTGTTCTTCTTTCTAACATGCTTACAACTCCTGTCAGTTTTCAATTTCTATATCAAATGTATCAGAATTATTTTAAAAATGAAAAAAATCCTCACCGGTACGGGAGGATTTGAATGTTACTTATTACGCAGTCTTCCAAGTTCCTCGGCGATCGCTTCCATTTCACGGACACTGAAATTCGTTTTTTTCATCACCATTGTATAAATATCGTGCAGCTCTTCGTACATTTCGATATCAAAATGGGTTGATTTGATTGCACCGAAGTTCATCACTTTTAATTTATCCTTGATTGCTTCGATCATAAACTCGACACTTTCGGCTGTGTTTTGCGTTAAATCCATTTCCCTCATCCTTTCATACGTTCCTAAATTATTTTCATCTTTGCATGATTATCGCTGGAAGTCAATGAATATTACGAAGCTTGATCCCCAATATCCTTGGTCATCTCCACGTTTTAAACTGAGGGAGTTTGGGAAAAGATAGGAAAAAACTTTTTTAAACATTGTATAATGGAGATAGCTACCATTATCCATCAACTAATATATGACGAGGAGGAGAATATATGAGCAACATTCGAGAAGAATATAAGTGTGTCAAGAAAAGTAAATTTATGCAAGCGGTCTTTATTGGTGCGTTAGCAGGGGCTGCGATAAGCCTTTTTGACAAGGATACGCGTAATTCTGTATTGGAAAACAGTAAAAGCTGCATGAGTAATATGAAGGAATTCGTGAAGAATCCCAATGGGGTGCTTACACAAGTACGTGAAACATCATCCAAGGTCCGTTCCACTGTTGAAAAAATTTCCGATGATGTATCCTTCATTTCCCAAAAGGTGGAGGAAATGAAAGATATTCCATCGCAAGTTGCCCAAGTGGTGATGGAGACGAAGGAAGTTTTTGCTGCAGAGCAAGATGAGTCATCTTCAAGTCACCATGAACGGATTTCCTTAAATTAGAAAATGGGGTGGAGGTATGGCCAATAAAAAAGAATGGCTGAAAGGCTCATTCTTCAAGACTTTCATAAAACGGTTACAGATGGATGATGTGTCGGGGCTTGCCGCACAGCTGTCTTATTTCTTCTTACTTTCCTTGTTTCCGTTACTTATTTTTTTATTCACCTTATTGGCCTATCTGCCATTTTCCCAAGAAGATATATTAAATACCGTCCGTACATATGCGCCTGACGATTCGATGAAAATCATTGAGGCCAACCTATCTGAAGTAATGGAAGCGAATGGGACTTTATTGTCGTTTGGTGTCATCGGAACGATATGGTCGGCATCGAATGGGATGAATGCAATCATTAAAGCATTTAACCATGCATATGATGTAAAAGAAAGTCGAACTTTCTTTATTTCCCGGGGAATGTCGATTCTGCTCACATTAGCGATGATTTTTGTTTTTATTGTCGTTTTATTGCTGCCGGTATTCGGAAAACAGATCGGAGTATTCCTATTTGCCGAAATTGGACAATCCGATGAATTTCTTATGATTTGGAACCAGCTTCGCTGGGTAATAAGTACGCTTGTATTTTTAATTGTGTTCACGATCCTTTATTGGATTGCCCCCAACATAAAGCAAAAATGCATAACCGTACTGCCCGGTGCTATCTTTGCAACGGCAGGATGGAGTCTTGTTTCCTTTTTGTTTTCTTTTTATGTGGAGAACTTCGCTAATTATTCCGCAACATATGGGAGCCTTGGAGGGATCATCGTATTAATGGTCTGGTTTTATTTATCAGGGCTCATCATCATACTGGGCGGGGAAATAAATGCGCTCATAAGTGAAAGGCAAAAACCAGAATGTGCATGAGCTTCCTGGAGTTCCCGTAATAGCGGACTATCATGCTGCAGATACTATTCAAGAAATAACAACTTTTGATGAGGAGGAGTTCTTTCATGAGTAAAAAGGATGGCAGCACAAAGCAAAAAGGAAAAAATAAAGGTTCGAACCATAAAACATCAGGTTCTGCAAATGGTAAGAACGGATATCACTAAATTGAAACGATCATAAAAAAAGGGAGCCTTGGAGGGCTCCTTTTTTCATGTTTAGTTTCTCAAAAGTCTTAAGCTGTTCAGTATAACGAGAATTGTGCTTCCTTCATGTCCAATGACGCCGTATGGAAGGTCAAGGAATTGAAGGAAATTGGATGCGATCAGGATCATGATGACCGAAATTGAAAAGATGACGTTTTGTTTGATGATTCGATTCATCTTCTTGGATAATTTGACTGCTTCCGCGATGCGCGGCAAGTCATTCTTCATCAGAACAACATCCGCTGTCTCCAAGGCAACATCCGTGCCTTCACCCATTGCAATTCCCACAGATGCCGTTGCTAGTGCAGGTGCATCATTGATGCCATCCCCAACCATTGCTACAGTGCCAAAATGTTCTTTCAGCCTTTTCACTTCAGTCACTTTGGTTTCTGGCAGGCATTCGGCAATATATGCATCAATGTGGCTCTCCGACGCAATCGCTTTAGCCGTTTTTTCACCATCGCCTGTCAGCATGACGGTATGGATGCCCTCCTTTTTCAAAGCTTCGATGGCTATAATGGTTTCTTCACGCACGACATCTTTCAAAGTGAGAATACCGGCAATCCCTTGATCATCCTTTGCATAAACGATTGTCTTGCCTTGTTCAGCCAATGTCAGTGCAATGCCATTTTGGAATCGTTCTGCTTCACTGCGACCGACGAAATCAGCTTTTCCGACTTTCCAAAGCACGCCATTGATGTATGCTTGAACCCCATTGCCTGAGATATCTTCCATGTTATCCGGTTTAATGATGTCTCTTTGCAATTTCGTTTTGGCATAACGTACGATCGATGTTGCCAAAGGGTGGTTTGAATAATTTTCAACAGATGCAATATGAAATAAGAAATCATCTTCGTTTAAATCTTCGCGGATAATGACATCCGTTACCTCGGGTTTTCCTTTTGTTAATGTACCTGTTTTATCTAAAGCAATTGCCTGCAGGTTACCTAGATTCTCAAGATGGATGCCGCCTTTAAATAAAATGCCATGACGAGCACCATTTGAAATGGCAGATAGCGTTGCTGGCATAATAGAAGCCACAAGTGCACAAGGTGAAGCGACAACGAGCAGGATCATCGCCCTGTAGAATGTTTCGGTCCAGCTCCACCCCAATATGAAATGGGGTACGAACATCATCAAGCCGACAACGGTCAATACCACTTTTACATAAGTACCTTCAAACCGTTCAATGAACAGCTGGGAAGGGGACTTTTCACTTTGTGCGGATTGAACGAGAGTGATTATTTTTTGAAATAATGTTTCACTTGCTGGTTTGGTGATTTCCACGGTAATCGTACCACGGAGGTTAACCGTTCCGGCAAATACTTCATCATCCAATGATTTGCTTACCGGTATGGATTCACCAGTGATGGCGGCTTCATCGATATTGGTACGGCCGTCCGTGATTTTTCCATCTGAAGGAACTCTCTCACCTGGTTTCACTAAAATCAGATCTCCGACATGCAGCTGTGAAACGGATACGGTTTCTTCATATCCGTTAGTGATGCGCAGTGCTTCCTCAGGCTGTAAGTCCATAAGTGCCGAAATTTCTTTATGGCTTTTATTCATCGTGTATGTCTCAAGGGCACCGCTTAAAGCGAAGATGAAAATCAATATGGCACCTTCCGTCCAGTATCCGATGACCGCAGAACCGATGGCCGCAAAAATCATCAGCATCTCAACATTCAATTCCCGGTCGGCAATCGTATCTTCTATTCCTTCTTTTGCTTTGGCATATCCGCCAATCAAGAAAGAAGCTAAGTATATGACGATGGAAGTGGACTCCATTCCGTTCTTTGAAAGGGCCCATCCCATCACTATTAATAAACCGCTGAACAATGCAGCAAAAAGTTCTAGATGAGGTTTTGCTTTTTCCAACCAAGTGGTTTGGCATGAAGCCGGTTGGGTTAAATGTTTAGTATCTGTAGTCATAAGATTCCCTCCCACATTCTTCTCTATTTTGTGTAAATGATATAGATTATCATTTGTGTGATATCTAATTGAGAAAGATAATCAACGTCATTTCTCTGGATAAAATATGAAAGCTGCCACCAAAATTGCGATGACAGCAATGTTTTCAAAGGTTTTTAAACGTAATGTCCCTTTTGTTATTATTATAATACCACATATCCTATTCGGAAATAAAGAAGAATGATTCTAATCTAGTAAAATATATAAAGTGCATCCTAACCAAATATTCAGCCGCTATTGAGAAATACCATTCAAATTGAATAATAAAAGAAGTAGTCCAGATAATAAACTATACTAAATAACTGAAGCAGGCATTTTCTCCTTAAACAAGGCCAACGAAATGAAGACAAGGAAAAGCATGATGCTGATCATATAGAAAAAATTCCCGCCTTGTATATGTTCAATGACAAGGCCGCCAAAAAACGGACCGCTGATGCTGCCGAGGCTAAAGAAGATACTGCATAATAAATTTCCAGCAGGTAATAGGTTTCGAGGCAAAAGGTCTGCCATATAACTGATTCCCAGCGAGAAAGTCGAACCAACCATCATTCCGCCAAACATAAAGCAAATGAAAAGACCAAGCACTGAATAAGAATAAATCCCTGCAAGAGTGAATATGGCAAACCCGGAAAAAAGTATCGTCAGCAAGGTCTTTCGCCGGCCAAAACGGTCACTTATCATCCCCAAGGGAATCTGGGTAAGCAGGGTCCCCGCGGAAAATGCCGGGATGATGATGGATACTGCGGTTAAATCGATTCCGGAGCGCAGGGCGAATACAGGGAAATTGCTATTCAATGATGCTTCAAGCACGCCAAATGTGAACGGAAGTAAAAAAGCGACCCAAGCTATGCGGCTAACTTTCGTAAACCTTTTGAGTGTGCCAAAGAATGATGTGTTTTCAGAATCATCCTGTTCAGGGAGCTCATTTCCAATAAGGAAAACAGTGGACCAAGCTAGAAGGCTAAGTATGGATGTGATGATGAAAGGTAAAGACTGATTAATCTCGAGAAGCTTCGTCATCATCGGGCCAACCATGAACCCAAGACTGAAGAAAAGTCCATAAATGGCAAGATTCCTTCCGCGCTTCGTTTTTGGTGAAATGGCAGTGATCCATGTCTGGGTAGCAAAGTGAAGTGTATGATCGCCGATTCCAATGAAGAAACGCAGGACGAACCAAAACCAGAATGATTTCCAAACAGGAAATAATGCAAGCGATAGAATGACCGTTATACCGCCAAATAATATCAAAGGCTTATAGCCGTATTTACGGAGCGGGGCTTCCATAAAAGGAGAAATCAACAGAATTCCAAGATAAAGCGAGGCTGCATGAAACCCGTTTAGGGATGAGCTAATTCCGTCATTTTCAAAAATGATGGCAATGATCGGCAGAAGCATCCCTTGAGAAAACCCCGATATGCCGACAATTAAGATTAAAACGCTAAAAAGCAATTTATTATTCATAAAATCAAGTCTCCTAGAAATGTATACCTTCTTGATGTTACATCTTAGGAAGAGGATTAAGCAATAGAAATTTGGGTAAATATTGACAAGAAGAGAGAGGATGATAAAATTTTCCTTTGTCATCTCCCGAAGATTATGTATGATAGTTTTTGTTACATAAAGGAATTATAGGATTGTGAGGAGAAGTATCGTGAATAAAATATTTTTTGGGCTTGTCCTGTTAGGCGTCCCTATATCAGTCATTGGGTCATTAGTGCATTGGCCGAGCGTGATCATGTTCATCGTATATTGCTTAACCATCGTTGCGCTAGCAGGATTCATGGGCCGTGCGACTGAAAGCTTAGCGATCGTTATGGGACCAAGGATTGGCGGTCTCTTGAATGCAACCTTTGGAAATGCAGTGGAATTGATCATATCCATCTTTTCATTAAAGGCGGGGCTTGTGGGGGTCGTGTTGGCTTCTTTAACTGGTTCCGTATTAGGAAACTTATTGTTGGTGGCAGGACTTTCATTCTTTGTCGGAGGGACTAAATACAAACGGCAGAAATTTAATGTATTCGATGCGAGGCATAATGCCGGTCTATTGATTTTTGCAGTTATTGTAGCCTTCGTCATACCGGAAGTATTCACACAAGATATGAGTGAATCACGTACGATGTCGTTAAGTGTAGGAATTAGCATTATTTTGATCTTATTATATCTTGCTGCATTATTCTTTAAATTGGTTACTCACCGTGGGGTATATCAGCATACGGAGAAACCCGAGGAACATGAAGAGGAAGTACCGGAGTGGAGCAGGAAAAAGGCAATTATTATACTTGCTGCCGCTACATTGGCCGTTGCGTATGTATCGGAGAAACTTGTTCATACGTTCAGCGAGGTGGGGGAAACCTTCGGATGGTCGGAGTTATTCATAGGTGTCATTATCGTTGCAATCGTGGGTAACGCGGCAGAGCATGCGTCAGCCGTCATAATGGCCTATAAAAACAAAATGGATGTCGCAGTGGAAATTGCCGTTGGTTCCACACTTCAAGTAGCGATGTTCGTAGCTCCTGTACTCGTACTTATTTCATTAATGTATCCAACTCATATGCCGCTTGTTTTCACAATGCCAGAACTGATATCAATGGTTACAGCAGTCTTTCTGATGATCATGATTTCGAATGACGGGGAAACGAACTGGTTTGAAGGCCTTACCTTATTGGCCGCTTACTTCATCATGGGAATTGGATTTTACTTATTATAAGAAATGCAGGCCTTCCGATGCGGGAGGTCTTTCTTTTTATATAATTCAAAAATAAAAATGACTCTGCTCAGGTTAGATTTAGCAGAGTCATTTCTATATTAGTAAATTACCATTCATAAGTCATTCCAAAATTTTTCATCATGCTTTTGTAAAAGTTGAGAAATATTCTAGAGTGTCACACCATCCTTTTACATCAGATTTAAGTATAGGCGAATTCGTTTTCTGTCATCCTTTAAAAGGGTGTCATGGATTGTTCGATAAGCATACCTCCTGAAGGTTTAATAGGTATGAACGATTTCGCCTCCTTTTTATAATGTAAAATAAGTATAACCGATTTAAATAAAAAAGTAAATATTCTGAACTTTACAAATTCATTACAAAATCGAAATAAGAATGAAATGTATAGAATGTTAGCTAAAAACAAAATCTATAACAAAATGATTGAACCCCTCAAAAGGAGTGCGACAGCATGAGAAGAACTATTCTTATTACGATGATTGCCCTAATTGCCTTTATTCAGGCGAATGTAAGTTTTGCAGCTGATATTCCAGAAGGCAAAGCAAATCCGAATATGGTGAAAATCCCACCTTCCGTTTTGAATATTGCAAAGGAGAATACGTATCCGAACCCAACCCAGGATCTTCCGATGCTGCAGCCGAGTAAGTTGGCCGAACAATTGATCGATTCGTCGGATATCAAGATTGAAAATCCAGAACTCATCCATATGTTGAATGAATCGGCAATTGCAAAAGCTCCGCTTGCTTTTGGTTACAGGGCGACGATTTACCTTGGCCATTGGGCATTGAATTATGAGTCTTCGGAATCGGCGCCAAACTGGGAGTACCAAAAAATCAATACGAATTACTACGATAATCGCGGCGGTGAGGTTCCATACAGGATCCGTTATGTCCAGGAAAGTCAAAAGGCAGTGAGTGGCGGTCTTACAGCGAAAATCCCTAAGGCAGAGGATGTTCAAAAGATGATGCTGTTAAAAGCCACTGAGAAAACGAATTTGCCGTTGGCTTTTGAAACGATCATCGGAGCTGGTACAAAAAAAGATGAAGTATACAATGTTGCTTCTAATAGGATAGGTTACTTATCCAGTTATGCTTCCGCCGTCAATGAAAAAGGGAAGATCACATATGGGGAAGTGTATTTGAACTTAAAAGGAAGTAAAAGAACCATTACGATAAAGAACATCACTTCACAAGGCATCGGTGCATGGATACCGGTTCAGGACCATGTTTCCTTCAGCTTTACAGTCTCGCAACAACCCAGGTAAATTGAAAAACTCGCCGGAATGGCGAGTTTTTTTTCTTCATATGGTTGACTTCCTGATCCTGAAGTCCTCCTTCGGGTAGTATGCATTTTTGACGAGAACATTCGGGCCTAGGCATTTGACTGCCGGACAATGGCAATTCAATTCATTGGCGAGTTTCGAATTCATCCATGTTTCATAGGATTCGGTCAAAGGTTGGTCTTTGATATTCCCTAATGTAGGCGCGTCACCGAAATCGGTCACGATCACTTCCCCGGTAAAAATATTGATGTTCAACCGGGAACGTCCATCAGGGTCATTACGAACAGTTACTTTATGTGAACCATAAAGGCGTTGAAGCAGCTTTATATCCTCTTTACTGTTATTGCAAGGATAAAATGGCAGGGTACCGAAAAGCATCCAAACATTTTCATCACGGATATCAAGCAAATGATGAATCGCTTCACGCATTTTGTCCAATGATAAAGTTTCAAGTGCCGAAGCGAAATCGCTTGGATACATCGGATGAATTTCGTGCCTTTGACATCCCATTTCATCGACAATCTGTCTGTGAATATGCTCAAGATGCGGCAATGTCCGTTTATTAAGCATCGTTTCTGCAGAAACCAGCACACCAGCCTTGGTCAGGGCACGGGAATTTTCAATCATTTTATCGAATAATTTCTTTCGCTGTTCCCGAGATGGTTTTCGGTCCATCATGGCAAAGCCGATATCAATGAATTCATCGATCGTTCCCCAGTTATGTGAAATGTGCAGAACATCCAAATAAGGAATGATTTCATCATACCGTTCCAGGTCAAGGGTCAAATTGGAATTGATTTGTGTCCGGACCCCGCGGCTACGGGCATATTTCAATAGAGGCAAAACATAATTCTTCACTTGTTTTCTTGAAAGCATCGGCTCCCCGCCAGTGATGCTGAGCGAGCGAAGCAAAGGGATTTCATCGAGGCGCTGAATCAATAATTCCAGTGGCAGTGCATCCGGGTCCTTGGGCTGGAGTGTGTAACCGACGGCACAATGCTCACAACGCATATTGCAAAGGGTGGTGGTGGTGAACTCCACATTGGTAAGGCTGAGCTTTCCATATTGTTCAACGTCCATATATGCTTCCCAAGGGTCATACTTGGGTGTAATTGGTGTTAAAAGATCTTGCTTGATTATTGACATATTTAAAACTCCTTACGTAATAATGCACTAACCCATTATGAACAATGGGGACAAAAAATGTCAAATGGCGGAGAGTGCATTTATAGCTTGCCATTGCACTTTCAAGCAGATTTCGTTACGATGAAAGAAGAACGGAAGGAGAGTGCCTCATGGGAAAATCCATTACAGGTAAAAACGAACAATTAACATACTTAAAAGAACGCCTCACGATGTTCATGGAAGTTCTTGATCATATCGAACCCGAAAATACGGAGTTGGAAGATATAGACCGTTTGATCGGCATGTTAGATGATTTGGAAGGCAAAGTGGAACAATTCAAAACCCGCGAAGATTAATATCTGTTTCGATAGTATGACTTTTTCAATGTTAATATTCATGAAGGGATGACGGGAATACTGCGTCATCCTTTTTTTAATGGAAATGATTGGTGATTAAATTTAATTCATGGGTTATTTCTGGCGGGTTTGCTCATTTCTCTCCAAATTGCTTTTCATTATGAAAAATAATTACTTGTTTTCGAAAGATTATGTTAGATGTATAATAAAACGGGTGTTGTATCATTCGCTATTTATAGAGAAGCAGGGAAATGATTAAATCTAGGGGAAATAAGAGGGGGAAGAGAAATTTGGATATTCAAAAATTCCAAGAAAGTATGTACAGTCTTATCGTTGAAACTTCAACGAATCTTCCAAAGGATGTTCGTCGTGCGGTCAAAAGTGCAAAACAACGTGAAAATGCAGGTACTCGTTCTGCATTGAGCCTGACCACTATCACGAATAATATTACAATGGCTGACGACAATGTATCACCGATTTGTCAGGATACTGGTCTGCCGACTTTCAAAATAAAAACTCCAGTTGGCGTGAACCAACTTGAAATAAAAAAAGCAATCCGGAATGCGATCATCTTAGCGACAAAGGGCGGAAAACTTCGTCCAAACGCAGTTGACTCTTTATCGGGTGAAAATAGCGGGGATAACCTTGGGGAAGGTCTTCCTGTCATTAAATTCGATCAATGGGAAAAAGACTATATTGATGTTCGTCTTATCTTAAAAGGCGGCGGCTGTGAAAATAAAAACATCCAATACAGTCTGCCTATGGAGCTTGAAGGATTGGGAAAAGCGGGCCGTGATTTGGACGGAATCCGTAAATGTGTCCTTCACTCTGTCTACCAAGCACAAGGACAAGGCTGCAGTGCCGGCTTCATCGGAGTTGGTATCGGAGGGGACCGTTCATCCGGATATGATCTGGCTAAGGCTCAACTTTTCCGCAGTAATGAAGATGTGAATCCGAATGAAGACCTTCGTAAACTTGAAGATTACATCATGGATACAGCTAATGAATTGGGAATCGGCACGATGGGCTTTGGCGGCGAAACTACGTTGCTTGGATGTAAAATCGGTGTCATGCACCGTATTCCGGCAAGCTTTTTCGTCTCCGTTGCTTACAATTGCTGGGCGTTCCGCCGTTTAGGAGTGAAAGTCAATCCGGAAACAGGCGAAATCAATGAGTGGTTATATCAAGAAGGGGAGAAAATCGACTTTGCTTTGGAAGCAGAAAAAGCAGCGAAGGATGAAGTGGCAGCCGCTGCAGAATCGGATGTTGAAGCTTCCCGTGAAATCACCCTGCAAGCACCAATCACGGAAGAACAAATCCGTGAATTAAAAGTTGGTGACGTCGTTCATATTAACGGCAGAATGTATACAGGCCGTGACGCCATCCACAAGCACTTATCTGAAAATCCTGCACCAATCGACCTAGATGGACAAATCATCTATCACTGTGGACCGGTTATGCTGAAGGACGAAGAAGGCAAATGGCATGTAAAGGCTGCCGGACCGACAACAAGTATTCGTGAAGAACCATACCAAGGCGATATCATGAAACGATTCGGCATCCGTGCAGTTATCGGTAAAGGCGGAATGGGACCAAAAACACTAGAAGCACTAAGTGAGCACGGCGGCGTTTATCTAAATGCAATCGGCGGGGCTGCTCAATATTATGCAGACTGCATCAAATCCGTCGAAGGTGTGAACTTCACTGAATTTGGTATTCCAGAAGCAATGTGGCATCTGAATGTTGAAGGATTTACTGCCGTGGTTACCATGGATTCACATGGAAACAGCCTGCATAAAGACGTTCAGCAATCTTCATTGGAAAAATTGGCGCAATTCAAAGAACCAGTATTTAAATAAATGTATGCAAAAGACGCTCGCCAAACGGTGAGCGTCTTTTGCATAGCTTACTCCTCTATTTCCGGCAGTGGATCGATCCTTGATGCATCCTCTAAATTCAATCCACTTTTCACAAAATGAACAAACACTCCACCACCTAAACCAAGACAACCAACAAAGCCTAAAGTGATAACCCATTCCAGCATTTCATTCCCCCCCTGCTAATGTATATGAAAAAAAGGCGAAAATTACCTCAAAAAAGTACAATCTTTTGGAAAGGTCGCACATACATTAGAAGAGAAAGGGGGGATTTTCATGCAGAATAACTACTTCTTATTCTTTATGGCCATGCTAACCGGTTTTGCTTTCATCAAACTTCCTGTGGCAAACACGATTTTCTCCGGACTTGAAACATTCCTTGACGTAATCGGAATTGTAATCGTTCTCATTTTCGCTATCGCCATTATTTGGAAGGCGGCACAAGCGCTATTTAAAGGATAAACAAAACATGGAGGGCCAATCCTTTTCGGAGGAGAGGCCCTTTTTTGCGTCTGATTATAGACACTAACGAACTAATTCGGCCTCCGGGGCGTTTATTTGATCCAGAGCGAAATTTATACGGCTCAAGAGCGAAAAATCGACCTGTGGCGAGACCAATTCGCCCTAAATCGGCAGAAATTCGACCTACGGAGCAAAAAATTCGACCTATGGCGGCAGAAATTCGACCTACGGAGCAAAAAATTCGACCTACGGCGGCAGAAATTCGACCTACGGAGCGAAAAAATCGACCTACAACGAGATCAATTCGACCTTCACAATATCATGCATATAAATCTCCATGTTCCAAACAATAAGAAAAAAGAACATGGGGGATATTCCAATGAAAAAAATGGTGATTTTATCCGCTTTTATTTGCTTGATATGCTCTTTGGCAAGCCCGGCTTTTGCAGAATCCTATAACTGGGGTTTCAATAAAGGAAAAAATGGGACACCTGCCGATGCCGGTAAAAAATTCAATGAAATGCTGCCTGAATATGAAGCGATTTATAAGGGGGATACAAAGAAAAAAGTCGTTTATTTAACATTTGATAACGGTTATGAAAATGGCTATACGGCCCAAATTTTAGATGTCCTGAAGAAACATGGTGCTCCTGGAGCTTTTTTTGTCACGGGTCATTATTTAAAAACGGCACCTGAGCTTGTTGTCCGTATGGCTAATGAGGGGCATATCGTAGGAAACCATTCATGGAACCATCCGGATATGACCAGCGTGACGGACGATGTGATTCGCACGGAGCTTGAGCGGGTAAAAGAAGCAACGGAAAAATTAACGGGGCAAAAGGAAATGAACTACTTAAGACCGCCTCGTGGGGTATTTAATGAAAGAACGATGAGGATCGCAAAAAAAGAAGGATATTACCACATCTTCTGGTCACTGGCATATAGAGACTGGATTGTTGATCAACAAAAGGGTGCCGCGTTCGCACACGATGAAGTGCTTAAGCAGATTCATCCCGGTGCGATATTATTATTGCATACCGTATCGAAGGATAATGCGGATGCTTTGGACTCGATTCTGACGGATCTTGAAAAACAGGGGTATGCTTTCGGTAGCCTTGATGATTTAATGATTGAGAAGCAGTTGCCGAACCGAATGCTTTATTAAAGTGAGAAGCGGGTCCTGTAGAGATAATTCAGGTCCCGCTTTTATCCATTCTCCTCAATTTCAAGTAATGTTTCAGGAAACATGCTATAATACGTGGAAAACTGCTAAAGGATGGATCGCTTGTGTGGACAGAAAAATTACAGGTTCAAGGACCCTATAATTTCGATCTAGTTCTCGAACGATTATCGTTAGACCCACTTCAGGTAGTTGATTTCACTAACAGGACGGTAAAAGTTCCGCTATATATAGAAAATGAACCAATCGTTTTGCAGGTTCAAGCAATAGGAAATATCGATGAACCATCTTTTATCATCAAAGGTCATTCAGAGGTATACAAGTCAAAAGCGATCGAACGGTTAAAAAAGGTCTTTCATTGGCATCAGCCATTAGAAGGCGTTTCCAGGCATTTCCGGGAATCCGATTTGCGTGAAATCTTCGAAGAGCACCGCGGTACTGCCATAGTCTTGGACTTCGATTACTACAGTTGCCTCGTTAAATGCATCATACATCAGCAATTGAACTTATCCTTTGCCCATACGCTTACGGAACGATTCGTTAAAACCTTCGGCTACCAGATGGAAGGTGCCTGGTTTTATCCGACGCCGGAAACAACCGCCCAACTAAAAATCGAGCAATTGAGAGCCATTCAATTCAGCGGCCGGAAAGCGGAATACGTCATCGGACTTTCCGAGCAGGTCATTCAGGGCCATCTCAACCTTGATATAATGGAAAAGCTATCCGATCAAGAGGTTATGGATACACTAATAAAAATACGCGGTATCGGTAGATGGACGGCTGAAAACTTCCTGCTTTTTGGACTTGGCCGGCCGAACCTATTTCCTAAAGCCGATATTGGCATTCAAAATGCCTTGAAAATATTATATGGCTTACCGCAAAAGCCAACCCAAGAAGAAATGGAGTCCTATAGTGAGAAATGGGCTCCATATCTAAGCTACGCTTCCCTCTATTTGTGGAGAAGCATTGAAAAACGGAGTGAAAAGAAATGACAAACATTCAAGATACAAAACTGGAAGTGGATCAAACCCTTCCCCTTACGATTAAACGGCTTGGCATTAATGGAGAGGGAGTCGGTTATTTCAAAAAGAAAGTCGTCTTCGTCCCAGGAGCATTGCCTGGTGAAGAAATTGTAGCTTTGGTCACAAAGGTGCAGCCAAACTTCACCGAGGCGAAAATAAAAACCATCCGTAAAGAATCACCGCATCGCATTGCAGCGCCATGTCCGGTTTACGCTGAATGCGGCGGATGTCAGTTACAGCATTTAAGCTATGACCAGCAGCTTATCGAAAAGCGCGATATCGTCATTCAAGCGATGGAGCGCCATTCGAAATTCCCGGTTTCTTCATTAAATGTAAAAGAAACGATCGGTATGGAAGATCCTTGGAATTACCGCAATAAAAGTCAGTACCAAGTCGGCCAAAAAGATGGTAAATTGATTGCTGGCCTTTACGGCTTGAATTCACATAATCTGATCGATATCCCGAATTGCCTTGTACAGCATAAGGCAACAAATAAGGTAACACGAACAGTGAAAAAGATTCTAAAGAACCTGAACATCTCAATATATAACGAAAGAAAAAGAAAAGGTGTTATTCGTACGGTCATTACACGGGTAGGCTTTGAAACAGGTGAAGTGCAGGTTGTCCTTGTTACAGGTGCGGAGGAAATTCCACAAAAAGATCAGTTGCTAAAACAAATTCGGGACCAATTGCCAGAAGTGAAATCGGTCGTTCAAAACATCAACAACCGAAACACATCACTGATATTTGGCGAAAAAACGATTCACCTGGCAGGCGAAAAAGTCATCAACGAAACATTGGGTGACCTATCATACGAACTATCAGCGCGTACATTCTTCCAGCTTAACCCCGTTCAAACTGTTCGCTTATATGATGAAGTGAAAAAAGCGGCAGCCTTAACCGGCACGGAAAAAGTGGTTGACGCTTATTGCGGTGTAGGAACCATTGGTCTATGGCTGTCTGAAAATGCCAAGGAAGTCAGAGGAATGGATGTCATTAAAGAATCCATCGAGGACGCCAAGAAAAATGCTGAAAAACATAAACGCGACAATGTATACTATGAAACAGGCAAGGCCGAGAATATCCTTCCACGCTGGACCAAAGAAGGCTGGAAACCGGACGTACTTGTCGTCGACCCGCCAAGATCAGGCTGTGACCAATCATTACTGCAGACAATCTTGAAAGTAAAACCGAAAACCATAGTGTACGTATCATGCAACCCTTCCACTTTGGCCAAGGACTTACAAGAACTGAGCACTTCTTATCGCGTTGAGGCCATACAGCCTGTGGATATGTTCCCGCAGACGAGCCATGTAGAGTGTGTCTCGCAACTCATACTAAAAGAAGGAAACTAACGAATCGCTAGTTGCTTTTGTATATAGTTTTTACACTGATGTAAATGGATAAATATATTGGAATCATGTATTGAATAAAATACTGATTTTCTGAGAACATGTTTCTATTAAAACATGTTCTCCTATTTTTTATTCTTCTTCATAATGTAATTCTGGTGGGTTTGAGCTGTAAATGCGTTTTGGGTATTCAAGTCCGCCGTCAATTCCATTCGGACAGATTTTCCTTAAAATAAACATTGCCGATTTTCACAAATTATAAATGTCCAAAATGTACTTGTGTTTGATAAGGAGTTATTAAGCATGATATAAGTGTAAAAGAAGTGGAGCACTTGGCTTTTATATTTTTTGACCGAGAGTTTGAAGTTGTATCCATAGTGAGAGGATTTGAGTTTGAAATGATAGATAATTTTTGGCGTGATTTACCACGACCATTTTTTGTACTTGCACCAATGGAAGATGTGACAGATGTTGTTTTTCGTCACGTAGTAAGTGAAGCCGGTCGACCGGATGTATTTTTCACAGAGTTTACAAACTCGGATAGCTATTGCCATCCAGAGGGCATGAAAAGTGTGCGTGGCCGTTTGACTTTTACAGAAGATGAGCAGCCAATGGTGGCACATATTTGGGGGGATAATCCCGAATATTTCCGTCAAATGAGTGTTGGCATGGCAGAGCTAGGATTTAAGGGCATCGATATTAATATGGGCTGCCCTGTACCGAATGTGGCATCGAGAGGGAAAGGTAGTGGCCTAATTCTGCGTCCAGACGTGGCGGCAGAACTTATTCAAGCAGCAAAAGCGGGCGGACTGCCTGTCAGCGTGAAAACACGACTTGGCTATAATGATGTAAATGAGTGGGAGGAGTGGCTGACGCAAATTTTAAAACAGGATATTGCGAACCTTTCCATTCATTTACGTACAAGAAAGGAAATGAGCCAAGTAGATGCGCATTGGGAGCTAATTCCGGAAATCAAAAAATTACGTGACCGTATCGCACCAAATACGCTACTAACAATCAATGGAGACATTCCTGATCGTCAAACTGGACTGCAGCTTGCTGAACAATATGGTATTGATGGCGTTATGATCGGGCGAGGAATTTTTAAAAATCCTTTTGCTTTTGAAAAAGAGCCAAAAGAGCATAGCAGTAAAGAATACCTTGATCTTTTAAGATTGCAGCTCGATCTTCAAGATCAATATGCGGAAGTACTACCACGTTCAATCACAGGGCTTCATCGCTTTTTCAAAATTTATGTCAAAGGATTCCGTGGAGCTGGTGAATTAAGAAATCAATTGATGAACACGAAATCAACAGATGAAGTGCGTGCATTGCTTGATAACTTTGGAAAAGAATGTTGATGGGAGCAATAAGCAGAGTGATCCGGGAATCTGTAAAAGGTTCTCGGATTTTAATCTGCGTTTATTTCCATCCATTTGTGTAATAATGAGAGTACTGTGAATAGAGAAATACATAGGAGGTTTTTGGATGCATAATCATGATATATTAATTCGATTAAGATATGCGCTTGATATTAAAAATAAAGATATGGTAGAGATATTTAAACTCGGGGAGATTGAAGTGACAATGGAAGAAGTCATGCAGATGCTCACAAAACCAAAAGATGATTATTATGATGAATATGAAGAATATGATGATATGGATGAAGAGGAAGATGGGGTAACCTGCAATAACATGATGTTAGAGTCCTTTTTAAATGGTTTGATCATTTTTAAAAGAGGGAGACAAGAGCCAAAACCTGGTCAGCCTCAAAGTCAGGCACCGGCTGTAAAGATTAAGGAAAGTGTGAATAATATCCTCTTGAAGAAACTGAAAATAGCATTAACATTAACCAGTGAGGATATGATCGAAATTTTGGAAGAAGCAGGAGTCATGATAACCAAAGGGGAATTAAGCGCTATACTAAGAAAAGTGGGTCATAGGAATTATAAAGAGTGCGGAGATCGATACGCGAGGAATTTCTTAAAAGGATTAACTTTGAGATATAGGGGATAACACTGTAACATCTACATTATAAATCAGACCATGAAATCGTGAAAAGTACTTTTCACGATTTCATGGTCTTTTTCTTATGGACGATATTGAAGGGATATAAAGTGCAAATAGTAAAAAAAGAAGGCACTCTCAAGGCACCTTCTGAATCATTAACCTTTTAAAAAGTCTGTTTTTGCTAAATTGGGGTTTGGATATTTATAGAAGCCTTCTCCTGCTTCTCTTCCGATTTTCCCTTTATCGATATATTCTGTTTTCAATAAGTTAGCCAGCTTTTCAATATCTGGATCACCTGTCGCTTTCGCTTTTGCAAGTGAAATATTATAAGCGGTATTGATTCCTACCACGTCCAATATAGCGAATGGACCAAGAGGTGCCCCTGTTGCGACCATCCACGTTTTATCGATGGTTTCCATATCAGCCACTCCTTTTAATAAGAGCATTTGGGCAGCATCCAAAAGAGAACCAATAAGGAATTCAGAATATAGCCTGGCTGTTCTTTATGTAAAGGCAGAGGAACCATTCCAATCACTTTGCAAAATCAATCACTTCTTCGAAAACTTCACTATCCGTTCCAGGATGCTTCATGATTTCTGCCGTATTGTTTTTCCAGATTTCATTAGCGAAGTGCAAAGCGAGGAATTTTTTTGGACGGCCTGTTGCTTCGGCAAATTGGCTTGGTAATAATGTAGAAGAGTTCGTGGCAAAAATTGTTTTTTCAGGTGCCACTTTTCCTAACTCTGTGTAAAAATCGGTTTTGATTTGAACCACTTCCGGAATCGCTTCAATCACAAAATCAGCTTCGGCAACTGCCCCAGATAAATCACTGTGGAAAGAAATGCGGGCATAAGCAGCATTAAGATCTTCCTCCGCAGCTCCTATGTCTTCTTTATAGTAGGGCTTCAAATTAGTGATCCTATCTTTTGCACGTTCCAATGCTTCATCATTGATGTCATATACTGATACGTTAAATCCTTTGAATGCGGTTTGAAATGCAATCTGACTTCCTAAAACGCCGCTGTCGGCAATCGTGATATTCTGATAATTCATAGTCATTCTCCTTTATTTCTTTGGATATCTCTACTTGTTAATTATTGCACTTATCATGAAAATAGATGCAGGAATAGCTTTGGATATATATTATTTTCCCTTTAAGGGACCCGATAAAAGCATATTAAAACGTAACACCCCTTCTTAGATGCAGGAGTTTCTTCATAACCATTCCTATTATTTTGAATTGATGATAGCTTGTACGTATTGCTCATTTCATCAGTTGCCCATTGCATTTCACTCGTAACCACATAGTTTATAATAAAAAGGTTGGACGAGGTGCAAAAATGGATGATTACCAAAAAGTGATAACCATTCTTGGGAGTGCAGGAGGGGCCGCAAAATCAATACTTTCCATATTGAATAAATCAGCTATTGATAAAAAGGATCCAATCCATCTTTTTATATCCAGTTGTATTATTCACTTAATTGATATTAAACAAAAGGAAGAAAAATATTATCATGAATTATTTCCACAGCTAAAAGATCAAATTGTACTGCATCAATTTGATTTAAAAGATACAAAGCGGTTTATTAAGCATCTTGAAAGCACAAAAACATTATGTGTCATTGATCTTTCATGGGCGGATACGGTTGAAATGCTGCAATGCTGCGACGCATTAGGCGTTAATTATGTTAATTCCGCTTTAGAAAACACAATGATCGATGAAAATGAAGAATTATATTATGGGTTTCCTCTAATTGAACGGATCAGGCATTTTGAAAAGGTTAAAGATCAATTTTCCAATTCTACAGCTATCATTGGGTCGGGAATGAATCCAGGGGTGGTCCAATGGATGGCCATTGAGCTGCTAAAGAGTGATTCAGAGGAACGACCGCTTGGCTGTTACATTGTAGAGCATGACAATTCGTTTTTTAAGGACAAATCGAAGGCAAAGAATGACGTCATTTACACAACCTGGTCTCCCGAGTGCTTTCTGGATGAGGCTATTTCATGCTATCCAATGTTTATGAATCACCATACACCGCTCTTTTTATATGAAAATGTTTATGATGTCGAATTTAAGGTCAAATTAGGGGACAAACAGTTTTATGGTTGTTTAATGCCTCATGAGGAAGTATATACTTTATGTAAATTGTATGATATGGAAGGCGGCTTTTTATATAAGGTAAATGACCATACGACGGAGTTAATCCGCTCGAAACTGGATGACGCCGATCAATTATGGAATCATGACATGAAGGTTCTTGATCCGCTTGAAGCCGAACTTGACGGGGAAGATCTAGTTGGTGTCCTTATCGTTTATCAAGATAAGGAGCGTTATATGTATAATACATTAAAGAATCGCGATATCTTTTCCAAATACAAAACCAATGCAACATACTTTCAAGTGGCCTGCGGGATATATGCTTCATTATCGGTGCTGCTAATGGATCAAATCCCCAAAGGGGTATACTATGTGGATGAGTTATTGTTAAATACCAATAATCATTACGGTCAATATTTGACCTATTATATGACGAGTTTTGTAATTGGTGAAAACAATCATTCAGATGGTCCTTTACTTCACAGAATGAAAAAGATGAATCAATAATGTGAATTTTAAGTCGGCATCAGAATTGAGCTGGCTTAAATTTTCAACTAAAGTTGTGCACATTTTCCTTCTGAATGTGCATAACTTTTTTGTTTTTTGATCTGCTTTTTACGTGTAAGTTACGGCAATATCCGGAGCTGATCAGCAGCTCTTTTTTTATTGTTGTAATGCACTTTAACGTCCATTAGTACAATGTAAAACAGACAAAAAAGAGGATAATTAATGCCCTTGCAGACCATAGACAATTTCAGTTTTTTCTTTAAAAAAGTTTAAGAAATTCGCTCCCTTTCCGCCGACTATCTGCCAAGTCTCATCTGGAAGGGGGCACCAAGTATTGTTTTAAAAAGTGGTGAAATCACTTCGGTAAAATCGTGGAAGGGATTCGACAAGAGACCATTCCGGACTCCCTTTTTCGACAAAACTGAAAGAGGATAATCAATCCCCTTGGTTGACTTCATTTGTTTGTTCATCAGATTTTTGGACGATTTCTTTTAATTCACCAATGTCACCTTTTGCATTGATAATCTCAAAAATCTCATTTAGGCCTTCTGAGGTCTTTTCATTTTCCGTTTTCACAATACCACTCCTTAATTAGGTTAATGGTTAATGTCTCCAAAAAACCAGTAGATAAAACATCGGTTACATTGGAAAATTGATGAAATTCTCTTCGTATTTCCATTGATATAAACGCATTTCAGGCGAATGCTGATTGTAAAAACTACAAAAATTCAAATTTTTTTGTCCACACAATATGGACAACATTAAAATTATCAATTATTATGATTGTAATAACACTTAGTATAAAGGGATTTACGTTAATGTTGAGTGTGTTTATGGAGAAGACACGTGTATTTTTGGAAAAAAGGAAAAAAATACAATGTTTTTTTAAATAGGGGTAAAACATATAAAGATCCTGCATTTATTCCAACCATCAATGAGGGGGTATATTAAATGTCAAGTGAAATATTAAATAAATTTTTGAAAGAAAATTTGGAAGATTTAAAAGAAAAGGGGCTTTACAACGTTATTGATCCGGTGGAAGGTCCAAACGGTCCGGTAATCACCATTGCAGGCAGAGAGCTAATTAATTTATCATCCAATAATTATTTAGGTTTAGCAACAGATAGACGATTAATAGAGGCTTGCATAGAAGCGACTAAAACATATGGTGTTGGTGCCGGTGCCGTTCGTACGATCAACGGAACGTTAGATATTCATGTCAAATTAGAAGAAAAGCTTGCCGAGTTTAAACATACAGAAGCAGCCATTGCTTATCAATCTGGATTTAACTGTAATATGGCAGCGATTTCAGGAGTGATGGATAAACAAGATGCCATTCTTTCAGATGAACTGAATCATGCTTCAATCATTGATGGTTGCCGATTATCCAAGGCGAAAATTATTCCTTTTATCCATTCCGACATGGACGATTTACGGACAAAAGCACGTCAAGCAAAGGAGTCCGGATTGTATAACAAGATCATGATTATCACCGATGGGGTTTTCTCGATGGATGGGGATATTGCCAAGCTTCCTGAAATTGTGAAGATAGCTGAAGAGTTCGATTTAATTACGTATGTTGATGATGCGCATGGTTCAGGTGTATTAGGTAATGGTGCAGGAACGGTAAAACATTTTGGATTATCCGATAAAGTGGATTTCCAAATTGGTACATTATCCAAAGCCATTGGTGTTGTTGGAGGCTATGTAGCAGGAAAGAAAGATTTGATTGATTGGTTAAAAGTGAGAAGCCGTCCATTTTTATTTTCAACGGCTGCCACACCGGGAGCAGTTGCAGCTAGTATAGAAGCCATCGATATTTTGATGAATAGCTCAGAACTTCAAAATAAGCTGTGGGAAAACAGCGATTATTTGAAAAAAGGCCTAAAAGAATTAGGGTTTGATATCGGGGAGAGCGAAACACCGATTACGCCTTGCATTATAGGTGATGAAGCAAAAACGCAGCAATTCAGCAAAAGGCTGAATGAAGAAGGTGTGTATGCTAAATCCATCGTATTCCCTACCGTTCCAAAAGGAACAGGAAGAGTGAGGAATATGCCTACTGCTGCTCATACAAAAGAGATGCTGGATCGTGCAATTGCCATTTATGAAAAAGTAGGAAAAGAGATGTCGATCATATAAGAGATTGCTTGTTTCAGAGTTTAAAACATGGGGAGGGATTTTTGATGAAAAAGGTCTTGGTAACGGGGGCTTTAGGTCAAATTGGTTCAGAATTGACGCTGAAAATGAGAGAGATTTATGGAGCTGACAATATCATTGCAACAGATATTCGAAAAACGGACAGCGATGTTGCTCAATCGGGTCCATTTGAGATATTGGATGTTACAGATGAAAAAGCGATGTATAACATGGCAAAAAAACATGAAGTGGATACGATTATACATTTAGCCGCTTTATTGTCGGCAACAGCTGAAAAGAAGCCGCTTTTAGCTTGGCATTTAAACATGGGCGGATTGGTCAATGCTTTGGAATCTGCAAGAGAACTCGATTGCCAATTATTTACACCTAGTTCAATTGGTGCCTTTGGTCCAACCACTCCTAAAGATTGGACACCGCAAGACATCATTCAACGGCCGAACACGATGTACGGCGTGAACAAAGTATCCGGAGAATTATTATGTGATTATTATCATCATAAATTTGGGGTTGATACGAGAGGTCTTCGATTCCCGGGACTGATTTCGTATGCGACACCTCCTGGCGGCGGAACTACCGACTATGCAGTTGAAATTTACTATGAAGCGATTAAAAACAAGCGATATACTTCTTACATTGATAAGGGAACGTATATGGATATGATGTATATGCCGGACGCTTTAGCAGCCATCATTACATTAATGGAGGCAGATGCCTCAAAATTGAAACATCGGAATTCTTTCAATGTTTCTGCCATGAGCTTTGATCCGGAGCAAATTGCAGCCGAAATTAAAAAGCATATTCCGGAATTTGTCATGAATTATGAAGTCGATCCTGTAAGACAATCCATTGCAGACAGTTGGCCAAATACAATTGATTCAACTTGTGCGAAGGAAGAGTGGGGATTCAAGGCGGAATATGATTTGGAGAAAATGACGAATGATATGTTGTTAAAGCTGAGAATAAAGTCCCTTTTAGTAACAGCATAATAAACCTGCCAGCCGAATAAAAGAGTTGCAATACTCTTTTATTCGGGTTACTTTATACAGGGGAATTTTAATGTTTAAGGGGTGAGCTTTTATAAACGTTAAAAAGTAAGCGCTTTCTATGAAACCTTGAACAGAATTAAGAAATAACATGAAATTTTATGGTAATCTTTCCAACTGTCAGAATGCTTAAGAGTGAAGAATGATTTTATGAGGCAGCTTTAAGAAAGATAAAAAAAGTGGAGCCTGCTATATCATTTCTATACTAAATAGGGAGTGTATTAAGCATCTTGAAAAAATTTCGACTATTAGTAGTGTAGGGGGAAATGGAATGGCAAACAAAGATTTGAATAGGGAGTTGAAAGGTCGTCATATTCAGATGATCGCTTTGGGCGGAACGATTGGTGTCGGTTTATTTATGGGTTCAGCCAGCACGATCCAATGGACAGGCCCGTCTGTAATGTTAGCTTATGCGATATCTGGGCTTTTTATATTCTTGATCATGCGCGCAATGGGGGAAATGTTGTATTTGGAGCCAAGTACAGGTTCATTTGCGACATTTGGTTATAAGTACATTCATCCATTGGCTGGGTATATGACAGCATGGAGTAACTGGTTCCAATGGGTTATTGTCGGGATGGCAGAAATTATTGCAGTGGGGACGTACATGCAGTATTGGTTCCCTGATCTCCCTGCTTGGATTCCAGGTTTAATCGCAATGGTGATTCTTGGAGCAGCGAACTTAATTTCCGTTAAATCCTTTGGGGAAATTGAATTTTGGTTTGCATTGATTAAAATCGTGACAATCATTTTAATGATCGTTGCAGGTTTTGGACTTATCTTCTTTGGATTAGGTAACGGAGGGGAAGCCTTAGGATTATCGAATCTTTGGGAGCATGGCGGTTTATTTACAGGTGGCTGGAAGGGCTTCTTCTTTGCTCTTTCACTGGTGGTTGCCGCTTATCAAGGTGTAGAATTAATTGGGATTACAGCTGGTGAAGCAAAGAATCCGCAAGAAACGATAACGAAAGCGATTCAAAGTACCATTTGGCGTATTTTAATCTTCTATATCGGTGCAATTTTCATTATTGTAACCGTTTACCCTTGGGATCAATTAAGCGCGATTGGCAGTCCATTTGTTGCGACTTTTGCGAAGGTTGGTATCACGGCAGCAGCTGGAATCATTAATTTTGTCGTAATCACGGCTGCTATGTCTGGCTGCAATAGTGGTATTTACAGTGCTGGACGCATGCTTTACACATTAGGGATGAATGGACAAGCACCAAAATTCTTTGCTAAAGTATCTAATAGCGGTGTTCCTTTATTCGGTACTTTCGGAGTGATAGTCGGGTTAGCACTTGGGGTTGTATTAAGTTATATTGCACCAGAAAATTTATTTGTGCATGTATACAGTGCGAGTGTACTTCCTGGAATGATTCCATGGTTTGTCATTCTGATCAGTCAAATTAAATTCAGGAAAGTCAAAAAAGCTGAAATGCACAATCATCCATTCAAGATGCCTTTTGCACCTGTTACAAACTACCTGACCATCGCTTTCTTGGTCATGGTATTAATCGGTATGTGGTTTAATGATGACACACGCATATCACTTATGGTTGGAGTAGGTTTTCTGGCTATCGTTGTAATTAGTTATTTCGCTTTTGGAATAGACAAGCGTGTACAAGCCAATGCTCAGGCAGAGGCTAAGGAAGATAAAGTGGGTTAATCTATCATTCACTTTGGGTTTTTACAAAGGGTTGCTGCGGCAGCCCTTTTCCAATGAAACCAAAAGGGCAGTTCAGTTTTAACAAGAGATGATAAAATGGATTAAAATGATTACTTCATTGTGAAGTGTGAACTTTTTATGTTCGGATTAAAAATCTTAAGAAAAGGGGAAGTTGACAATGACAACTTCAAAGAAGAATATGAGGACTTGCGAAAAGGGACACAAATACTATAAATCCAGCGATTGTCCGACCTGCCCTGTATGTGAGCAGGAACGAAAACCGGACACCGGATTTCTTTCAGTGCTCTCGGCACCTGCCAGACGTGCATTGGAATACAATGGGGTAACCTCTTTACAACAGCTCTCAACATATAGTGAAAAAGAGATTTTGAAATTTCACGGTATGGGACCAGCTTCTTTACCTAAACTTAGGGCTGCTTTGGAGACAGGCGGGTTATCATTCAAAGATTAATCACTTTACGTGGATAAGGGATCAGGAACATCTTTTTTATGATCATCATCCTTGTTAAACTGATAGTAACTCTAAAAAGTGAGGTAACGAAAAATCATGAGTTCCTATACTCCCTATTTTGAATTCAATCGAGAAAAGTGGGCATCTCTGCGAAACCATACTCCTCTTCCTTTAACTGAAGAAGAATTGGATAACTTAAAAGGAATAAATGAAGAAATATCCATTCAGGAAGTAGAAGAGGTTTATTTGCCCTTGACTCGTTTGATCAATTTACATGTTGAAGCATCTCAGCAGCTTAACACAGCCACCACTTCATTTTTAAAAACTGATGTTAAAAAAGTACCTTATATCATTGGGATTGCAGGGAGTGTTGCTGTAGGAAAGAGTACGACAGCAAGGTTGCTTCAGACTTTATTATCTAGATGGGATAATCACAGAAACGTAGGTCTTGTCACTACCGACGGTTTTTTGTACCCAAATGATCTTTTAGAAGAAAAAGGACTCATGAAAAGAAAAGGGTTTCCTGAAAGTTATGATACTCAAAAATTAATTAATCTTATCGGAGATGTAAAAGCAGGAAAAAATAAAGTGGAAGTTCCAATCTACTCACATTTGAAGTATGACATTTTGCCAAATGAAGTGCAGACTATCTGTAATCCGGATATCTTAATAGTGGAAGGTGTTAATGTTCTTCAGGTAGACAAGGAAAACCAAGTATTCGTCAGTGACTTTTTTGATTTCTCACTCTATGTAGATGCAGATGTAAACGACATAGAAAGATGGTATGTTGAAAGGTTCCTTTTACTTCAAAAGACCGCATTTCAAAGTCCTGAATCCTATTTTCACCGTTATATTAACTTGTCTAAGGAACAGGCCATTAAACAAGCGACTCAAATTTGGGATGAAATCAATTTGAAAAATTTACATGAAAATATACTGCCGACAAAAGGACGGGCAAAACTCGTCTTGAAAAAGGGATCAGAACACAAAGTTGAAAATATCTTTATGCGAAAATAATATAATGAATGTAAGGATTGTGTATTAGAATAATATTTTTTTGTAATAGCAATAAAGTAAGTAATTTTTTATAAGGGACTATGCTATAAGTCTTAAAATTAGCAATATTATCAATGGTCTTACCTTATATTGGTTTAATTATCAGTAATTATTGGTATTGTTATAATATCTAATAATTGGGTGAAATTTATGATACAAGTTAAAAAGGTAGGAGTTTAACATTTTCAGGAAGGTACTTATTGTTTAGGGAAATGGTTACAAATCCTTCTAATTTCACTTCTGATTTTGTCAATAAATGTGTTTTTTCGTTGCTTTTTCCGATGTGTCAATATTATTTCACTAACAGTTTCTTCCTTCAATAAGGGGAAGTTGCTGAAGAAATCTTTTAATGCGACTATCGGGGCGGATAAGTTTAAGCTAATTTCTTCACAAAATCAATATTTTAACAAAAAAAGTAATAGTAGAATATTTTAATCTATGAAATAATAATAATAGACTATGATATAGTTATAAGGAGACAGAAAAGGTGTGTTCCTTGTTCGTGCCTGGCTTTTTGTGACACCTAAGCAGGAGCGCCTACATCTTTTTTGAAAATATAGGGGATAAGGAAGGTTATAATGAGCAACATACAGAAACAAACAGACGTTATCTTAATTGGCGGCGGAGTCATGAGCGCGACTTTGGGATCATTACTGAAAGAGTTAGCACCGGAATGGGAAATCAAAGTATTTGAGAAGCTTGCAAACGCAGGAGAAGAAAGCTCTAACGAATGGAATAATGCGGGTACGGGTCATTCTGCACTTTGTGAGCTTAACTATACATCCGAAAAGTCTGACGGATCTATAGATATAAGCAAAGCAATTAAAATTAATGAACAGTTCCAAGTTTCATTGCAGTTTTGGTCGTATCTTGTAAACTGTAAGCTGATTGATAATCCGCAAGACTTTATCATGCCATTGCCTCATATGAGTATGGTACAAGGGGATAAAAATGTAGCGTTCTTAAAGAAACGTTTTGAAGCGCTGTCAAAAAATCCTCTGTTCAAAGGTATGGAGTTTTCCGATGACCCAGCAAAACTGATGGAATGGATTCCACTTATTATGCAAGACCGTCCATCAAATGATTCTATAGCGGCAACAAAAATTGATTACGGTACTGACGTTAACTTTGGTGCTTTGACACGCATGTTGTTTGACCACTTAAAGACTAAAAACGTCGATATCAAATATAAACATAGTGTTGATAATGTTAAACGGGCTAGCGATGGCACATGGGAATTAAAAGTTCGTAATGTCGATACTGGCAGCGTAGAACGCCATAATGCTAAATTCGTCTTTATCGGCGGCGGGGGCGGAAGCTTGCATTTGCTGCAAAAATCCGGTATTCCTGAAGGGAAGCATATCGGCGGATTCCCAGTTAGTGGATACTTCATGGTATGTAATAATCCGGAAGTTGTTGCGCAGCATCATGGAAAAGTATACGGAAAAGCTAAAGTTGGTGCTCCACCAATGTCTGTTCCGCATCTTGATACACGTTTTATCGATAATAAAAAATCGTTGCTTTTTGGACCATTTGCAGGCTTCTCTCCGAAGTTCTTAAAAACAGGTTCAATGCTCGATTTAATAACTTCCGTAAAACCTAATAATGTTTTAACTATGTTGGCGGCAGGCGCAAAAGAGATGCCATTGACAAAATACTTGATCCAGCAAGTTATGTTATCGAAGGAACAGCGCATGGAAGAGTTACGAGAGTTCATCCCGAACGCTAAGAGCGAGGATTGGGATTTAGTAGTGGCTGGCCAACGTGTACAAGTTATCAAAGATACTGCTGAAGGCGGCAAAGGTACACTTCAATTTGGTACGGAAGTTGTCAGTGCATCCGATGGCTCGATTGCAGCATTGCTAGGTGCTTCTCCAGGGGCTTCTACAGCTGTTCATGTTATGCTTGAGGTAATTAATAAATGCTTCCCGCAACGTATGGAAGAGTGGGAACCGAAAATTAAAGAAATGATTCCTTCTTATGGAGAGTCACTAATGGAAAATACTGAGCTTCTGCACGAAATTCAAACTTCAACATCAGAGACGCTTGGTCTAAGCAAAAAAAAAGAGCTAGTTTATAGTTAATTTTTGGATACTGAAGTAACATTGAAATTAAAAATAACAGAACCTTTAATCTATCATTGATTGAAGGTTCTTTTTTTGTTTTAAAGCCTTATTCATTTAAGGATGCTTATTTGTAGGCAAACACGAAGAAAATTGAGTTTATGGCGCTAGTACAATTTGGACGTTGATTGGAACGAGAGGCACTCACTTTCCGCGGGCGGTCCGGGATCCTCCTCCGCTTGCGCCTGCGGGGTCTCCCCTGTCTCGTACACCCGCTCCAATAAATTAGTTTTAACTTTTAGATAGAACCCCCTTTTCTACAAACTGAGGGATGCTATTATAGCATCCCTAAAGATTTCTGCTTCTAATGTATCTTTGAATTTATTTGGGAAATGGTTTCTTTATCGCAAATAATGAAAAGCTGTGCATCATCGGGAATTCTTGCATCTAATTTTTGGTTTATGTTAAGATCACCACGATCTGCTACCAGTGTGGCTCCTTTGTTAAGAAGATCTATAAACGCATCACGATAGGTTAGCCATTCATCTTGTTTAGGAATCTCATACATAGTTTCCTCATATTTCGTGCTCATAAGTTCTGAATACATGTGGGTGACTCCATGAGAAAATAATGATCGTACTGCTGCGTGGGAGATCATTTCTTGCGTAGGAATAAACTCGTCCACCTTTACACGCTCGAATAAACGAATATGCTTTTGATTGATCACCTCGGCTGTGACATGGATGGACGTATTTGTTTTTTCTTCAATGGCCGTTATGGCAGTGGCAACTAATAATGTCTTTCCATCGACAAGTAACGGATCCTTTGTAGCATAATTATCTTGTGTAATTTGGTCAGCAAAAATGATAACGCCTTTTGCTTTAGGCAGATTTGCACGGAGTAATGTTTCTTCATCGGTGGCATCCCCGCGAACATAAAACAGACGCTCCTCCATCATAGGAGCTTTTTCCAAGTTATCAATGATTACAATATCAATGGTTTCATCAGATTTAAAAATTTCTTGGAGTGCAGATTTTGACTTATCACTCCAACCAATCAAAATGATATGATTTTTACCTGTATATTTCATTTTTCCACCAACTTTACGTTTTTCGATAAGATATACAGATTTAATGATTCTTCCAATAAAAAGACTAACAAGCCCAATACCAGTGATGTAAAGACCAATGGTAAATGCTTTTCCAAGATCAGTGACTGGTGCATAGTCCCCAAAACCAACCGTAGCAAGCGTTGTAAGAACCCAGTAAACTGAGGTTAAATATGATTCGAACGTCTGTGGCTCTATTGAAAAAGCAACATATGCAGCAACTAATATGTATAAAATGGCAAATGGTATAAAGATTCTACCTCTTAATTTAATCAGGTAATATATTATTTTTTTTACCTTAATTCTCATCATACCCATCCTAGTTTTCAAGTCATCGATTAAATTTATAGTTCCCCAATTTAACAATTAAATAAACGTAAGTGTAAAAAAACTATTTTTTACCCAAGCAAGAAGCAAAAGAAAACTGTTTAAAATAACGTTCAGATCATTTTCTTAAGCAAAGAAATGGGCAGATCGTTGAGAATTCCATTGGGTTTCATCTGCAGAAGTTTAATAGACCACACAATCAGTATGGGTTTTTTGCACCAAAACCACGTATTCTGCTATTAAATTTTGCTCTAATTTTAATATAGATTATAAAATGAACAATATCAGATGAATTTTTGTAAATAAATTATAAAATAATTATCAAAAAATAAAATTATTATTTGAATTTTCAATATACAATGAATGTTAAATAACGAGGAGGTCCATCAAAATGAAAGCGGATACAATAAATAGAATAATGATTTTATAAAGGAACAGGATTGCATACAAAAGACAGTACTTCCCATATTAATGAAAAATCGGAATATAGCTGAGCCCCAGATGGAGGGTATATGGCGGGATTGGAAAGCGGCACATAACTGGGAGTGTTTTGCTTCGAATCCTCAATAAGAGCTGGAAGAGGGTGAAAGCTCTGGGGAATCCTAACGATGCACCACGGGCAATGGCATTTGTGAAACAGGATTGGCCCAATAATAAATAAAGTTCCAAGGCTTTTCTTCCCGTATTCTGCTGGTTAGGCTAGGGGGCGTGCCGAATTTTAATTTTAAACGATATGGCGGCAAGCGGAGAACTAAAAGCCCTATCGTAATCGAACGTTGTATTCTGGTCCTGTTGCCTTACCAAATCGTGAGACAGGAGCGATGAGAGGATCGGATGTGGGTATGACGCCAAGAATTTACCCAGCATGCAATTATATAATAGGGGGAATAATTATGGGATCACCAAATGTGGCGACAAATACGAAACAAGAGAAGCCGCAAATTCAATCAACTACTAATATACTGAAGTTTATCATATATAGTTTAATAGGAAGTTTTATGTTTTTTATTCCTATTACCATAAATGGTGTTTCAAGCATACCAATTGATCATATAGTAACATGGATCAAAGTAACCTTGCCGTCAGCCGTTCCTATTTATGCTCTTATTGTCATTCTATTAGGAGCTGTCTATCCATTTATTTCAAAAAGTTGGAGCAAGGATAAGGTATCAATAGTTTTTTCTTTCTTAAAAGTAATAGGTGCTGTTGTTGCGATCTTAATATATTTCAAGATTGGGCCCGAATGGTTAATGGCCCCAAGTATGGGTCCTTTCCTCTTCGAAAAACTTGTCATACCTGTAGGACTTGTCGTTCCTTTTGGTGCTCTATTTTTGGCGCTTCTCATTGGATACGGGCTTCTTGAATTTTTGGGTGTACTGATGCAGCCAATCATGAGGCCGATATTTAAAACGCCTGGGCGTTCAGCAGTTGATATGGTCGCTGATTTAGCAGGAAGCTACTCCATTGGTATGCTTATTACGAATCGACTATATAAAGAAGGAAAATATACGCTTAAAGAAGCCGCTATTATTGCAACTGGTTTTTCAACCGTTTCAGCAACGTTCATGATTGTTGTAGCAAAGACTCTCGGGCTTATGGACATATGGTCCCTTTTCTTTTGGGTTTCTTTAGGGATAACGTACCTTGTCACTGCCATTACCGTACGTATTTGGCCATTAAATAAAATGAGCGACGATTATTATTCGGATAATGCCGATCCAGAAGAGGTTATCAAAGAAGGACTTCTCAAAAACGCCTGGTATAGTGCGATGGTGGGAGCAAACAATTCGGTAAGTCTTGGCAGAAATTTATGGGATAACTTAAAGGACGGTTTTCTTATGACAATGAGCATTCTGCCGTCCATTTTATCCGTTGGTCTCATTAGCCTTGTGTTAGCGGAGTATACTCCAGTATTTAATTTACTTGGCTATCTTTTTTACCCATTTACTTGGGCATTGCAAATACCTGAACCATTTTTGGCTGCAAAAGCTTCAGCTATAGGAATTGCAGAAATGTTCCTGCCGGCGCTTCTCGTAGTTGATGCACCTCTGGTAACTAAGTTCATTATTGCCGTGGTATCTGTATCATCCATATTGTTCTTTTCAGCGACGATACCTTGTATCCTATCAACCGAAATCCCAATCAGCATTACGAAGTTGATTGTAATCTGGTTTGAACGGACGCTCATCACGTTAATTATTACTGCACCTATCGCAATATTGCTGCTTTAGTACGAATCAACGAATCTTAATTCGATCACAAATCGTACGGGTGCGTTCGTATTATAAGGTCGACCAGTAAAATTACTGGTTGACCTTTTTTAATAGAATCTTTTATATCAGTAGGCATGGTAGAACGTACAGGTGCGCGGGGCATTTGAAGGCTTGTAGGGACGTAGAATAAATTATTTGGAACAGCATCATCAAAGAAAAGGATGTTGAGTTAATATGTTTCTAACAAAACAAATTTATATCTTTCGAGAATTTCGACATTATATTGACAATAATATAGTTACTCATTAGAATTGATAAAGATTCTCAATATGGTACTGGGAGGCACCAATGTCATGTCAAAAAGAAGAAACAGCAAACAAGTGTTATTTATATCCGCAATCGTTTTAATTTTATCAACGCTTTTACTTGGATGTACAAATGAATCAAAAGAAAATTCAACTTCAAATAAAGACAGTAAAGACATGCTTACTATGGCTTGGCCGAGGGATATAGGTGAAATGAATCCGCATGTCTATAATCCTTCTCAATTATTCGCTACATCAATGATATATGAGCCTTTGGTCAGCTACCAAGATGGAGGCGAGCTGAAACCGCATTTAGCTGAATCTTGGGAAATTTCCAAGGATGGGAAGGAATATACGTTCAACCTCCGTCATGATGTGAAATTTTCTGACGGTACGAGCTTTAATGCTGAAATTGTGAAAAAGAACTTTGATACAATATTGAAAAATGTTGATTTACATAGTTGGTTGGGCTTTATTCCGAAAGTGGATCAAACGGAAGTAATTGACCAATACACATTTAAACTAACATTAAAGGAGCCGTATTATCCTACTATTCAAGAGTTAGCCGTCGTTCGTCCAGTCCGATTCTTAGGTGATGCTGGATTCCCTAAAGATGGTGACACTTCAAAAGGTGTTACAAAACCAGTCGGTACAGGCCCATGGGTTTTGGAAGAACATAAAGCAGATGAATATGCTATTTTCAAACGCAATGAAAATTATTGGGGTGAACTCCCTAAAGTAAAGAAAATCAAAGTCAAGATCATTCCTGATGCGGAAACCCGTGTTCTTGCTTTTGAAAAAGGTGACCTAGACCTAATTTATGGTGAAGGTGCTATCAGTCTGGATGCTTTCAAACAATTAGAAACAACAGGTAACTATGAGACTAGTATTTCTGATCCGGTTGCGACAAGACAACTAGTTATGAATACGAAGAAAGAACAACTTTCAGATTTACGTGTTCGTCAAGCATTACAATATGGATTTAATAAAAAAGCAATGGTTGACGGAGTTACTTCTGGGTTGGAAGAGAAGGCAGATTTCATTTTACCGACAAACTTCCCGTATACTTCAGACATTGATGTAACAGCGATTGATTATAATGTCGAAAAAGCAAAAGCTTTATTAGATGAAGCAGGATGGAAGCTTCCAAAAGGAAAAAACGTTCGTGAGAAAGACGGAAAGCCGCTTGAAATCGAATTAATGTACGACTCTGCAGAATCGATTCAAAAAGCAATGGCCGAAACATTACAATCTGAGTGGGCGGCACTAGGTGTTAAATTAAATATCGTTGGAGTTGAGCTTACGGTACAAATTGAAAGATTCAAAGCTAATGATTTTGAATTGAATTTCTTTAGTAACTATGGCGCTCCATATGATCCACATACTTTCGTAAATGTCGTTGGTTCAGAAGGGTTTGGTTTTAACGAAGCCATTTCATCTTATCCGAACAGAGATGAGTTGTTAAAACAAATTGCAGATGTTCCTGGAACAACAGATGAAAAAGAACGTCAAGAACTTTACTCAACTATTTTGGAATCACTGCAAGACCAAGGAGCGATTGTGCCTATTTCTTATATTAAGAAAATAGCTGTTTACCAAAAAGATGTATCTAATTTTACATTCCCTGCTAACCGGGATGAACATCCATTCACAGGAATTAGCATCGAGAAGTAAGTTACAGGAGGGTTTTCATGGGCACTTATATCTTGAAACGAATTATGGCCATTATTCCTATCTTTCTTTTGGCCACTCTTCTAACGTTTGGAATGATTCACCTTTCACCCGTGGACCCAGCTGAGGCATATTTATCTGCAGCACATATCCAATCTACAGATGAGATATTGGCTCAGAAAAGACATGAGTTCGGCTTAGATCAACCCCTCCATGTTCAATATGTAAATTCTATTATTAAGATATGCCAATTTGATTTTGGCATATCTTATCTTTCGAATAAACCTGTTTGGGAAGAGGTTACCTATCGAATGCCAGCGACCATTCAGTTAGCTTTAGGTAGCATCATATTAGCTATCCTGGTCAGTGTCCCTCTTGGGTTTTTGGCAGGCATAAAGAAAAACAGTGGTATTGACCATTTTAGTCGCCTTCTCTCTTTTTTCGGGGCGTCCATCCCTTCTTTTTGGCTTGGTTATTTATTGATTTTTTTCTTTTCTGTTAAACTCGACCTATTTCCTGTCGAAGGAATCGGGACTTGGCAACATCTGGTTCTTCCTTCCGTTACTTTAGCTTTGCCATTAATAGCTTTGTATACTCGACTATTACGTGCTAGCGTTCTTGAAAATTTACAGGAACCTTATGTCCTTTTTGCACGCACAAGAGGGATTCATAAAAAAGTCATTATGGGAAAACATGTATTGAGAATAGCCATATCCCCTATGATTACTGGACTGGGGATGAATTTAGGAAAGCTGCTGACTGGAACCATTATCGTCGAAGCGGTTTTTTCCTGGCCAGGATTTGGTCGTTATTTCATTGAAGCTATTTTTAATCGGGATGTTCCTGTCATTCAATGCTATGTGCTTTTAGCTGCGGGACTATTCATTTTTAGCAACTTGATTGTTGACCTAATCCAAATGTGTATCGACCCACGCATCTCCAGAAAAGGAGGGCAACGTCAATGATAACAAGTCTTCGTATTATGATGAGAAGTCAGAAAGTGATTGTCCTTTGTTCAATAATATTATGCTTCCTATTTATCATCACCATCTTGGCTCCATGGATTGCACCTAATGATCCTATTGCTGTCAATTTAGCTAATAAACTACAGCCATCTTCCTTTGAGTATCCATTGGGAACGGATCATTTAGGGCGATGTACGTTATCACGCATCTTATATGGAGCTCGCATTTCGTTAGGATTTGCTACATTAATCTTTATTTCATCTTTAGGCATCGGTTTGATTGTCGGAACCATTGCTGGTTATAAAGGTGGATGGGTGGACCAGGTGCTAATGAGACTGTGTGATGGTGTTATGGCATTTCCGAATCTTTTGCTCATTCTTGGCCTTGTTGGTATATTGGGACCTGGCCTTAAACAGGTCATCATAGCATTGATGCTTGTGCAATGGGTGTATTATGCAAGAATTTTCCGAGGAATGGTGCTTAGTCTAAAAGAACAAAACTATATAGCGGCAGCTAAAATAAGCGGTTCTTCTCAATGGAAGATAATAAAGAAACATATTGTTCCAAATGTTCTTCCTCCGCTCGCTGTTATGGGTACATTAGAAATGGGTTGGGCCATCATGGATATATCGGCCATGTCGTTTCTAGGTTTGGGCGTGCAACCCCCTACACCAGAATGGGGAGCAATGATTCATGAAGGGAAATCCTATATTCGGACGAATCCAGAATTAATGCTATATCCAGGTTTGATGATTATGCTTGTTGTAGTCACCTTCAATTTATTAGGCGAAGCGCTATCAGAACGTTTTGGAGTCAAACGTCGTTAATAAAAAGGAATGAGAAGATTGAGAACAGAACGGTCGAATGTATTAACAGTGAGCGATCTACATGTACAAGTACAAACAAAGGAAGGTGCTTCCACCCTCGTTCAGGATATTAATTTTGAACTGGAAAAAGGGAAGGTATTGGGTCTTGTTGGGGAAAGTGGGAGTGGTAAAACAGTTACGAGTATGTCCATTCTACAGCTTCTTGACCGGAAAACAACGACAATTAAAGGCAGCATTACCCTCCAAGGACGAGAATTGAATGGTTTGGACGATAAAGAAATACGTGAAATCCGTGGCAAGGATATTGCCTTTATTATGCAAAATCCGATGAATGCATTTACGCCTGTTTTTACAATTGGCAATCAATTTATCGAAACGATTAGGTCTCATACCTCATTGAATAAAAAACAAGCAAAAGAGCTTGCCATCGATGCGATGCAAAATGTAAACCTGCCAGATCCCGCGAAACTATTAAAAAGCTATCCTTTTCAATTGAGTGGAGGTATGCTTCAACGCGTGATGATTGCGATGGCTGCATGTTTAAATCCTACCGTTATTATTGCTGATGAGCCGACAACTGCACTCGACGTTCATAACCAATTACAAGTACTTCGCCACTTGGATAAAATTCGTTCTGAATATGGAACATCCATTTTACTCATTTCTCATGATTTAGGAGTAATTTCTGAAATGGCAGATGATGTAGTCGTTATGCAACATGGCAGAATTGTAGAAACAGCAAATGTGTTTGAACTATTTGATAATCCGCAGCATGAGTATACCAAGAAACTGCTAAATGCCCGCCTTAGCATTAAACATGAAGAACCTATCACCCATATGTTGTGATATATGGACTGCATTCTTTTGAGGGGTGAATAAATGAGTTTATTACAAGTAAAAGCAGTAACTCATAGCTATAATTCTCATACGTTTTTAAAATGGAAAGAGCCTTCTAAAAAAGTACTCACTGACATTTCCCTCTCTATTGATGAAGGAACATGTTTAGGGCTACTTGGCACGAGTGGAGCTGGAAAAAGTACATTAGGAAAAGTGATCCTTGGTTTAGAACGTCCACAGCAAGGACAGGTTCTGTTTCAAGGGCAGGATATCTATACTGCTGATAAGCTTACCCGACAAAAGATACGCCGAGATCTACAAGTCGTCTTTCAGGATTCATATTCAGCTGTCAATCCACGAATGACAGCCGAAAGTATTATAGGCGAGCCATTAGAAAACTATGAAAAACTAACCGTAGCCGAACAAAAAAGAACGGTTATTGAGTTATTGGAAAGAGTGGGCCTAAGTGAGAAGGATTTGAAAAAATACCCACACCAATTTAGCGGTGGACAATTGCAAAGGATTAATATTGCTAGAGCAATCTCTCTTAAGCCACTGCTAATCGTCTTGGACGAATCCGTAAGCAGTCTGGATATGGTTAATCAAACACTGATTTTAGAATTATTAAGTGAGTTGAAAAAAGACTTCGGCTTATCTTATCTATTTATTACACATGATATTAAAGCGGCTTATTCAATCTCTGATACTTTGGGTGTACTGGAAAAAGGAGAATTAATCGAGCATTACAATTCTAAAGATCAGTTTTTTTCGTCAGAACATCCTGTCGTTAAACAGATGAGAAGTTCTATACTCGCTGAGCATCCGCGTTTTCGTTCTCTTCCGACGAGGACTAACTAGACTTAGTCTAGAAGGATATTTATTGATTAGAAGGCCTCGATTTCAGTTTGATAATCGAGGCTCTTGTTTATATTGCTTCTGAAGCACATATTGTAGGGCATAAAAGGAACCATAATGGTTCCTTTTATTTGTTGCATCGATAATCAATCTTCCAATGATCTTAAATGGGTGTCTCCTATTAGGGATTTCAAAAACTGACCTGGTAAACCATATCCTTTTTCTATTTTCCATCACTGAAACAATATTAGGAAAAACATCCATAAAAATTATTTGGAGAAAATAATATTTATTCTAAAAATTCATATTATAATACTTTATTCTTATGCTATATTATAGGGAGAATTATTTATTATCACGTATAATTTAAGAATTGGAGTGATTTGAATGAAGAAACTTGGTTTACTTAGTATGTTTTTGATTCTAACTATCTTTATCTCGGCTTGTGGAACCAATGAAGAAAAAAATGCAGGTGAGGACAAGAAACCTGAAAAGGTATATAAAGTTGGTGTGGATACGACTTATCCTCCTTTTGAATTTAAAGAGGGGAACGACTATAAAGGTATTGATATTGAATTGATCAATGCAATCGCAAAAGACCAGGATTTTAAAATCAAATTGTCTCCAATGGATTTCGGTGGAATCATCCCGGCTATGCAAGCCAATCAGCTTGATGTGGCCATTGCGGGAATGAGCATTACAGAGGAAAGAAAAAAGGTAGTGGATTTCTCGACTCCGTATTTTGATGCAGGATTAACGATTGTTGTTAAAAAAGAGAATACAAGTACTAAAACTGTTAAAGATCTTAAAGGAAAAACCATTGCAGTGAAAAAAGGAACAACAGGTGCTAAATATGCACAGGATAATGCTACGAAACTAGGAATTAAAGTTGTTCAATTCAATGATAGTCCAGCGATGTTCCAGGAAGTGGCCAATGGCAACGCCGATGCCCTTATAGAAGATTACCCGGTTATCTCCTATGCGATCGCCCAAAAAGATCTTGGGTTGAAAATCGTAGGTGACCGTTTGAATGGTGACCAATATGGAATTGCTGTATTGAAAGGGCAAAACGAGGATCTATTGAAGAAAATAAATGATGGACTTGCCAATCTTAAAAAAGACGGCACGTATGATGAAATAATAAAAACGTATCTTGGTGAATAAACAATAGATTAAAGCTCAATAAGCGCGCTTATGGCGCGCTTTCTTTTTCAAAGGGGTGAAAGAAATGGATATAATTGTTGCGGCATTGCCTATTTTATTAAAAGGACTTCAGGTGACACTTTATATCTTTGTGATTGCCATTATCCTAGGTTTTTTGATTGGTTTACTTGTCGCGTTGCTGCGACTTGCCCCCATCAAAATCTTGAACTGGATTGCAAAGGTTTATGTGGATGCGATACGAGGGACACCGTTCATCGTTCAGTTATTTTTTATCTATTTTGGTGTGAATTCACTGAATTTGATTTCTTTGGACAGTACAACAGCTGGTATAATTACCGTTGCAATCAATGCAGGGGCATATTTTGCTGAAATAATAAGGGCTGGGATACAATCCATCGATAAAGGACAAACGGAAGCGGCAAGATCCATCGGGTTCACTGGAACCCAAACAATGAGATATGTCGTGCTTCCGCAAGCCTTCAGAAGGATGCTCCCTACCATTACGAACCAATCGATCATCAGCTTGAAAGACACTTCTCTATTATCCGTCATTGGTATAGCCGATTTAACCCAGCAAGGTCAGATTCAAGCTTCGGCAACCTTTGAAGCGTTCAAGATTTGGCTGGCCGTTGGTGTGATTTACTTTATCATCATCTATTTGTTAACCCTAATTGCTAATTTCATAGAAAGGAGGGTACAAGTTCGATGAGCATCATTACTGTAAAAAACCTGAGAAAATCATTTGGAACTGTCGAGGTTTTAAAAGATATCAACGCTGAAGTGCAGGAAAAGGAAGTAATTTGCGTAATAGGCCCTTCTGGATCTGGAAAGAGTACCTTCCTGCGTTGCCTGAATCTCCTTGAGGAAGTTACGGGCGGTGAGGTGGTCATTAACGGACATGATATAACCGATCCTAAAAGGAAAATCAATATAAACAAAGTCCGGCAAGAGGTTGGAATGGTTTTTCAACATTTCAATCTATTTCCCCATAAAACCGTTTTGGAGAACATAACCTTGGGTCCTATTAAAATTCGTGCCACCGATAAAGCGGAAGCGAGAAGGTTAGCGCTTGAGTTATTGGATAAGGTTGGTCTAAAGGAAAAAGCAAATAGCTATCCAGGGGAACTTTCCGGCGGACAAAAACAGCGGGTCGCAATCGCAAGGGCATTGGCGATGAATCCGAAGATCATGCTATTTGATGAACCGACTTCGGCCCTTGACCCTGAAATGGTCGGCGATGTTTTGGAGGTAATGAAACAACTTGCAAAAGAAGGCATGACAATGGTCGTTGTTACGCATGAAATGGGCTTTGCCCGGGAAGTCGGGGACAGGGTGATATTCATGGATGGAGGGTATATCGTGGAAGAAAATGAGCCGAATGAATTATTCGGTAACCCTCAGCACGAAAGAACGAAAGCATTCTTGAGCAAAGTGCTTTAACGGAAAGCACTATAAGAGATGATGTAAATCATGAATGAAGTTGTGCATGAAGTGTGGACAAAGGTATGCGGGAAATGAGGGGAAACCCAAACGCATGGAGCCTTTCCTTCATCTTTGTGCATAACTTTTTTGGTTTTTAGAGCAGGAATCAGTGAGGCGATGGCTTCAATTGGTAAACATCAAAAAAAGAAAAACCTATGCATTCGACACATGCATAGGTTTCTTCTTTTTTTACTTGGCACCATAACTAATCAAGTTCGTCATGATTCGATATCCGCCTGGAACTTGGCCTTGAATTTGCCTATATAGCACAAGGTTGGTGTAGAGGTAGGTGCCATTACCGTATTTAGCCATGAGAATTCCGCCATCAAATGGTTCTTCATTTGGATCAGCCATGGATATGAATGTTTCATATCGTTCATCCCATTCCATTGGGAAATACAATCCTCTTTCTTGGACCCAATTGCTCCAGTCATCACTTGTTATTTTATTTGGATAGTTAAAAAGCGCTGATTCTGGCTTCGACACGTTTACCGTGGCTTTTTCATCGGTTACCCGCCAGCGAATGGAAGGATTCCCGAGGGTAAGAGGATATGGAGCAGTCTTCATTGCATCCCATCCATCACCCGGTTTATGGTATTGCACGACGAGATGGCCGCCATTTTCCACATATTCAAGTAAGCGCGCGTTATTTGCCTTTAAATCTTCCCTCGATAGATAGGCACGGATGCCTGTAACGATCGTGTCATATTGACTTAAATCACCTTCAGCTAAATCAGCTGCAGTTAACTTCGTAATGTTCAGACCTGCATTGCTTAAGTAATCTGCCACTTTATCGAATCCGCTTTCAATGTACCCCACTTTTAATGAAGCTGGCTTCAAAAGCTCAAATGCAACGGTATTGATAGCTGCTGGGTATTGGTAATAGAATGTTCCGATATGGTCATAGGAAATTTCCTGAATGGTCGAATCAAAGGTTTTCCCATTGACAGTAGCAGCTGCCTTCACCTGATATTCGCCATTTTGTATTGCCTTAGGCGGTCTTAGGGTGAACTTCACTTGTCTTTCTTCTGATTTTTCTTTAAATGATACAGTGGCATTTTTGGGATGAACTCCCCAATTTTCAGGGACTTTTAAAGCGACCTTTGCCGATGCTTTTCCTTCTGTATAGTTTTTCAAGGTTACCGTCACTGGGACTTCCTCTTTTACATCTGCTGTATTTACGACGATATCTTCAGGAGATAGGGTAAGACCAACGTCGGGAAGGACAGCGATCGTTCCATCCACTTCCTCCTTGATGGAAGTTTTTGTGCTGCCGTATTTATAAGAAATGCTGGTCGTAATGGTTGATTCATCATAGGCATGGTAATAGGCTGCATCTTCAGGGACTTCAACCAGATAGGTCATTGTCGCTGATTTATTTGGTGCTAGATTGACATCTTTAGCTTTAGTTTTGATCTTCCATCCTTTAGGTAAGTTCAATGCAGCAGCGACTTTTTTCAAGGTTTGTTTCCCGTTATTCTTCACGGTTACGGTTACGTACGTTTTTTGGCCTTTCGTCAGGATCTTTGAAGCTGCTTTAGCTTGAACTTCGAGTCCTGAGGAGACATAACTGACGTTTTGCAATTGCTCTTCTTTTAATGAGAGCTTATGAAGCAAGTCGTTCTTAATGGCAGGGCTTAGCTTTGCCTTTTTGACTTGCGCAGTAATTGACCGAACATTTGAAAGAGCATTTTGGGATATTGAAAAAACACGTTTTTCATTGGGATAAGCCGTAATAACAGCGTCCAAATTCCGTTGCAGGTATTTAAATTCACCTTTTAATTTTGAAGCTGAGCGGGGGAGTTTTTCTGCCCATTCAGTAAAATTGTAAGGTACACCTGCAAAAAGGTCCGACTGGTTTTTTGTATCAACGGCGCTTTGCTTCAAATCCAGATGGATCTGGCGGGGTGCTGCCGGGATATCAGAACCCATGCCTTGGCTTTTATGCAGATAGCGGGATTGTTCTCCCAGCTGTGGATAAGTCATATTGTATATTGGGTCATATTTACCGATTTCAATCGAAGTGGTTGCTTGATCTGCCGATGAAACGGGCAAATATAACTTTTTCACTTGCCATACGGATAGCCCTTGTTTCAATTGTTGAGGAAACACAGTTGGGTCGGACGCATCCTTAAAGGCACGTTCACTTAAGATTGTCATTGTTCGATGATGTCCATGCTGGGTATCATCATTTTGAAAGGATGGCATCAATATATCCGGCTGATAGGTCCGAATAAAGCGGATAAGCCGTTCATAGGTGAGTTCTTCGCCCCACTTTTCTAATGTTTCCTCTGGTGTTTTAGAGAAGCCGAAATCATAAATGGGATCTGAGGTAGTTTCACTTAGATGATAGGCCTTAACCCCGGTTATTTTCGCAGCTTCAATCATTTCCCTCGAACGGATGATTCCAAGAGCATTGTCCAGTTCATCCCCAATTTCATTTTGTCCTCCTTCACCACGGTTTGCAATCAGGCTGGATGTCTTTACCCCTAACCCTCTCGATAGGTAAGCGAGAAAGTCACTCCGTTCATCATCTGGATGGGCACCGCTGTTCAAGAATGTCACGGTCGTCTCGAGTGGCTTGACCGCATTCCATAACTCAACGTTGGCTTCCTCAGGATTTGCAGCGCTGCCTCCAAGCGGCAATAATGCAAGAACCAACAAAAGGGAAAGCAGCGATAACAGAGCTTTTTTCATTAATCTTTTAACCCCCTTCAACTTTTTAAGACACCTAAAAAAAATGTAGGTTAGTAATATTTTCTAACTAACCAGATGGAAAAAACTTATCTAATAAATAGCATTAATGGTTATAAATGTAAATGATTCGAAGTAACTATTAAAAGTTGAACATTTTAAATGTTCAGAAAAATAACTTGTGCACTGAATTTATTTAAGTTATATTTTTACTTAATTAGGAAGATTTACTAACTAAATGATGTAAGGCCGTGATGTGATGAGTTTTAAAAGACCACCCAGTCATCAAAAATATGTCAATAAAAAAAGAATCATTCAATGCATCCAGGAATGCTCGCCCATTTCAAGAGCTGAAATCGCCGTTAAGCTTCAGCTAAGTAAACCAACTGTTTCTCTGGCTGTGGATGAACTTATACAGGAGAAATGGGTATTTGAGAAAGGAATAGGAGAATCCTCCTCTCAAGGCGGGAGAAGACCCATCCAGCTCTTTTTTAATGAAAAGGCAGCCTATATCATTGGAGTCGATATAGGCGGGACGAAAGTGAAAATCGTTTTAAGTGATTTAAGCGGCAACATCCTTGCCGACACTAGCTTTTCAACCAACACCTATTTAAAATCAGGGCTTCTTAAACAAATGGCGATTGAAACGGAACGGTTAATTGCCAAGAATCAGATTGCGAAGGGCAGGATATTGGGGATGGGAGTAGGAATCCCTGGTATAACGCAAACGGCAAGCGGATTAGTAATAGAGGCACCGAGTTTAGGCTGGGTACAATATCCTTTCATAGCCGAAGCGAAGCGGTATTTTGATTTCCCCATTTTTCTGGATAATGATGTAAACGCGGCTGCACTAGGTGAACAGTGGCTGGGTAATGCACAAAATAAGCGGAATTTGCTGTTCATTGCGGTTGGCACGGGGATAGGAAGCGGAATCATCTTGAACAACCAGTTATACAGAGGGGCTTCCAGTGCAGCTGGGGAAATGGGATATATGGTAACGGACAAAGAGGATATGAAGCGTGAATTCAAGCCGATTTTCCATAGATACGGCTATTTGGAAAGTGTCGCAGGAGGAAAGTCGATAGGCAGCCATTTTACCAGGGAGGTCCTCAAGGATCCTCATCATCTTTTATTCGAACGGGCCAAATCTTCCGAACTATCGGGGGAGGATGCCTTTTTGTCAGCAAAAAAAGGAGACACGACTGCAATGGCCGTCATAAATGAAGCCATCGAACATTTAGCGTGCGGAATTGTCAATGCGGCCAGTTTGCTAAATCCAGAAGTAATCATTTTAGGAGGTGGTGTATTAAATTCATCTGAATACATTTTACCTAGAATTCGGGAGATCGTTGATCGATATCTTCCTAGTTTAGTAGAAATGAAAACTTCACAATTGGGAGAAAACGCAGGAGTACTAGGCGCGGTTTCCTTATTCTTAAGGGAGCATGATGGCATTTTGAATTTTCGGGATGAGGGGGAGTATTAATGAAAAGTAGGAAAAAGTCGTTTGTTTCAGTAATGGCCTTATCGGCAGCACTATTGATTTCAGGATGTAACGGTACAGATACGAAAACGAATTCGGATGCTGGCGGTGCCAACGGAAAAAAGGGTGAGCTGGAAGATAAGATCGTTGTTTATTCACCGCATGGCAAAGATATTTTATCAAAATTCGAAAAGCAGTTCGAAGATGAGTATGGTATTGATGTTGAGTGGCTTGATATGGGGTCCCAGGAAATCCTTGACCGCGTTCGATCAGAGAAAAGTAATCCGCAGGCAGACGTTTGGTGGGGGGCACCTTCCACGAACTTCAATCAAGCGAAGGCTGATGGGCTGCTGGCTGCTTATAAGCCTAGCTATTCCGATAGTCTTGATGAAGGATTCCACGATCCGGAATGGTATTGGACGGGAACGAGCCAGACACCGGAAGTCATCATGTACAACAGCAAAGAACTATCGAAGGATGAGGTACCGAAAGATTGGGATGAGCTGCTTGATCCGAAGTGGAAAGACGAAATCATCATCCGCTATCCGTTAGCCTCCGGAACGATGAGGACAATTTTTTCTGCGATGATCTATCGTACGTATAAGGATACAAATGATCCAAAAGAAGGGTATGACTGGTTAAAGAAGCTCGATCAAAACACAAAGGAATATTCAGCAAACCCGGAAATGATGTATAACAAGGTAGCCAAAGGAGAGGGCTCACTTTCCGTTTGGGCAATGCCGGATGTTGTCATGCTGAAGGAAAATAAAAATTATCCGTTCGAGTTTGTCATTCCGAAGAGCGGAACACCTGTATTGACAGAAGGTATCGCCATCGTTGAAGGTGCCAAGCATCCAAAAGCGGCTGAAGCCTTTTATGAGTTCGTGAATTCACCTGAAGCCGCAAAAACTTTGGCAGAGGAATTTTACAGGATTCCGACCAGAAGTGATGTGAAGGATTTACCTGAATGGATCACGGAAACGGAAATTAAAGCGATGGATATTGATTGGAATGCATTCGAGGAAAAAGGTGACGAGTGGATGAAATATTGGGACGAAAATATTAAAAGTGGAGATAAAGAAATTAAAGAATAAGGAAGTGTCGTTGGGATGGCGTCAATAAAAATAGAGAATGTCCAAAAAGCCTTCGGGAAAACGATAGCTGTTGACCATTTAAATCTGGACATCAAAGAAGGTGAGTTTTTTACCTTTCTTGGTCCAAGCGGCTGCGGTAAAACGACAACGCTTCGGATGATTGCCGGTTTTTATTATCCAACAAAAGGTGTCGTCCGATTTGGCGACAAAGATATGACGCGTGTACCTCCGGAGAAAAGAAATACAGGCATGGTTTTTCAAAACTATGCCCTCTTTCCCCACATGACTGTTTTTGAAAATGTAGCGTTTGGCTTGCGTGTGAGAAAGGTTTCTTCTGTTGACTTAAAGAGGAGAGTGCTGGATGCCCTCCAAAAGGTAAGGCTGGAGAGCTACTCGAATCGTCAAGTGAGCCAGTTAAGCGGAGGGCAGCAGCAGCGGGTGGCCCTTGCGAGAGCACTGGTCATTGAACCGGAGATATTACTGCTGGATGAACCATTAAGTAATCTGGATGCCAAGCTTCGTGATGAAATGAGAGTGGAAATCTTAAGGCTGCAGCGTGACTATAAGATTACCACCATATATGTCACTCATGATCAGGCTGAGGCTTTATCCATGAGTGATCGGATCGCTGTGTTCAATTATGGTGTATGTCACCAGGTCGGGACGCCGGCAGAAATTTATAATCGGCCGGCCAATGATTTTGTGGCGAGTTTTATAGGCGAGATTAATCTTTTGCCCGTTCAAGTTGAAAAAGTTCAACAAGATAATATAGAGGTTACCCTTAAGAATAGTGAAAAACCGATTAAATTGAAGGTGGAAAATCAAGCTAGGGACGGAATTTCAATCATACAGAGTGATGCTGACCTTGCTGTTTCGATTCGTCCTGAAGCAATCAGAATTCTGGATGTGATCGAGGAAGGAAAGAATATCTTTAAAGGTAAAATAAATTCCGTCCAATTCTTTGGATCTGTTGTGAATGTCATGGTGGATGTTCAAGACGTGTTACTAAGGGTCGACGTATTTAACACTTATGATTTTGGATACTTTTATCAAGGAAAGGAAGTGTATGTCCAGCTTCTTGAGAAACAGCTGCGTCTTATTCCCATCATAAGTGGTGATGCTCCATGATTAAAAATCGTGATACGAGATTGACGGTTTGGCTCCTTATACCAGTTTTATTGGTGCTAGTAGCTTATGTACTCTACCCATCGTTGAGGACCTTTATAGAAAGTCTGCAAAAAGACGGAACGATATCCCTTGGAAATTATCAGGACTTCTTCGTACAGGAATCGAAAACGAACTTAGAGGCTCTATGGAATTCTGTTTATATATCCTTATTGAGTGTATTGGTCAGTGCCTTGATTGGCATTCCGCTCGCATTCATTTTTAACCGTTACGATTTTCCCGGCAGAAGCTTCTTTTCATCAGCAGCGATTTTGCCGATTGTCCTTCCATCATTGGTAGGGGTCATGGCCTTTATGTTTTTATATGGAGAATCGGGATTGATTCCAAATGCCATCAAGGACCTGTTTGGTCTCGAGAAGGTTCCATTCAAGATTGGCGGGGTATCGGGAATCCTTATCGTGCATGCCTATACGATGTATGTTTATTTTTATATGACCGTATCCGCTGCAATCAACAAAATAGATCCTTCCCTTGAAGAAGCGGCTTATAACTTAGGCGCAAATAAAATCAAGGTTTTTTGGAAGGTGACATTTCCATTATTGACACCTGCCATCGTAGCCGCTTCTCTACTTGTTTTCATGATATCGATGGCTTCTTTCAGTGCCCCGTTTTTATTAGCTGGCGGATATAGGGTGTTGAGCCTGCAAATTTATTTTTCAAAAATCAATGGTGATATGGAAATTGCCGCTACTCAATCCGTCATTCTATCCATCGTTTCGATTTCATTTCTATTATTCATGCGTTGGTATCAAAATAGGAAGGATTATCGCATGGCTTCGAAAGGAATTGGCGCACACAGGAGTGAAGTGAGAAACCCGTTTGTGAAATGGGTGATGGTCTTAACGGGTATCATCGGCGTAATTATTCTGCTATTACCGCACTTTACGATTCTATTGCTTTCACTTGTGCCGGATGGAACCTGGACATTTCAAACATATCCAACAGTATTTAATATGGAAAATTACCGGCTTTTGTTTGAAGACCCTAATATCTTCAAACCGTTACGAAATAGTTTACTGATGGCGGTTATTGCTACGTTGGCAAATCTGGTGTTTGGGGTCATAGCGTCCTATGTACTTGTCAAACGGAAATTCGTCGGGAAAAGCTTTGTCGATATTCTAGTCATGATTCCTTGGGCGTTGCCTGCAACGGTCATAGGGATGAACTTGATATTCGCATTCAATGAACCTAGCGTTTTTTCCTTTGGTCAAATTTTGGTAGGAACATTTTGGATTTTGCCGCTTGCCTATTTCATCAGGCATATTCCGCTCGTTGTCCGTTCGACTAACGCCGTTCTGGAGCAGCTGGATGACTCGATTGAAGAAGCAGCCAGAAACTTGGGGGCAAAGTGGTTTTATACCTTCAGAAAAGTCATATTTCCTATTATTATGCCTGGTGTTTTATCAGGGACATTATTGGCATTTATCGAATCTGTGGGGGAATTCCCGACGTCGGTCCTGTTGTACACAATTTCTAACAGGCCCATATCCATTGAAATCATGAATCAGCTTCGGATGTTCAATATGGGGCAGGCAGCTGCCTATGGGATGATTCAAATCACGCTGATTGTAATCGTTCTCTTTATTTCGAACAAGTTTTTTGGAATCAAAGCGGAAAGAGCTTTATAAATCGGAGGTTAAAAGATGAGCAGGCTTGAAGAATTTATCAAAAATGAAGGTAGTGCCTTTCCCGGAAAAACATATGCTAGAGAGCTTCTGATGCCTGTTTTTAATGATCAAAGAGATTACTTATTTCATGCAATGTTCGATATTCATCGGGCACATGTCATCATGCTTTCGGAACAAAAGATCATTAAAGAAGAAGAGGCGAAGACCATGCTTGATGGGATTCGGAAAGTGGCTCAAACAGATCTAGCGCAGTTGACCTATCAGCCCCAGTTCGAAGACTTATTTTTCATGATGGAGGCAAAGATCGGTGAGGAAATCGGTCATGAACTTGCAGGGAAGATTCATATCGGCCGCAGTCGTAATGATATGGGAGTCGCCATGTACCGGCTTGTTTTAAGAGGTCATCTACTCCAATTGATTGGCTATGCAAACCAATTGAGTGAAGCATTCTTGGTGCAGGCTGAAAAACATACAGAAACCTATATAACTGGTTACACGCATACCCAACCGGCTCAGCCGACTACGATAGGACATTACTTTTTGGCAATATATGATGTGCTTCAAAGGGATATTGGCCGGTTATGGGCAGCCTATGAAACGGTTAACCAATCCCCTTTGGGCGCGGCCGCGTTAACGACCACCGGTTTTCCGATCAGCCGGAACCGTACGGCTGAACTGCTTGGGTTTGATTCGGTGATTGAGAATTCCTATGACTCGATTGGCGGGGCGGATTATTTATTGGAAACCGCAACTGCCATCATGACGTGCATGGTCAATACAGGAAGATGGATTCAAGACTTCCTGCAGCATGTGACAAGGGAGTTTGGAACCTTTCATGTGGCGGACCCTTATGTTCAAGTGAGCAGCATCATGCCGCAAAAAAGAAATCCAGTCTCCATTGAACATTCCCGTTCGATTGCAAGCAGTGCGTATGGTGATGCACTTGCTGCAATGAATATGATCCACAATACACCATTTGGTGATATCGTCGATACGGAAGATGATTTACAGCCGCATTTATATCGGGCTTTTTCGAATGCAGGACGTGTCATGAAACTAATGTATGCCGTCATGTCAACCTTGAAAGTAAATGAAGAACACACAAAGAAAATGGCCGCAAAATCCAGTATAACGGTTACTGAATTAGCGGATACCCTATCAAGAGATTACGACATATCCTTTAGAAAAGCCCACTCCATAGCCAGTCATATTGCAAAACGGTCAATTAGTGAAGGGAAAGAGCTATATGATTGGGACACAAAAGAAATCAACAAGATCATCAATGAATTCGTTTCAGTGAACATAGCAGAAGATGAATGGAAAAAAATAATCTCTCCCGAATATTTTGTGGAAATCAGAAGCATTCAAGGCGGGCCCTCCCCAAAAGAGGTTACGAGAATGATTGTAAATAGAAAACAAAAACTGGAACAAGATTTGCAGGAATATAAGGAAATGGTCAAAGCATTGAATGATGGCAGGAAGGCTTTAGTGGATTACTAAAGGTATGTTGTTAAAGGGAAATGAGTCTTGACGCGCATGAAACTCACGAGTAAAAGCATGAACCTTCTGAAGAGCGTATTTTTTGTTGGCTCGAAAGCAATACGATGCATTTTACTGAGAAAGCTTCATATTTTATGATATATAGTCATTCTTTATCAGGGTGGCTATTTATTTTGGATTTTTATTGCAACTGAGATATCCCTAGTGACAATGAATGTAGATTATTCCTAAAAACAATGCTATTATTTGGAAAATATATAATATAAGGCGGAATGTTAATGTCAAATAGATCTCAGTTCGGTGTTATCCTGATTTTAATAGCTTTCGTAATATCGATTACTTTTTGTTAGAATCCGGAAGTTTTATTAAGAGGTGGATATGATTTAGCTATTGATGGTCTGGTAGTATCCAGAACCTTGATGATTATTTTTTCGTTGTATTTATTAGTTAAAATAGGGGATTTGTTTATAAACAGAAAAGATTAATAGTCTAAAATGAGGTTTCCTATAAACAATATTGAGAAAAAGGGCAATATGCTTGGATGCCGATAATAAGGAAGGCTCAGTCTTTTGACTGAGCCTTCCGATGTTTATTTATCCAAAATAACCGGTTTCAAAGTTTCTTCATATTTCGTTAACGGATTTAGGTTCCAACTGAATCGCTTGCTTTCTGAAAGCCAGACTTACTGCGATCATCACAATGAAATTGACTGCCAATGCAATGATTCCCACATTCAAATCTTTCGCTGCTTGCGGCAAGGATGGAAACAAGGTCCCTATTGTCGAATGACTGAGTGTAATGCAAATTACGATGGCCAATCCTGAAATGATGCCGGAGATTGCGCCAAATTTATTGATCGGATTATTCCTTTTCAGACTAAAGAGCAGGGACGGGAAAAGCTGTGTGATTAGACTGTATCCCATAAGAATTAATGCTGACATCGTTTCGCCGCCGTTTAAGGTGAAGTAGACGGCTATAAGGGCGATGACTGGAACAAGGAACTTTGCCAATCGTACAACATGGCGATCGGATACTGCAGGTGCAAATTCCTTATAGACGTTTTTCGCGAGCAGTGTAGCGACGCTCATCAAAAGCATGGATCCCGGCACCAATGCAGTCAATAATCCAGCTCCGCCGATTATGCCTATAAACCATGGATCAAAGGTCTCGATCGAAAGGCGCAGCAATGACAGGTCTGCATCTGCCCCAACGAGTCCGGGCACTTTCAATATTGCTGTAAACCCAACAAAAAAGACGAATAACAGCATGAGTGTATATAAAGGGCTGATGATTGCATTTTTTCGAAATACCTTGCCGCTGCGTGCTGAATAAACAGCGCTGAAAACTTGTGGCCACATATAGAAGCCGAATACGAGCAATATTACCGTGGAGATGAACCATGATACGCTAAGTCCCTGATCTGGGAACTTAAGAAAACCAGGCTTGGCCGCATCAATCGCTTCAAACATCGGCTGAAATCCGCCGAAGTAATGAATCGGCAGATAAATCCCCAAAAATCCTATTATGGCGACCATCATTATATCTTTAATGACCGCTGTCCAAACTGAACCGTGTATACCGGAGATCATCACATAAATGGTAAGGCTGATCGCCCCCATCCAAACTGCCTCAGACATGGAGATGGCACCATAAGATGCTTCTGAGACAATGATCCCCAATCCTTTCAGCTGCACGACGATCACTGGAATCATCGACACCACACCGACAAGCGCAGCCAAAATTCCTAAACCGGGACTCTTATATTTGCTTACAAAGAAATCGGATTGAGACATCAGTTTATTTTCCTTGGCATATCTCCATATTTCCGGTAGGAGCCAATAGGATAATACGTAAGACAAAGTAATGTAAATTAGAACATATAGTGCGGGTGCGCCCTTGCCATAAGCCCAGCCGCTGCCGCCAAGGAAGGAGAAGGTCGTATAGATTTCCCCGGCCATCAACAGAAAGACGAATATCGCACCAAAACCGCGTCCGCCAACCGTCCATTGTTCCAAGTCCATATCTTTTCCTTTTGAAGAGCGTATGCCTAAAAATATCGATAGAAGTAAAAATGCTAAAATGATTAAGAGAGCAATATTCATTCCTGGTCACCTTCCCGATTCCTGGGATCCAGCTTATACATGATGCCCAGTATGGCAGAGGTAAGGACCACCCACATAGCCATCCAGAACATATTGAAAGGCATCCCTAATACATATGGTTCTATTTTATTAACAAAAGGCAGAAATCCTAGTATGCCTATAAAAGGAACTAGAGTAAGAATATATATAATCTTCATAAACAAACCCCTCCGTTTTAATAAAGTGAAACGCCCACCAATGGGGTTTATTCTTCAATGCCACTGATGGATGGGTGAACCAAACCGGGATGAAAAATTCATACATGACGGAAAAGGTCCGATAATATATATTAGCTTACACTATTTTGATATAAAATTTAATGCAGTTGCCTGATATATTTGAGCAACTGTGCGCAGACAGCCGAACAATGATATGTTCATAAAACAGATAAAGCCTTGAATTCATAGTGAGTTCAAGGCTTTATTTCCTTTAGCTATATTTTTTCCGAGAATTATATAGTATTACCAAAAGTATGAACCAGATTGGGGTCAAGAGCAGTGATAGTCGTGTAGCTTCAGCGAATAGCATAACAATAAGGATGAACAGGAATAATCCTAATATGGCGTAATTGACAAAGGGTGTAAAAGGAGCCTTGAAAGTCGATTTCGCTCTTAGGTCAGGCCTTGTTTTCGAATATTTGATATGGGAAATCAAGATAATGCTCCATACCCATATGAAACAGATGGCACTGATGGTCGTCACGACGGTAAATGCCTGTTCAGGTATCAGTTTGCTTAATAATGCCCCTATTGATACAACGATTGTGGATGTTAATAAGGCATTGCTCGGAACAGCCTGTTTATTTAATTTTTCCAGTTTAGCAGGGGCTTCGCCATTCCTGCTTAACGTATAAAGTATTCGGCTCGTTGAAAATAAACCGCTGTTGCATGCAGAAGCAGCGGATGTCAAAACGACGAAGTTGATGATCCCTGCAGCGACAGGAATGCCGATTAACGCAAAGACCTCTACAAATGGGCTGCTCGTGGCATCCAGTTGTGTCCATGGGTTGACGCAGAGAATGACGAATAGTGCACCAACATAGAAAAGTAAAATCCGGACAGGGATTTTATTGATGGCAGATGGAATGTTCTTTCTCGGGTTTGCCGTTTCTGCTGCGGAAACCCCGACCAATTCGACACCGACAAATGAGAAGACGACCAGCTGTAAAGATAATAGGAATCCAGAAATGCCATTAGGGAACATGCCCCCATGATTCCATAGGTTCGTTAGGGAAACCGTTCCGCTATTGGTATTGAAGCCGATGATCAAAAGGATGATCCCCACGACGATCAAGGCGATGATCGTGATTACTTTAATGATGGCAAACCAGAATTCCAATTCACCAAATAACTTAACGGTCAAAAGGTTCAATCCTAACAGAATGACTAGGCATATTAGAGCCGGAATCCATTGAGGGATATCGAACCAATATTGCATATAGACGCCGACAGCTATGATATCGGCCATTGCGGTCATGATCCAACAGAACCAATATGTCCACCCTGTCACGAAGCCGGCCCATGGACCGACATATTCGGTTGCAAATTCAGTGAATGATGTATACCCTGCATTGGATAAGAGCAATTCCCCTAGTGCCCTCATCACAAAAAACAAGGCAATCCCTATTATCAGATAGGAAAATAAAATGGAAGGTCCTGCTAATTGTATGGCTTTTCCGGAACCTAAAAATAATCCGGTGCCAATGGTTCCTCCTATTGCGATCAGTTGTACATGTCTATTTTTTAAATCTCTTTTTAATTCTTGTTTTGCCAATTCTTACGCCCCCGTCTTTTTATAGTCTTGGTAGTGAATGAATTTACCTGAATGGTCTTGGAGAGAGGGACTGATTTTTTCGTCCAGCTTGCCTTTCCCATTGGTTTTAAAGCTGTTGTTTTTAGTCCAACCACAAAATGGACAATAAAAAAAGAGATTGGATAATACCAATCTCTTAAAGGGTTCAGAATAACAATTTTATCATTCGTTACTCTTCTGTCCTTTTGCCTGAGATTGTGAATCCTTCGGCGCTGCACCTTGTACAGTCTCTCCAGAAGCTGCTCCTGCTATAGTGTCATCCATAGCATTCATCGCTTGCTTGTATGCGGTTGTGAATAAATGTTGTCAGTGATAATCTACCACTGCTGAATCATTCATTATGCTTATAAAATAATATTGGAATTCTATCATCTATTTTTCGGAAGGTCAACAAGTTTTTTTTGAAGTGAAAACGGCAATAGCTGTAGGTTTATAGTGGTCTTAATTTTTATTAAGGTACTTGAAAAATTTGTTTTTTAGATGATCACTATTATGAAATATTGAACATCATTTTTTTGAAATGATATTTTTAGATAAGGGGAATTGCCAAGATATATTTGGTAACTGTTTATTTCAAAAATACAATTGTATTTTTACAGAATATTTACTATTATAAGATAAGAAAACATAATTGAAGTGTTATTGATATTTTTTTCGATAAAGCATTTCTAACCGCAATAATTAATAGAGAGTCGTTCGTGTTAAGGATGGAAAAGCATTACCGATATTGCATCTGGGGGAGTTAAACATGTCGAACAAGGAATTAAAGAGAGGGCTGGAAGCACGTCACATTCAAATGATAGCTTTGGGCGGAACCATCGGTGTCGGGTTATTCATGGGATCGGCGAGCACGATCAAATGGACCGGGCCCTCTGTAATGCTTGCTTATGCCATCGCAGGTATTTTTATATTTTTCATCATGCGTTCCATGGGTGAGATGCTCTATTTAGAACCGACTACAGGTTCTTTTGCAACCTTTGCGAGCAGCTATATACATCCTTTGGCAGGTTATATGACTGCTTGGAGCAATTGGTTTCAATGGGTAATCGTCGGAATGTCCGAAATCATCGCGGTTGGGTTGTACATGCAATATTGGTTCCCGGATTTACCGGCTTGGATACCAGGTGTGGTCGCCATGATCATCTTGGGGGCGGCCAACCTCATTTCAGTTAAATCCTTCGGGGAATTTGAATTCTGGTTTGCGCTTATAAAAATCATAACGATCATATTGATGATCGTTGCCGGCCTAGGCCTTATCTTCTTTGGAATAGGGAATGGCGGGGATGCGATTGGATTATCGAATCTATGGGAAAATGGCGGCTTCTTTACGGGAGGCTGGACAGGATTCTTCTTTGCGCTTTCCCTTGTCGTGGCATCCTATCAAGGCGTTGAGCTTATCGGCATCACAGCCGGAGAAGCGAAAGATCCAAGGAAGACCGTAACAAAAGCAATCCAATCAATCATATGGCGTATATTAATTTTCTATATTGGTGCCATATTTGTCATCGTGACAGTCTTCCCTTGGGATCAACTGGATGACTTAGGAAGCCCATTCGTTTCAACCTTTGCTAAAATAGGTATCACAGCAGCAGCAGGAATCATCAACTTTGTCGTAATCACAGCGGCAATGTCTGGATGCAACAGTGGGATTTTCAGTGCAGGGCGTATGCTTTACACACTTGCATTGAATGGCCAAGCTCCAAAAGTCTTTGCTAAAGTATCTAAAAATGGAGTGCCGGCATATTGTACGATCGCTGTACTATTAGGATTGGGCATCGGGGTTATCCTGAATTACCTTGCACCGCCGCAATTATTCCTTTATGTGTACAGTGCGAGTGTATTACCCGGGATGATTCCATGGTTTGTCTTACTTATCAGTGAGCTTAAATTCAGAAAGGTAAATGCCGCTGAAATGGAGAAACATCCGTTCAAGATGCCGTTGGCCCCTTACAGTAACTATGCGACAATTGCCTTCTTACTGATGGTGCTGGTCGGTATGTGGATCAATCCTAGTACCCGGATTTCCTTGGTTGTCGGGATCATTTTCCTAGCCTTGGTCGTAGCAAGTTATTACATGCTGAAAATGGATAAACGAACACCATTGGATGTTAAATCCGATGATGAAATTTCGGGATAAGAAACTCTATCGGAAAGCCCTTCTCTTAATTCGAGAAGGGCTTTTTTGTCTTTGGTGATTGTTGGAATTCAGGAGTGAAGTGGTGGAATTCACGAGTAAAATGGCGAAACTTACGAGTAAAGTGGTGGAACTCACGAGTAAACCAGCGAAATTCACGAGTAAAACGGCGAAACTCGAGTAAAGTGGTGGAATTCACGAGTAAAACGGCGAAACTCGAGTAAACCAGCGAAATTCACGAGTAAAACGGCAAAACTTACGAGTAAAGTGGTGGAATTCACGAGTAAAATGGCGAAACTCACGAGTAAATCAGCGAATCTCACGAGTAAAGCTAATTAGTCCCCGTAACAAGGGATGCCAGCAGGGGGACGTTTATGGAATGTGTCTTCCTGACAGACTTTTTCATAGGATGTAGCATCATCTTTACCCGAGGAAGGGGTTATATTTTGGAAAGAACAAAGCTTACCGGGCGGGTCGTTACACCTAATGATGCTGAGTATGAGCAGGCCAGGATAAATAATAACTTAAGTTTTTCTAAATTTCCAAAGGTCATTGTGTTTTGTCAGAATTCCAATGATGTATTGAATTCATTGAAGTGGGCCCGGGAAAATCATACACCTTTCCGGGTTAGGAGCGGCAGGCATAGTTATGAAAATTTTTCATTAGTGAATGGCGGTCTAATCATTGATATAAGTGAAATGTACAATATCAAGGTCAACCGTGAAAAAATGATTGCAAAAATCGAAGCCGGAGCTGATTTAGGTCAAGTATATAATACGCTATGGAAGTATGGCACGACGATTCCGGCTGGAACCGAAAGCGGTGTTGGTCTTGTAGGCCTTACGCTCGGCGGTGGAATAGGCATGTTATCGAGACGCTTTGGACTTACTTGTGACAATTTGCTTGAAATAGAAATGGTAAGGGCGTGCGGAAAGAGGGGCGCCAAACTTATTAAAGCAAATAGGAAAATTAATAGTGATTTATTTTGGGCATGCTGCGGGGGTGGAGGGGGAAACTTTGGCATAGTCACTTCTCTTACCTTTCGGGTACACCCCGTATCAAGGGTATCGATTTTCTCCGTCACATGGGGATGGGAAGATTTTGAAGCGGTGTTTGAAGCCTGGCAGGATTGGGCCCCTCAAGTTGAAGAGTGTTTAACTTCAGAAATCGAATTCAAGTCAAAGGAAGTAAACCAAATTATCGCTCAAGGTGAATTTGTTGGGCCATCATATAGGTTGCAGCAGCTTCTAAAGCCTTTGACGAGAGCGGGTTTTCCAACAAATATCATGATAAAGGAAGTCCCGTACATTGATGCTGTGCAATTCTTTAATGATCCAAGTGGAAATCGACCGGCCCATCGCAAGCGATCGGGGTCCTTCATTGAAAAACCCTTTCAACGGCAAGCAATCTTGACGATGAAGCATTTTCTGGAAAACGCTCCAAATGAAAATGCAGCCATTTGGCACCAATCCCTAGGAGGGGCAGTTGGCCGTGTGTCCCCAAATGAAACGGCTTTTTATTATCGGGATGCCGTCATCGCCCAGGAGTATCTGGTTACATGGACGAATCCAGAAGAAGAGCGGCAAAACATCCAGTGGATCAAAGAACTTAAATGCGCATTGTCACCATATACTACAGGTGACTACGTGAATTGGCCGGATATCCTCATCGAAGATTGGCCAACTGCGTACTATGGAGAAAATTTCAAGCGGCTTCGGGAAGTTAAAACGAGATATGATCCATACAATACGTTTAAATTCCCTCAAAGTATACCGCCTTTTAAGAAGTGGGTCTGAAAAAGCTTGGATGAACCAAAAACATTCGTTATTAAAAGGCCTATTCCTCAATTGGGATAGGCCTCTTTTATTTTCATCTTCCCAAAATCATTCTGCTTGCTGAGCTTGAACTGCACTGTAAACCTGATTTACGGAAGACTGGGCTTGTGCGATTTCTTGAGCTGCTTGTTTAATGGCTTCTTGTGCCAAAGTTGGATCAGAGGAAGATTTTTCAATTGCTTGTGAAAGTAAGGTTTGTGTTAGGGTAACGTTTGCTTTTGCTTGGTTTAATTGATTGATATCAATTTGTTGTTGAGGCATGTAGCTTCTCTCCTTATGTCATTATTGGAATTACTCCATTAGGATGACCTTTCTTTTCTTTTTTATAAGGAGAAAAAATATATGACGCAGACAGGATGGGCAGCTTGGGGAAATTTTGAAACAAGCAAAAAAGCCATTTAAATAAACGATGCCAAATTTATGGACAATCCAAATTCGTGTAAAAGGTACATCTTTAAGATTTAAAAACGGGCAGAAAGAGAATGGAATCATTAGGGGTATTTACTTAGAATCCTTAAATTTTCATCTGCATAAATAGTATTACGTTCCTTGAAAACAATGTAATATCTTTGATCTTTCTTTACGAAGTCCCTACAAAGTATAGAAGGAACCGGATGAGCTCTGCTCTTCCGGTTCTTTGTGTATCAGTTAGCTGCTGGAATCAATCCTTTATGAATGGAGACTTCCTTAATGGCACGGTAGACGGTTTGGACCATGAAATCGAGTTCCTTTTCTGACATGGAAAGGATCGGCATCATCGTGATGACTGGACCAAGTTCCCGAATGATCAGGCCATTTTCCCGTGCTGTATGGATGATTCCGGAAACGACATTCTCTTGGAGGGTGAACGTTTCTTTTGTTTGGCGGTCTTTAACGATTTCCACTCCAATCATGAAGCCGCGCTGGCGGATATCGCCGACTATCGGGAGTTCGTATAGCGTTTGCAGTCTTTGTGATAGATATTTAGATTTTTTCTGGATGTCTTTAATGAGATTCCGGCTTTCCATTAGCTCGATATTCTTCAGGGCCAGTGCACAGGCTAGCTGATTTCCTGTATAGGTGTGGCCGTGATAGAAGGTTTTATGTTCTTCTCTTTCCCCCAAAAAGGAATGAAAGATCTGCTCGGTCATGATGGTTGCTGCGAGTGGCATATATCCCCCAGTGATCCCTTTACCCATACACATGATATCAGGGACGACATCCTCCTGTTCGCAGGCAAACATTGTACCGGTGCGACCGAATCCTACGGCCACCTCGTCACAAATTAAGAGGATATTGTACTTTTTGCATAATTGTTCGACCTCTTTCAAAAAGCCTTGGGGATGGGTTATGATGCCTGCTGCTCCCTGCACAAGCGGCTCGATGATCAATCCTGCAATTTCCTCTGATTGTTTCTCCAGTAACTGCTCCAGTTCCTTCAAACAATGGTTTTTCACGGCTTCTTGATCTCCATACTCAGTCATGTGATAGGCATATGGTGAAGGGGCGGAAATCCGTTGAAATAAGAGGGGCTTAAAGATTCTATGGTATAAATCCATTCCGCCCACACTCACAGCTCCGACAGTATCGCCATGGTATGCTTCGTCAAGTGAGACGAATTTGTTTTTATTCTGATGCTTGACGGGATCGATATTTTGCCAATATTGATATGCGACTTTAAGGGCGATTTCAACAGCGGCAGATCCCGTGTCAGAGTAGAAGACTTTCGATAAAGAACCAGGAGTGATCTCGGCCAGTTTTTTTGCCAGTAGAATCGATGGTACATTCGCAGATCCCAGCAGCGTGGAGTGCGCGACTTTATTCACTTGTTCAATTAGGGCGCCGTTTAATTCCGGCTCGTTATGCCCGTGCACGTTCACCCATAATGAAGCATAGCCGTCGAGGTAGCGTTTGCCATCCACATCAATCAGGTAGCTGCCTTCGCCGCGCTCAATGATCAGCGGTTTGCTTTCCCGATACGTTTTCATTTGTGTGAACGGATGCCATACATATTCCTTATCCCATTGTTCTAAATCCTGACTGTTCATGCTTTGAACACCTCTTTCAGTTGGTGGGTATAATCTTGATCACTAAGTAAATCAAGGATACAGATTCTCAAGTCTTTTCTAACATCGGCCAGTGTTGGGATGCAGGCGAGGCCATTCAGCCCAGTCAGCTTTTCAATGGTTTCGATATTGTCTTGATGAATCCGATCTTCCGGCCGGAAATGATTATACAAAATGGTTTTCACGTTTATATCATGGACTTGGGCATAAGAATGGGTGGTCACGACATCATGAATCGCCCCTAAACCGCTTGTGGATACGAAGAGGACAGGCATGCCGCAATCCTTTATGAAATCCGCCGTCATATAGAAACCTTCCGTTCGTTCAATAAGCGGCACAGCCAATCCGCCAGCGCCCTCTACTAATACGATGTCATACATTTCCTCAAGTTCGTGAACCCTTTCCACGACTTTCTTCTCATCGATAAGACTACCGGTTAATTTAATCGCCAAATGTGGGGAGGTTTCCGGTTTCAGTGTGTAAAACCCTGAATCCTTTACACCGAGTTCCTGCTCAAACCAAGATATATCCGGGTATGTATGATTTTCTTCATTGATTCCAGTTTGGAATGGCTTGAATATCGTGACGCTTTTTCCCAATGTTTGAAGAGACAGATAGAGTGCACTCGTGACGATGGTCTTTCCAATATCCGTGCCAGTTCCGGTTATAAAGTAGGCTTGGCCCATGGATGATTCAGCTCCTTTACGTTTATATATCTTGCAATGCGCGGACGTACTTGTTGAATGATGACAGCACATAGAATGCATAGCATAAGATCACCGGGTACAGGTAACAAGAAGCCGTAAAGAATCGTCTGGTTGGTGGTAAGCGGCGTTTCTACAATCCACTTCATCGCACCATACAGCCAGATGCAGCCAAAAAGGTAAACTGTCAGCAAAGAGGCGGCATTAGCAAAGAATATGGAACGAATCGTAGAGAGGGAAAACCGGTTGATCAGCCATCCATTTACATAGGCTCCCAGTATATATCCGAGCAAATAGCCGAATGTGGGTTTGAAAATATAGCCGAATCCCCCGCCTTCAGCAAACACGGGCACCCCGATAAGTCCGATCAAGACGTAGCATAACTGACTGAGCATTCCAAGCCGGGGCCCCAATAATGCGCCTGCCAAATAGACTGCCAGAATTTGCAGTGTGAATGGTATGTAAGGTATAGGTATCTTAATAAAGGCGCCAATGGCAGTTAACGCGGTAAAAAGGGCCACATAGGAAATCGTCCTAGCTTTCAAGTTTTTAACCTCCTTTTTTGAAAGTGCTGGCAAAATGCCCACTATTAGTTTGCCTGATTTCTATTTTATATGTCAACTAATTTATTGTTTAGTTAACATATAAAAAGCCATCTTTATCGGGATTTAAAGGAGAGACTAGGAAAATATTGAAAAAGACCATTGAATAATATTTTGTTAGTATGTTATTATTCTATCGATATGTTAACTTAAAATATTTAAGGTTAACAAATTTACCTAAATCGCCAGGCAGTATTGATACTGCTAAATGTTAAGTGCTGCCCATTGTGGTTGGATGGTGCACATGCGACTACTTGGTTTGAAGGGAAAGTGGATTGGAGATGGAGGCATTCGCGGTTGGAGCATCAGGCAGATATTGCAGGCATTTGGTCTTTATTTACCAGACCGGGTTATGCTCCTTTTCTAGGAATTGCATAGTCAAGGAATCCATAAACCAGCGATTCGGCACACAATAAAGAAAAGAGGGATAGGTTTGGAAACAATGTTAAGGGACTGGAAGATGTTAGCGGAGAACGTTATCAAAGGATATAAAGTGACGGAGGAAGAGGCATTATCCATCGTACAAGCCCCAGACGAAGAGGTTTTGGAAATTTTGAATGCGGCCTACCTCATACGCAAGCATCATTATGGGAAAAAAGTTAAATTGAATATGATCATCAATACGAAATCAGGATTATGTCCCGAAGATTGCGGCTACTGCTCGCAGTCGATCGTATCGGAAGCCCCAATCGATAAATATGCTTGGTTGACGAAAGAAAAGATTGTCGAGGGAGCGCAAGAATCAATTCGTCGCAAAGCGGGTACTTACTGCATCGTTGCGTCTGGCCGTCGTCCGACCAACAGGGAAATCGATCATGTCATTGAAGCAGTAAAAGAAATCCGCGAAACGACGGATCTTAAAATCTGCTGCTGTTTAGGTTTCCTGAATGAGGAACATGCTGGCAAACTTGCGGAAGCAGGCGTTCATCGCTACAACCACAATTTGAATACATCACAGGAAAACTACAGTAAAATTACATCGACACATACATATGAAGACCGGGTAGATACAGTCGAAGCTGTAAAAGAAGCCGGAATGTCCCCATGTTCTGGTGCCATTTTCGGTATGGGGGAATCTGAGTCGGAAGCGGTGGAAATCGCACTATCCCTACGCAGCCTTGATGCAGATTCCATTCCTTGTAATTTTCTCAATGCAATTGACGGAACGCCGCTTGAGGGAACTTCCGAGTTGACCCCCACTAAATGCCTGAAATTGATTTCGATGATGAGATTCGTTAATCCGAGTAAAGAAATCCGTCTGGCCGGCGGTCGTGAGGTCAATCTCCGTTCCATGCAGCCCATGGCACTTTATGCAGCCAATTCCATCTTCGTCGGCGATTATTTAACGACAGCTGGTCAAGAACCCACAGCAGATTGGGGAATCATAGAAGACCTGGGATTCGAAATTGAAGAATGTGCTCTTTGATAAAGAGGATTATTGGAAAACAATATGGATTTAAAAAAACACCCTTAGGGTGTTTTTTTCAGTTTGTCGGCAAAAAGAAGACCCAATTGGGGTCGGAAAAAGTGCGTGGAGGGTCGAATAAATTCGAGAACGGTCGAATAAGGTGCGTGGACGGCCGCAAAATGAGCGTTGATGGATGAAAAAATCGTGAACGGCAAAAAATGCTCCGGATGATAACAATTGGAACGTTTTTAAATGAAAAAAACCGCAGGCACACTCGATTTTTCTTGGAATTTGTCTAAAAACAATACTAGATTACCCTTCATGTTTTTTCTCTAACCCTTATTGGATTGAAGAAATTGGCGACACTCCTGCCGAATAACTGGCTAGCCAAGACCCCACAGCGGCTTGCGGTGAGGAGGCTTGGCAGACAGTCGGCGGAAAGGGAGCGGATTTCTGAAATCAACTCGAAGGTTTTTAAATGAAAAAAATGCAGGCAAACTGCTCTAATTCTAATTTCTTTATAGGTGTTTTATTACTTTGCAGTAAGCAGGCTAGTGGTCAGTAAAATTTTACAAAAATAAAAAAATGATTGATAAGTGAAAATAATGAAAAAAAAATGCTAAATTGTAAGAAGAGGTTTTTTTAATGAATTACCTGAATACAATAAAATTTGCTGCATTGTGGTAAATGAATATGATATAGGGAAAGAATCAGTATTGGTAATATCAATAATGAGAGGATAGTTTTGTGTGATGCATATATGGCTGATTAGTTTTATTATTTTATTATTGCTATTAATATTTTATACTATTATCCCAACGGTGCTTATTCGTGTATGCAGTCTGGGAATAACAAAAAAAATCAATTTGAATAATGGGATTGCGCTAACTTTCGATGATGGCCCAAACCCTGAATATACAATAAAATTACTTGATCTTTTAAAAGAGTATAAGATAAAGGCCACATTTTTTGTTGTTGGCAGTAAGGTGAAAAGAAATCCTGAGATTATTAAAAGAATGCATGAAGAGGGACATACTATAGGGATCCACCATTATCATCATGTTTCAAGCTGGGTGCTATCACCAATCCATTTACGGAAACAGTTGGAAATGACTGAAAAGGCGATAAATGAAGTTACGAATGAAAAGGTTGTTTTTTATAGACCGCCATGGGGCCATTTTAATATGTTCACACCACTTTTCAGTAAGAAATATAGAGTGGTGATGTGGTCCGGCATCTTCGGGGATTGGAAAGTCGAAAATTGCAGAAATACTTTGCTTGATCAACTGCGAAGCACTTCGACAGAAGGTTCCATCCTGTTGCTTCATGACTGTGGTGAAACATTGGGAGCGGATAAAGAAGCACCAGGCTATATGATTGAAATGTTAAAAATTTACCTACAGGAGAGTAAGGAAAAAGGAATTTACTTTATTACTTTAAAAGACTTATAAATAATTCTGGGGGTATTATGAATATAGATACGCTTTTACATTTTATTGATTCATATGGATACCTGATCATTTTTCTTTTTTTATTCTTCGGCATTGTGGGAGTGCCTGCTCCTGAAGAATCACTTTTATTTCTGATTGGGGTGTTGGTAGCACAAGGTAAGCTCTCACTGGGTTTGGCAATGCTGTGTGCAATTCTCGGCGCCTTTATCGGAATGCTTGCAGCTTATGCATGCGGAAAATATGTGGGGTATCCATTTATAAATAAATTTGGAAGATTCATTGGGATTACGACTGAACGCTGGGAGAAAGCAAAGAAAAACTATACGGATAATGCACAAAAAACATTAGTATTTGGATTTTATATTCCGGGAATAAGACAAATTAGTCCATATTTCGCAGGAATCTCTTCTATACCTTTTCGGAAATACTTCCTATTTTCCCTATTTGGCACTATTCTATGGACCGTCCCTTTTATAGTGGCCGGTTATTATATCGGGGATGCTTTTAATGTTAATCCTAAATATGTTCCATATTTAGGGCTTGTATTTTTAGTTATTTTTGCACTTTATGTTTCTATCAAATACATTAAAAAGAGAAAACAAATGTCCAAAGGTTGAGTCGGCTCCTTATTATAAAATTGGAATTTTATTATAAGAAGAAGATATCATGAACTATATATTTTGTATTTTCAGAATGATTTCTTAGGAGATGACACATATATGAAGAAGAAAATTTTGTTTTTACCTCTCTTTCGAATGCAGTCGGGACATCATCAAGTTGCAGAGGCATTAATGGATATGTTAAAAAAGCATTCAAATGGGATTACTTATAAGAAAATCGATCTAATCAGCTATACCAATACCTCTCTAGAAAAAATCATTGTAAATAGTTATCTTACATGGATCCGTTATGCGCCGGAAACCTATAATCTTGCCTATAAGAATCTGTTTTATGTGCACACGCCAAAGGAACGGATATTTAAGTGGTATCAGCAACTATTCATGAATAAATTGGAACAATTGATAGCAGAAGAAAAGCCTGATTTAATTGTGTGTACACACGGTTTTCCTTCCTATCTTTTAAGTCAGCTAAAGATGAAAGGGAAGTGCAGCACACCGGTTATAAATGTGTACACGGACTACTTTATTAATAATGTGTGGGGAAGCGAAGGGATAGATGCCCATTTTCTTCCTAGTCAAGAAGTAAAAGAAAAGCTGATGAGTAAGCGTCAAATACCAAAACAAACGATGATGGTCACTGGAATTCCCGTGCACGAGGAAATCACTAAAAATGCCCGTGTCCAAAGAAACACAGCACGGCCAAAAATTTTGATATCCGGAGGAAATAGCGGTCTTGGAGGGATTTTGAACTTAGGTGATGAGTTAAAGAATTCAACCGACTTTGATTATTTAGTCCTTTGCGGAAATAACAACAAGCTTTATGAAGAAATCGAAACATGGAACTTACCACATATCAAACCATTGCCTTATATCTCATCAAGGTCTGAAATGAATAAGCTTTATGAAGAAGTTGACGCAATCGTTACGAAACCGGGCGGTGTCACGATTAGCGAAGCATTGCGAAAAAGGCTTCCCATTTTTGTTCATTCGAGGCTTCCCGGGCAGGAGGAAATTAATCTGCAATATTTAAAACAACAAGGACTTGTATTTAAACTTAATCAGAAAAAGCCTTTTGAAAAACAATTGCTGGGTATATTGAAGGATCAGAAAAAAATGAAAAAGTGGAACACATCCATAGAAGCTTATCATAAGGAAATAGAGTTGGAGAAACCTGAGGGAATAGTGGAGGTCATGAAATTGATCCTTAGTCTTAATCAAAATGGTACACCTTCCTATCTAGCCCGACAGCCCAAACTTCTTTATAGCTGAGATGCATGGTGTTCGGAATCTAAATGAAAGAATGAATACGGAAGGCTGCTGAATTAGCAGCCAACCTAAAATGAAAGGTCGGAAGAAGAGTGACTTTGAAAAAAACATACCTTATGATTTTTTCGATTATGCTGCTTGCGGCAGCGATCGCAGGTTGTTCAAATGATCAAGCGGAAAAAACGGAAATGAAGGCGCAAGCCGGAGGTAAAGTGGAATTGACGGTTTCCGCAGCTGTAAGTTTGCAAGATGCCTTAAATGATATAAAGATGTCTTTTGAAAAAGAGAATGCAAATGTAGAAGTTCATTATAACTTTGGAGCCTCTGGAGCTCTTCAGCAGCAGATATCCCAAGGCGCGCCTGTTGACCTGTTTTTCTCAGCTGCAGAAGATAAATTTGATAAATTAGTAGCGGAAGATCTTATTGAAGAGAAAAACGGAATCGATTTAGTCGGCAATGATCTGGTGCTGGTGGTGCCAAAGGATTCCAAAAAGGAAATCGGATCGCTGGAAGACCTTACAAAGGCAGAAAAAATTTCGATTGGCACTCCAGAGTCTGTACCGGCAGGGCAATATGCGAAACAAACTTTGGAAAACATGAACCTCTTTAAAGAGGTTGAAGATCGATTGGTATATGCAAAGGATGTCCGGCAAGTGCTTACATATGTGGAAACGGGAAACGTGGACGCAGGCCTCGTCTATAAAACGGATGCGCTCAACTCATCGAAAATTGAAATCATTGCAGCAGCCCAGGCAGATTTACACGACCCGATCATATATCCCGTCGGAATGATCAATGACTTGGATCATGATAAGGAAGCCAAGCTATTCTATGATTATCTCCAAACGGAAGACTCCATGAAAATCTTTGAAAAATACGGATTTAAAAATTTGAAATAACCACCAATCTGATGGCCTGGGTTTGTAGACAAAATGGGGTTCTACCTAAATTTTAAAACAAGACTAGATTATACTTAATGTTTTTTTACTGTAATCCTTATTGGATTGAAGAAATTTGCGACACTCCTGCCGAATTACTGGATAGCCGAGACACCGCAGCCGCTCGCGGCGAGGAGGCTTGGCAGGCAGTCGGCGGAAAGGGAGCGGATTTCTGAAATCAACTGAAACATCTCTTGCTGTTCTTTGAATTTGTCTACAGGCTGTAACCACCAATCTGGTGGTCTTTTTTTTATGCACCTACAGTAATATTAGGTATATTTTCCTTTATATTGAAACCTTGTCTCGCTTTAAACGTAAGAATAAGGACATGATATTTCAACCTACGCGTCAATAATTCGGCAGCGGCGTGAAAGTAACTTGTGACAAAAGAAGGACAGCAAATTACTGTCCTTGGGCCTGGCTGTGAATGGTTCCATTCTTTTTGAAAACTGTGTAAAACAGCTTAATCGGCAGGTATCCTATAGTCCCGCCAAGAGTATTCAGGATCATATCATCAGTATCAAAACTTCCTAATTCAAATAAAAGCTGAAGAACCTCATAGGTGAAGCTAAAACAGAATGTTGCAATCAAGATCGATATGAGTTGGGAAAATCTTTTTGATATTAATGGAAGCATCAAGCCAAATGGTACAAAACCGATGATATTCCCCGCTATGTTCTCAATCCGGATGGATGTATTTACATCCGCTAAGAACAGGTAATGGAAAATGGTTTTAAAAGGGATGAAGTTATGGGACCCCCAATATCGGCCATTGAAGGTAAAAATAATATGACCATTCATTTCGGTTATCGAGAGGGTTTTAAATAAAATGAGCTTTGTAAGGATTAATAGATAAAGAACCATAAATAACGATAATACAATTTTCACAAAAATTTTCATGATACAACTCCAATATTAAAGTAGGAAATATTTATCATTTTATCATAAATGGTATATGATGAGTTTAATGTAATATTTTACAAGTTTTTTAGGGCAAGGAGGGGTAAAAGTGGAGGAAGCAATAATTGATTTTCTCATTGCAGTCATGTTAATTATTGGTTTCACATACGGCCTCATTAGGCAATTTAGACATTGTGTCAGTATCAGGAACGGAAATAAGTCGGAGTATGTTCATTACAAGAGGGTATTGATTGGAAACTACCTGATTTGCCTATCCTATTCGGGTTTTCTTTTTTCTTATATTTTGAATTCATTACTCTCATCTCATATTATACCGGCTTCATTTATTACAAGTGATAATACTAGTTTTTGCTGTTTTGTTTTTCTTGCCATTCTATTAATCGCTAAATTTGGAATTATTCCAAAGGAAAATGAACAAGTTGGATTACAGGAATACATAGTTGAGAAAGAGGAAATATGAAGAAAATTTCGCTTACTTTATTAATCGTATGTATATCGATCACCTTTCTATTGAATTTTGCCATGCCTGAATTTGCTGGCAAAATGAAAGACAATATAAGTTCCATGAATATCCTGTATTCATACAGTGTCACAAAATCATTTTCGGAACAAACCCAAGAAACGATCGAAATGGCATCCGTGCCTTTAGGGAAAGCCGAGACAAGGAGCGCCGATTTCCGAAGTGATGTTAAGCTTGAGGGAACTCCGCTGAATATTAGAAGTGTAGTGAAAGAGAGCTTAAACAAGCCGGAAGCGTATAAAACTAAAGAGAAATTAACCGGCCCCGAAAAAGGGTTTTCTTACCGGAAATATTATCTTACCAAAAATTATGATAAAGGAAGATATACAGTCATCCGAACGAATAAAATAACCGGGAAAGAAAAGGTGTATGTCGGAACTTACTATGAGCCGAGTACGCAAGATCCGATCGTCAAATGGTCACGTGATGAGAAATAATGGCTGATAATATCTTTTACCTGAAAAGTTGAGTGATTATATGGAGAAAACAGTAAAAATCGAGGATTATAACCCTGATTGGGTTAATGAATTTCAACAGGAAAAAGCGAGGATAATGGGGGTTTTAAAGAACTCTTGCCTTTGTGTTGAGCATATTGGAAGTACATCTGTCATAAGGTTGGGGGCAAAACCGATTTTGGACATCATGGTTGGCGTCCGGCATTTAGATGTAGCAGACACATTCATTGAGCCCTTGAAATCGATTGGATATGAATTTGTCCCGCATCAGGAATTTCCCGAAAGGCGTTTTTTTAGAAAAGGCCAATGGAGAGCGGGGACACATCATTTGCATATCTATAGATTCGGAAGTGAACAGTGGAAGAATCAACTTTCGTTTAGGGACTATCTAAGAAATCATCCTGACGTAAGGAAACAATATCAGGAATTAAAATTATCCTTAGCTCAAAAGCATCCTGGGGATATAGTGGGGTACACGAAAGCAAAAGCTCCATTTATCCAAAATGTCATAGAGTCAGCAAGATGATAGTTCTTCTTGCAATGTTTCTTAACTGAAAGAAAATGAAACACCAAAGGTTAGCTTTTCTTAGGACAAGAGGTAACGGCAGTCAATTTAAACTGCCGTTTTTTTATGGGCGATTAGCATGAACTCCGAACAATTAGTTCAGGGGCAAACCGGTAAGTAATGTACGGAGTCTGATCCGAATTGGTTATCCGGTTCAATAATAACTCTGCTGTTTTAATTCCCATTTGCTGTATGGGTTGTCCAATAGTTGTGATGGATGGTTCATAAAACTCCGTATAAGCGACATCATCAATGCTGACAATGGCCACTTCCCCAGGAATCGAGAGTTTTTGCTTTTTCAAATAGCTAAGGATTTCACGTAACACTAAATCATTTCCTGCCACAATGGCTGTTGGAGGTTTTTCTGCATCGAATATCTGGGCCAATTTTTCTTGAATTCGATTTCTTGGTAAAGAATGAATATCATCCTCCCTGACTTCCAATTTATGAGATGCCATCGCTTTTTTGAATCCTTCGATTCTTTCCAATCTTGGTGTGATCGGGATATCAATCGGTAAGGTTAAAAAAGCAATATTTTCGTGTCCTTTTTCAGCCAGCATGGAAACAGCTAAAAAGATTGCAGCATGATTGTCCAAAAGAACGGAATCGGATGTAACTCCATCAACTAATCGATCAACGAATACCATTGGAATTGAATGATCGATCAAGTAATTATAGACTTTAAAATCATTTCCTACCGGAAAAATGATGATTCCATCTACTTGTGTAGAAACAAGCAAATCAAGGTATTCCTTTTCTTTCTCTGGATCATCGGCAGAGTCACATATGAATACCTTCATGCCATGCTGCTGAAGCTGTTGTTCAACGGTACGAATGATTTCAGTGGATAAAGTATGTAAAATATTAGCTACGAGTATGCCTATCACTTTTGTTTTTTTTACTTTTAAATTCCTGGCATTATCATTGGGGCGAAAATCAAGTTCTTGGATGACTTGCTCGATTCTGTTTTTTGTTTCAGCACTCATATAACGAAAACGTTGGTTAATATATTGAGAAACCGTACTTTTGGAAACACCGGCCTTCTCAGCAACATCTGATATGGTAGTTTTCTTTTTTTTCATGATGTTCTCCTAAAGGATATTATTTCTTGAAATAGAACGGGTTACCTTCATCATAACAAAGGAGCATTACGATTCCAACGCCAGTTAGCAGATTTTGTTAAACATTGGATGTAAGAAACACCCTAAGCACTTTGGCTAAGGGTGTTAACCATAAACATATTCATTTGCAAACCTTAATCATTAACGAACGAGCCAGCCTCCATCGACAGCGAGAATATGGCCATTCATATAGTCAGAGGCCTTGCTTGCAAGAAAAACGACGGTTCCCATGACATCAAATGGTGTTCCCCATTTTTCAGCCGGGATCCTTGAGAGAATGTCCTTGTTTCTTGACTCATCTGCACGTAGCGCGGCAGTATTGGCCGTTTCAATATATCCTGGGGCAATCGCGTTTATTTGAATGTTTTTAGACGCCAATTCATTAGCGAATGCTTTAGTCAGCCCGGCAACGCCATGTTTACTCGCTGTATATGCCGGAACGAACTTCCCTCCTTGGAAGGTTAGCATCGAAGCGATATTTATAATTTTTCCGCTGCCTTGTTCAACCATTTCTTTGGCAACTAACTGACTAAGAAAATACAGGGAATTTAGGTTAATGTCCATTACTGCATTCCAATCTTCGTCTTTATATTCCAATAAAGGAGCACGGCGAATCGTTCCTGCATTATTAACAAGGATATCGATTTTCCCGTATGCATCAAGACAGCCTTTTACAACACCTTTAAGGCTGTCTTTATTCGTAAGTTCTGCTTGATAAAAGACTGCTTTTTGGCCGGTCGTTTCGATTAAATCCTTTGTTTCTTTCCAATTATCACCATGGGCAACGATAAAAACATCTGCACCTGCTTTTGCTAATGCAACCGCATATCCTTGTCCTAATCCAGTATTTCCTCCTGTTACGATGGCAACTTTATCTTTTAAACTGAAAAAGTCCATTGAAAAATCCAGTAAACTCATCTAATTTCCTCCATCCCCATATGGATTAGTAAACTATTCTTAGCATGTTACTTCATTTCTGAAATAGGAAAGTTATCCATATCCTCATATGTATAATTCTCTCCGGCCATTGCCCAAATAAATGTGTAGTTGCTTGTAGCGGAACCACTATGTATGGACCATGGAGGTGAAATGACAGCTTGTTCATTTTTCATTACAATATGCCTTGTTTCATCGGGTTCCCCCATCATGTGGAACAAAATGGCATCTTCTGCTAAGTCAAAATACATATAAACTTCCACTCTGCGGTCATGAACATGAGGAGGCATGGAGTTCCAGACATTTCCTGGGGCCAATTCAGTCATTCCCATACACAGTTGGCAGCTTTGGATACCTTTTTCATGAATCATTCTGCGAATCGTCCGCTTATTTGCCGTTTCCTGTGATCCCATTTCATCACCTTGCACTTCCTTGAATGCTACGTGTTGAATGGGGTAATTTTTATGTGCTGGAGCAGAGGCTAAATAAAATTTAGCAGGTTCGGAGTCTGAATCACTACTGAAAATCAGCTCTTTACAACCTAATCCTATATACAGACAATCACGATTTTGAAGGGGATATACCTCCCCATCAACTGAGATCCTTCCTGATCCCCCTATATTAAATACACCTAATTCTCTTCGTTGAAGAAAATAATCAGCTTTTATGAAATCATGGCCCTCAAGCTTGACCTCTTTAGAAACAGGTTTGATTCCTCCTATGATGATCCTGTCATCAAGGGAATAGCATAAAGAAACGTCATCATCGAGAAATAAATTTTCCACTAAAAAGTTTTTGCGGATTTCACTTGTATCAAAGTGTTTGGCTTGTGACGGATGAATGGAATAACGTTTTTCCATATGCATATAAATAACCTCCTATTTAGTAAAACGGTTTATCGTGAATATTCAAAATGTTAGCGCTACCAATATTAAAAATATATATAATATTTTCCAAATAGTCAATGATAATAGAAAATTTTAGTAGATTAATCAGTGTGAAAGAAGAAATAAATGATTAAAACTATGTTTTTATGCAAAATAAAAATATGAAGATTAGTGTTGTTAAAAACTGGTTTATATGGTAATCTGACTTTAATAAAAAGAAAGCGCTTTCTTACGGTTTTGGTTTACTAAACCGTAATACACCTTTTTCAGGGGGAATTAGGAATGAAAGAATTAGATGTGATCACTTTTGGGGAACCGATGACCATGTTCTATGCAAATGAAGCAGAACCTTTACACGAAGTTAAATCCTTTTCCCGAGCGATTGCGGGAGCCGAATCAAACGTAGCTTGCGGATTGGCGCGTCTTGATTTAGATGTTGCTTATATGACGAAACTTGGCAACGACAGTTTCGGTAAGTTCATCATCGGAGAATTGAATAAAGAAAAAGTCGACACGACAGGTATCCGTTTTACAAGTAATCACCCAACAGGAATGCTAATCAAATCTAAAGTGCTGGATGGAGACCCAGAAGTGGAATATTTCAGAAAAAATTCAGCAGCTTCTACTCTGGAAATTGACGACTTCTCGGAAGAATATTTTCTGCAGGCTAAACATCTGCATGCAACAGGTATCCCATCCGCATTATCTGAAAGCTGCCATGAATTTACCGTTGCTGCCATGAAATTTATGAGGAATCAAGGAAAAACCGTTTCATTTGATCCAAATTTACGGCCTAACCTATGGCCGGATAAACAAAAAATGGTGGATTGCATTAATCAGCTAGCTTACATTTGTGATTTCTTTCTTCCAGGCATGTCTGAAGCGGAAGTTTTAACAGGACTCCAAACACCTGAGGAGGTGGCCGAATTTTATTTGAACAAAGGAGTTAAAATGATCGTCATCAAGCTTGGAGCAGAGGGAGCCTATTATAAAAATGCGAATGAAGAAGGGTATATTAAAGGATTTGTACCCGAAAAAGTCGTTGATACAGTAGGGGCCGGCGATGGTTTTGCCGTCGGGGTGATCAGCGGCTTGCTTGAAGGTATATCCACGATGGAAGCCGTTACTCGGGGTAATGCGATTGGCGCACTGCAAGTCATGTCTCCTGGTGATATGGATGGTATGCCCAGCCGGAAAAAATTACAGGACTTTATTGAAAGCCAGAACAAACTATTAAACGTTGATTGATCGATAACTGCAACCAGTTAACTCCACAACTAGACTTCCAATTACAAATAATCATAAATTTGATAATGAAGTGGAGAGATTGTGATGAGAATAAAAGCCGCAATAGAAAAAATCCCTGGTGGCATGATGGTTGTCCCGTTGTTCATAGGTGCTTTGATACATACTATTTTTCCTGACACAGCAACCTTCTTTGGTGGATTTACAGGTGCGATGCTAACGGGTACCGCATCGATACTAGCCGTCTTTTTCTTTTGTGTCGGAGCTACGATAGATGTTAAGCAATCCGGGTATATTGCAAGAAAAGGATTTACATTGCTTATCGGTAAAGTCGTTTTTGCGGCATTATTAGGATATGGTGCAGCTTTGCTTCTTCCAGAGAATGGGATTCAAACTGGTCTCTTTTCCGGTCTTTCGGTTTTAGTGCTGATAGCGGCTTTTAATGAAACGAACGGTGGTCTTTATACCGCACTCATGACAAAATTGGGCAGAACGGAAGATGCTGCGGCATTCCCGTTCATCAGTATTGAAAGCGGACCGTTCTTCACGATGATCATCCTCGGTGTTGGAGGCCTTGCAACCTTCCCATGGCAAACAATTGTTTCTACATTGATTCCATTTGCAGTCGGGATGATTGTAGGGAATATCGATAAAGAGTGCCGGGAATTCTTTGGACAGGCCGTACCGGTCCTTATCCCGTTCTTCGCATTGGCTCTAGGATTCGGGCTGGATTTTGGCATGATCTTAAAATCCGGATTCATGGGAATTTTAATGGGTGTTGCCGTCGTCTTCCTTTCCGGAGGTGTCTTATATCTGCTGGACCGTTACGTTACTGGCTCCGATGGTGTTGCTGGGGTCGCGGCTTCTTCAACAGCGGGTGCCGCAGTTGCTGTACCTTTCATCATCGCCGAGTTAAACCCGCAATTCGCTCCTGTAGCAGAATCGGCAACAGCGATCATCGCGACAAGTGTATTGGTGACGGCGATCCTGACACCGATGCTGACAATGTGGGTTGCAAAGAAACAGGAGGAAAGAGGCATTCCGCAGCGAAGAGGCATGAAACCAACTATTTTGAAAGATCAAAATGTGGCTTCCATACAAAAAGCGAAGTAAAACAAATGAAATGTAAGCGTTATCCAAAAAGCAACTGGGGTTATTATCCCGGCTGCTTTTTTGTGATGCATGCACATTGGTGTTAAAATTAGGAAATAGTAAAACGGAATGTGTAAACGCGAATTCTTATCAAGGAGGCTTTCATGAGAAAGGTAGAGGTCGTACCATATAAGAAAGAATGGTCCAAGCTATTTCATGATGAATGCCAAAAATTAGAGGATATTTTTGGGCCTGAAATGATGAATGTATACCAAATTGGCAGTACGGCCATCCCGGCAATACATGCCAAGCCTGTAATAGATATTTTGGCAGTGGTGAAAGATGTGGAATGTGTCGCTGACTTTAATAAAGAGATGGAAGGGATGGGGTATGATGCCAGGGGCGAGAACGGAATCGCTGGACGACGTTTTTTTCGTAAAGGCGGGGATGAGAGGACGCACCATATTCACATGTTCCAAAAAGGACATGAAGAAATTGGCCGACACCTCGCTTTTCGGGATTATTTGCTATCACACCCTGATGAAGCACAAAAATATAGTAGGCTGAAGCAGCGCTTGGCAGCGGAATTCCCAGATGATATTAAAGGATATGTTAACGGGAAAAATGATTTTATCAAAAAGGTTGATGAAAAAGCGAAACATTGGGCGAAGCGTGGTGATCATCATGTTAATGAAGTGGATTAAATGCCAAGTGAATGAGGAAAACAAGCGTTCATTTTCAAAAGCACAAGAGGGATGGGTAGAATTGCGTCATTGTGCTGGTTTCATGGGTCAAATCGGAGGGTGGAATAGATATGAACCCTTTGAAGCAGGCATTCTCTCCGTTTGGAAAAATCTCCATGCCTATCAAAGTTTCATGCAGCATCAGCATGATGCAATATTCGGGAAGAGTGACCAGGGAAGTACTTATACAAATATTTCTGTCGATATATTCGAGAGTATTTTCAATATAGGAACAACAGACATTACAGCTTTTTTTGGCAAGGGGAAATTACTGCGAGTGGCTGACTGTTCTGTTGAAAAGGATAAACGAGCCCGTTTTGAGCAGGTGCTAAAAGAAGTAGGGAGCAAGGGCATGCTGTCTGGCGCATTCGGTAGTAAAAGGCAAAACGGCAGATACCTTGTCGCCTCAATATGGGACAGTGAATTTTCACATCAAAGGTATGCGGATAAGGAATTGCCTGCCCTGATAAACGAATCGGGAGTGAACGTTTCAACCCATCGCCTTACAGGAAGTTTAATTGAATTGCATCCAAAGTGGGTGGTCATTTAGAATCAAACATTATCAATCTATCAATTGAGGCTATGGCGTCTTGAATTTGAACGTTAAGGACATATCAGAACTCTAAATATATTCTACAGAAGGTGATTACAAATGAAACTAGATTATGATTCACAGTACATCAGGGGCATCTACCTGAATAGAGATCGAATATCTTCGTATGACCATTTCCCTCTTGATCTGCCGGTTATCAAGCACCTTCAGGAAGTTGCTTTTCATCCCAGTGTTACCTATGTCATCGGGGAAAATGGAATGGGGAAGTCCACCTTGCTTGAAGGTATTGCGATTGCGTATGGCTTCAATCCGGAAGGCGGAACGTTAAATTTCAATTTCTCCAATTATGATTCACATTCCAATTTGGACGAATACCTCCGTTTGAAAAAAGGCGTATACAAACCGAAGGATCATTTTTTCTTTAGGGCGGAAACCTTTTATAATTTAGCTACGAATATAGAGGAATTGGACAGGGAGTCATCGTTTGGGTCGAAAATCATCGATTCCTTCGGTGGAAAATCGCTACACCAGCAATCTCATGGGGAATCGTTCTTTTCTGCTTTTGTAGAACGATTTCAAGGCGATGGATTGTATATCCTCGATGAGCCTGAAGCTGCTTTGTCGCCATTGAGACAAATATCGATGCTGGCCAGGATAAATGAGCTTGTTCAACAAGGTTCCCAATTCATCATTTCCACCCATTCCCCGATCATCATGGCCTACCCGGATGCTAAAATCCTCCAAATTTCAGATGAGGGAATGAGTGAGGTGACATTAGAGGAGTCCAATCACTATTTGTTAATGAAACAGTTTTTTGAAGATAAAGATCGGCTTCTTCATCATCTATTTCAATGAGATTTTAGCATCTCCATGAAAAGCAACTAAGGAAAACCCCGTCTGCACTGCACATACGGGGTTTTCATTTTTTTGGAATTCCTTGTTGACAGCTTAGGTGTATTACGGGTATAGTACATCTATAAGGTGTATGAACCACTTAGTACATACACGTATATCAGGCTTTTTTTAATAAATAGGGGGTGGTTTTAATGAACGTAAATACCCGGGAACCGGTATATCTGCAAGTCGTTAGGCATTTTAAAGAACAAATAGCCATTGGTAATTTCGTGGCTGGGCAGGAAATTCCCTCTCGAAGAGAACTGGCGGCTTCACTTAATATAAATCCCAATACCGCTCAAAAAGCGTATAAAGAAATGGAGGAACAGGGCTTGATTCATACAGAACGAAATTTCCCCAGTCAAATCACGACGAATGAAACGATTTTACAGGCTGTAAGGCAGGAACTGATTTTGGCAGCCGTCGATACGTTTGTCGATGCGATTCGTCCGATTAATGTACCGGTTGATGAACTGCTTCGTGTGGTTAAAGAAAAATACTCGGAAGAAATAAGGGAGGAGGAAGAACAATGATTGAAGTAAAAAAGATCTCCAAGAATTATGGCCGGAAAAAGATCTTGGATGATGTTTCATTTACAGCCAATAAAGGGGAAGTCACTTGTCTGATCGGGATAAATGGTGTCGGTAAAACGACTACACTCAAAGCGATCATGGGATTGACGCCATATAAAGGTGAAATCCTGATCGATGATCAAAAGATGACAAAGGACAGTTATGAAAAAATCACCTTCATACCGGACGCACCAACCATGCTTCCGCAAATGACCATTAAACAGGCCATGGTTTTCATGTCGGATTTCTATACGTCCTGGAATCCGGAAAGAGCTAACCAGCTAATGGGGTTTTTCAAGCTTAAAGAGGAGAATCGCATTTCGGAATTGTCAAAAGGGAATACAGCTAAGCTCAACCTGATGCTTGGTTTGTCCCTTGACGTCGATTATGTACTGATGGACGAACCATTTTCGGGAATCGATATGTTTAGCCGCGAGCAAATTGCCGATGTCTTTGCGAGCCACCTGATTGAGGATAGAGGAGTCATCATCACGACCCATGAAATCGGTGATATTGAACATTTGATAGATAAGGTCATTTTATTGGATAACGGTTCGGTGCTTAAAGAGTTCAATACAGAAGAAATGCGGGAAGAGGAAGGGAAATCGGTAGTCGATGTAATGAGAGAGGTGTATCAATCATGATGCGATATTTAAAATTAGTGAACTTTGAAATCAACCGTTTCAGTAAAATCTATCTTAGCTTAATGTTGATCACCTTGGTTTCACAATTTGCCGGAGTGATCATCGTAACGAAAAGCCTTCTTAAAGATGCCAGGGATATCATGAAAGAAGAAAGACTATCTGAAGCAGCTTATATTACCAATTATGGAGGCATTGATTTTAGCCATATCGCCCATGCCCTCTTGTTTGTAGGACCGATAGCGCTGAGTGCGGTTGCCCTTATTTTTTACATTTTCCTTATTTGGTATCGTGATTGGTTTGGAAAGAATACGTTCATTTATCGTCTATTGATGTTACCAACATCCAGATTATCGATCTACCTTTCAAAAGCTACGGCCATCTTCCTGATGGTATTAGGGTTGATTGCTTTCCAAATCATCATTTTACCAATGGAAAATGCCCTATTTAATTCAAATGTGCCACAAGCGCTCTTGAATGAAATGTCAACTTACAGCATTACGAAACTCATTCCGATTTTGTCATTGATCATCCCAAGCACGTTCACGCAATTCCTGCTTTCCTATGGCATAGGACTTATGATCATGTCGATATTATTCACGGCGATCATGTTTGAAAGAAGTTTCCGCATAAAAGGAATCATAATGGGCTTGTTATATTGCGGAATCGCTGCGGTGTTGTTTTTAGCCCCAGTTTTAATGGAAATCGGGAATTTCTATTTCTATCCTAATGAATTATTTGGCCTGATGCTCGCAATAGGGATCATTTTGACAGGATTATCGGTTTGGCTTGGTGCTTGGTTATTGAAAAATCGCGTTACCGTATAACAACTTTAAAGGAGAGTGAACAAGGTGAAACGTTATTTATGCAGCATCATTATTGGAATGGTTGTCATCTTAAGCATCGGGACCTATTATGTCAAAGTAGCTTCCTCCGCTTCCAGCCTTCCAAAGTATACGTTCAAGACACTGGAAGGCAGCGATAAAGAGCTTGATCCGGTGATCATACATGCTACGCTTCAAAATGGCAGTACATTTTATGAACCATTAACAATTGAATCCAATACAACGACATATGCCAGCGAAAGGTCTTACTTGGAGAACTTAACTGGAAGACAAGATCATATAATTGAAAGATTGGTAAAAGAACATCGTTCATTTATGCGTGGCAAGGATTACATTAGTTCTTTATATGAAGACGATGATTTTCTCGCTTACGCTTGGGTGAATAGCAAATATACAAAGAGCGGGAATATGGAAGCAAAGTTTGATATCGGTTTACTGGAGAAGAAGGACGAAGAGGAAACTTCATTCCAAATTGAACTTCCGAATCAAGGGAGAATCATGAATGCTGATGTCAGGGATGTGCAGTTGGTCCATTCAAAACTACAGGTTTTAACGATGAATGATGTGAATTCCAACAATGAGAAGCAGACAAAAGAGGTTCATCTGTATACGATCGATGTAGCCAATAAAAAAGTCTTGAGCGATAAAACCCTTGTATCTGAAACCTTTACTGACCCAGAACAAGTTGATTTTCAGATGCCAATCGATCTTGCTCCCTCCCAGCCAAACAACATGGTATTCATTTCGTTAATTAAAGGGGTAAATCATGAGGATGGCTTTAAGGAAAAACTAAAGGAAAGCAAGCTTTTATCTTATAATTATGAAACGGAAAAAGTAGAAACGGTTAAAAAAGAATCACTTAGCCTGGACATGGCTAGATCAGGATATACAGACGGAAAAAACCTTTATGTAGTTGACATGAAATCAGGTAAATACCGCATTAAAACGTTTGACCTCAGCAGTCAAACGTTAACGAATGACACGGAGCTGGATATAGCTGCTAATAAAATGGAACAATACTTCGCTGCCATTAAGAACGGGCGTGTGTACTTCCTATTGAACGGAATGAATCAGGATGGCTTATTAACATACAAACCTGCCAAACTTCTGATTGCAGATATAAAGACTGGAAAGACTTTATATAAAGGTGAAACAATCATAAATAAAAAGAACAGCAAAAGTTTTGAACTTTATATCGATGACCTGGAAATAAAATAAGGACCTAATATAGCTAGAAGCTGTTTCAAAAAGCTTTAAAATAAAAAGGGATATCCCCCAATGGGATATCCCTTTTTATTTTAAATGGAAGCCAAGTTCGTTCTGGCTGTACGTTCCTTTTTGCCGTGCAAGAAGTAGTAAAGGACGGAGGTTGCGATGACCAAAACGCCCAAGATGACATAAAGTGTGCTGTAACCTGTTACCGGAATGATGAATCCCAGAATATAAGGGCCGAATCCAAGTCCTGCATCAAGCATGATAAAGAAGGTGGACGTTGCCATCCCCATTCGGTGAGGCGGTGTCAGTTTAACGGCAATCGCCTGCGAGCTGGATTGCATATTACCGAATCCAAGGCCAATGAGGAAACCGGCTGCCAATAAAGTGAAACTATTGGTTGTCATACTTAGAAGGAGCAATCCGATTCCGAAAATAATGAAAGCCGGATACATAATGAAGTTCGATCCTTTCCGGTCCATCAATGGTCCTGAAAAAGGACGTGATAACAATACGGCTACTGCGTAAACTACAAAGAAGAAGCTTGCCGTATTGACCAGATCGATTTCAATGGCATAAAAACTGATGAAAGAAAGGACACTGGAATAACAGAATGCCAATAACAAAGTGATGATTGAGATGGGCAGTGCCTTAGGTTCAATGAAATTGGAAAGCTTGAATCCTTTGCTTTCCGTAACTTTTGCCGTCACTTTCAATGCCGGGACATACAAGAAGAATGCTGTAATCAGGCTGATTACCCCTAAAGCCAGGCAGAAACTGAAAATGACTTGGAAGCTTGTATGTTGAGCCATATACAGACCGATGAAAGGACCGATTGCCGTCGCAAGCGTTGCACTCATGCTGTAATAGCCGATGCCTTCTCCCTTTCGAGTTGCCGGGATGATCTGGGCGACGATCGTGCCTGTCGCAGTACTCGCCATCCCCATCGCCATCCCATGGATCAGGCGGTTAACAAGCAGGAAGCCAATTCCAAGGTCCACAAAATATAGAAGTGTTGTCAAAGTGAAAAAGATCAAGCCTATGAATAATGTTTTCTTACGGCCGATTGAATCAATGAAACGGCCGATGAACAGACGTCCGATTAACGTCCCGATAATAAAAATACCCGATATGAGTCCGGCTTCACTTGTAGAAGCATCCAATTCATTAACAGCATAGATGGCAAGTGTCACCATCAGTAAATAAAAGATTAATGTGATGAAAAAATTGATGGACGAAACGATGACAAAGTCCTTCGTCCACAGTCTGGCTCTGGATTGATCCATTTTATTATCTCCTTACTTTATAATGTTATTTCTTATTTCGCCCATGATGCGTATGGCTGCAAGTTGTTCCTCTTCAGTGATTCCTTGCAAGATATCCTGTTCATATTGATCGATTGTCACGCGGACTTCACTGTAAATTTTTTTGCCAAGCTCCGTAAGCCGCATTCTTTTCTCGCGTCTATCTTTGCTTGGCACATGCTCGACATACCCCAGCTCTTCCAAGCGGCTAATGGTCCTCGTAATCGTTGGTTTTTCCACACTTTGATAATTGGCAAGCTCTACAAGCGTCGCCGAACCATTATTGATTAAGAAATGTAAAATGGACCATTGCGCCCTGTGTAAATCATGCTTATTCAGCTGGATATTAAGATTATTTTCAAACGGCCGGTACAGCAGTAATAATTGCTGAAAGAATTTTTGGAAAGTCTTTATCAGAAACACCTCTTATCAATATATAGTTACCGTGAGTAATTGTTACCCTGAGTAACTATAATACCAAAACAAATCCATTCTGTCCACTCGGATATGTATTGTTTAGTTAAATCAGGTTTTTAGTTAAAATGAATGGGAATATAGGAATAGGAGATGATGTGAAGCATGAATAAATCTATGATCGCGTTAATTGCCACAGTAACAATGCTAACTGCTTGCAATAATGACAAAGCGGATGAAAACGGGGAAAAATCTGTCCAAACAACAGATGAAAATCAAACCCAAACTGAAAATGAACAACAAAAACAACCTTCGCAAACAGAAACTCAAACAAGTCATAAACATGAGAAGTGGTCTTCTTTGCCCGAATATGACAAAATCATCGAGCAAATCGGCAACGAAGACTATACTTTCATTAAGGAAACGGATAACGATGGTAAACGAGTATTCCTTATTGAATTGAACGGTGAAAAACAATATAAAACCGTTTTCGTCAAAAATACCAATCGCCTGAAAATTATCAAAATAAATGGCGGCGGAGAGGTTTACGACGGAATCTTAAAATAAGTGGACCTGCGTAAGTGTTGGTTTTGATAAAGGGGTCGGGGGGAAAGGGCTGTAAACCTTTAAGGTTATCGCATTCCCTATCATAGAGGGCGAGCGAGTGGGTCTGCTGCTTCCCGGCATCATGTTGATGAGATCACTAGAAAGTTAATGGGCAGAGGATTTGCCATCCTTTATGCCGACAAACATTAATTGCCGGTGGGAAGGATCATTATGCTGTATATTTCGAAGATCCCGATCGGAGGAAGAACGAACTCACGGCCCCTTAATCATACGCAATAGTTGGCATAGCTATAATGGCCGTTATGTCCATCTTTCCCTTTCTCTGGTTCGGGTTCTGGGCCAAGTGAAAAGGCCTCGATCAATATAAATGCACCGAAAACTTGGGTCCAGCTGCCTAGTAAAAGAATTTGTTCTCCCATCCGTCGTTTTTCGTTCAAAATGAAGATATTTCCGACCGATTCCAAAAAAGAACCGGCTGCAATGAGTCCATTTCCCTTGATCTCAAAAGAGCGTGAAATGGACTCCTCCGTCAATGATGCCCCGAATGCTTCAAATGCGGCACCTAGTCCTTGGATTCCACTGCCAAGTGCATCGGTTCTGGTGCCCTCTTCCTCTGAACCACTCAACTGCATATCTATTCCAACTGCATTTGCGATATTGCCAATAGCCTCAAGCCAAGCACCGAATATGAAATAGGTTTCCGATCGTTCATTATCCGAGTTCAGCATTTTCGAACGGCCGATTGCTTGCAGCGAATTTCCAACGGCCTCAATGCCATTCCCTTTGAGGACAAGATCTTTTCCGAGGTTAGTCCCCGTTAAAGTTTGCCGGGTTTGCCCGATTGCACCTACAAGTGTGCCGATGCCAAGTAACCATGCTCCTGAAATAAGGAGGTCATCTCCATGAGTGATCATATCTCAAACGCTCCTTAAAAGTGGTTAGATTATATTATTCAGGAAACAGTGTTTGTTTACATATTGCTTTAACACCATAAGTTCGGGTTGAAAATTAACCATTTATTGGTATAATGACAGCTGGAGGAGATGATATTGACATTTAGAAATTTTTTACAAATGATTATCACTGCACTTTTCTTTATCGTTTTTATGTTTTGTACCTGGTACGAAGGCAGTGAAATCCTGGATAGACCTTGGGAATGGAAGTATTCCACCCATTTCACACAAGTTAATGATGATCAGAGGATGGAAGCAGATGATATTTCGAGTTTTGATTATTTCGTGTATGCCGCAAAATTCAAGCCGCTATTTCCACTTCTTATGGTCTTAGCCGCATCGTACTTTATCATACTTACGGGATATATCCTATTCAAAAGAAGGATTAAAAAAATGGCTCTATTCTTCTTTGGATTGGGTATCCTTTTTCTGCTTTCAAGTGGTTTTGTATCCAATTCCCCGACTGTTGGAGGAAATATCTTTCAAGCACTTTTTCTGATAGGCGGAATGATAGCCATATTTAGAGGAGTTCTATATTATTTCCGGATGCCAAGAGGATTCAATACGTTCATGAAGTAAGCAAGGCTGCCAATGAGGCAGCTTTTTTGTGGAAAGATGACACAAAATAACGAAAAATAATAGTCATTTCCGCGAAATTCTTAGATTGAACTTCACTGAAATGTAGTTTATAGTTAAGTCGAAATTTAGTAGACCAGTTGCTATATTACCGGCGATGAACCCTTATCGGTTGGATATAGGGTTATCCAGTGATTGAAGAATAAAGCGAAAAGGTGATAATATGTCAGGCAAAATAAAAATTGAACAGCCAAAGATTCCCCATGACTTACCCCAAGCGAACTTTCAGGAAATATATTATCAAGATGAGCCTTATCTTGAGTCCTGTATCATAACTAATTGCACGATCGATAGAGAAAATATGGAAAAAATCGTATTATCACAGATTGTTTTTAAAAATGTGACATTCAGCGATGTATCATTCAGGAATATTGAGCTGACGGATGTCATTTTTGATCATTGCGATTTGACGAATGCCGATTTCATGGGCGGCTCGATTCATCGGGTGGAATTCAAAGAGTCCAAACTTTTAGGCATTAACCTGTCTGACGCAAGTTTAGGGAATGTCTCATTTGAGAATTGCAACCTTAATTTAAGTGCTTTTGGTTATTCCAGTTTAAAGCAAGTTAAGTTCGATCATTGCTCATTGGAAAGTGCTGATTATTATGAATGTAAATTCATTAAAGTGAAGTTCGAAACATGCAGATTAAATGAAGTGAACTTTTCCCGGACACCGCTCAAAGGAATTGATATTAGCAGTTCTACATTTCAAAGGCTTACCGTATCACCAGAGGATTTAAAGGGATGCGAAGTTTCCCCGGACCAAGCTATAGTCTTTGCAGCCATGCTTGGACTGAAAATTAAAGAGTGAACCTTTTTAAGATGTAAATTGAGCTAATGGAGAGTAAACTGCGAGATCTTCAATGAAGCTGAAGCGAGGACCACCGATTTGGTGGTCCTTTTTGAGTTGGCTTGTCGCTAATCCATTGGATATTTGTGGTAAAAACAGGGAGAGTGAATAGAATTATATAGATTTTGAATAGTACGGAATGTTTGCATAAATGCAGGATATCTTTACAATATTTGTTAAGTGGAGGGGGATTGAGCGTTGATTATCAATAAGGTCACTTTGTACAGTCATGTCTGGGATGAAATGCGGAGTTTTTATGTTGATGTGTTAGGATTTGAGTTATTATCGCAAACTGATGATGATTTTGTAATAAAGGCAGGGGAAAGTGTGCTTGAAATTAAAAAATATCATCACAAAGGAAAGCCTTTTTACCATTTTGCCATGAACATACCGACCAATTTATTTACTTCAGCAAAAGCATGGGCGAAATCAAAAGTGAAATTGACTAGAGAAGATGATGATGACGAAGTTTATTTCAGCTTTTCAGACGCACATTCTTTTTATTTTTTAGACCCTTCAGGCAACATTGTCGAGTTCATATCGAGATATTCCGTATCACCCGAATCCGAGGCTGAGTCTTTTTCAGCACAAAACGTCCTGTGCATCAGTGAAATAAACATTACGACAGATGAAGTCAGGGCTTTGGGAAATCAGTTGATCAGTAATGGTGTACCTGTAAGGAAGGGTGAGGCAATAAGTGAAGATGGATTGAATTTCATGGGGGAACATGAAGCAGGTTCATTTTTACTTTTAGGTCCAAGGAAACGGCGTTGGATTTTCTCGGATAAAAAGTCGGAAACCTTTCCGCTTTCGCTAGTCATAAATCAGCAACTGGATATTTCATTGGATGGCAAAGGATTTATGAAATTAAAACCAGTCAAGAATAATCAGCCAAATAGTTGAAAGAATTGCTGTTAAGATAACGGAGGTTAGGCATTACCCCTATATATCTTTGGCTCATTAAGTTTAACTATAGCATTGAACGAGACTTTAAAATAACATGTATCAAATGTTTCCCCACTTTTAGCCTCAGAAATATGATCTAGGAACAGTACATAGAATAGTATAGAAATACTGCGGCTAAAATACTGCGGCTAATGCTGGACATGGAGGGGATGAATTTATATGAGTACCAGAATAATCCGGCAGCTGATAAGGTCAAGGCAACAGGAATTAGTCGAACTTGCTGCTTCATTTATTCGAATTCCATCTGAAAACCCATCGCCCGAGTTTAAGAAGCGGTCAGCAGAAATGGGACGCCATATTAGCCGATACCTAGCAGCAAAAGGGTTCTTGATTACCGAGCACCGCCGTAGCGAAAATTCGTTGGTTACCGTGGTCTGTGATGCTCCCTTAACCAGGGTACCTGGTCCACGGCTCCTATTTTGTGGACATACAGATGTCGTACCTGCTGGCGATTGTTCACATTGGACCTTCGATCCTTTCTCTGGAGAAGTCAGAGCGGGTATGCTTTTGGGTAGGGGAGCCTCCGATATGAAAGGAGGCTTGGCATCACTGGTTTTTGTGGCTGGGCTACTTCAGGAGTTCGCCCCTGCTCTTAATTTGAAAGGTAGCCTAGGAGTTATTGCCTCTCCGGATGAAGAGACTGGCGGCATTGAGGTGGCCTCGCTCCTGGAACAAGGATTGATTAAAGGTGATGCTTGTCTGATTGGTGAACCAACGGACCCCCACCATCCGAATGCCGGCGAAAAGGGCAAGGCATGGATGCAGGTGTTCATACCAGGTCAGGCAGATCATGGCAGCCTACAACCGCTTTATGGAATCTCCGCCATACGAAGAGGGGCAGCCGCGGTCGAAGCACTAACCAAGCTATGGGAGCTCAAGGCAACGCCTCCGGCAGAGCCTTGTCAACTTTTGTACAATACTGAGTGGCTCCTATCTCAGTATCCAGGAAATCCCTTATTGTCACAGTTACTTTATCGTCCCTCTTACAATCCAGGTGTAATCCAGGGCGGAACAAATGTGAACGTCGTCGCAGACAAGTGTATCATTAAAGTGGATACCCGGGTTCCATTCGGTATGAAGTCCGAGTTTGTACTTGATGTCGCTAGGAATCTTGTTAGTGCTGTAGCGCCAGGTGCGATTGTAGAGCCTATAGTACCCTGTACTAACCCGAACTGGACCTTAGAGAATCGTCCAATTGTAAGGGCCATAGAACTGGGAATTCAGCGTGTCCTTGGAATGGAGGAACCCGTCTTCAGCTTACTTTTGCTTGGTTCAAGTGATGCCAGTCACTTCCGGCGCCATGGCATTGACACCGTCCTTTATGGTCCTGGGCTGGAACAAACTATCCATGGGTACGATGAGCGGGTTTCAGTGGAGAGCTTAGTGGAATCTGCCGAGATATATGCTGAGACGGCAGTGAAGTATCTTAGATCATTTTAAACCTATTTTCATTAAACTTTATGCAGGTTAACGATGCAGGGTATACTGCACGTGCTACTGCTAATGTTCTCTTTCAAGGTGTATATGGTGGTGGTTATTGGTGGGATTATTTATATACTCGATGGTATTAATTCTTTAGCTAAACTAAATATTTATAGTGTGTTTTGATCAAACTTTGTTTTACATTTACATGAAGACCAAAAGCTAAAAAAAGCTTGGAGCAGAAAACCGCTTCAGGCTTTTTCAGTTTTGTGGCCAAAGAGGTTCGTAAGTGACACCCCGAACCATGAGGAGCGGACGGGTAGAAAAAAGTGCGATAACGAATGAAAAAACTTAAACAAGACCTGGTTGTACTGCCAAGTCATATTTTCGGAGAAGAAGCGTTGGTGAAAATAGAAGAAACCGGGACGGATGATCAAAGAAGGATGGCAAGACTTCTATTTGAGGGGACTATGGAAAAACAGCAAATGGCAGAATGAATTCAGTATAGTCATGGAACCGCTCTATTTTTATTCATAAGGGGAAAAGTAAGATCTGAAGCGGAAAAAGAGATAATGAGAAAGAAGAAATCGAATTTTAATTTGGAAGCGGCTAATGAAGGGGCCAAATTCTTGAAAACATTTGACTTAGTGGACCAACTGGATCAAATACATTGCCCGACATTAGTGGCAGGAGGCCGTCACGATTGGATCACTCCTGTAGAGGCATCGATTCTCATCGCCGAAAAGATACCTGACAGTGAATTGATCATTTTTGAAAAAAGCTGCCACTATCTTTTCATCGATGAAAATAGGGAATTCATTTCGAGGATTTCTTCTTTCATAAACGAGAGATTTGGACACAAAGAAAAGGTGGCATCGCGCTAAGCATAACCGGGCAAGCGTTAGATAGTTCAGGATAAACCGTTTGTGCTGCGAAGGAATTAATTATATATTAATCCTTGAGTACATTAATACATGGATTAAAGTATGATGATAAGAAAAGCCCGGAGGAGACGATCATGAAAAATATCAATACAGAACAAGAATACCGTGAACAAATCAACCAAGAGGGACTGACGGTCGGGATTTTTACGACTACATGGTGTCCAGACTGCAAACGTTTAGACATGTTCATCGATGAGATCACTCAAGAACATCAAGACAAACAGTGGTTTACAATCGATCGTGACGAGTTCCCTGAGATTTCTGAAGAGCAAACGGTAATGGGAATTCCATCACTATTAGTATTTAAAAATGGGGAAAAGGTTGCGCACCTGCACAGTGCAAATGCTAAAACTCCAGAAGCGGTCAATGAATTTCTAAAAGACCTATAAAAGACCTTGAAAAGGTGAACCCCTTATTGTGCTGTAATAGGGGGTTCATCTTTTTTTAGAAATTTTTTCTAAAAATGACTTGATTTCTAAGGTGAAACGGGTTTTAATTATAGATACCGAATATCCATTATGGATATATGATATCCACATACATACTAAAAGAGGTGAACTGATTTGCAATTAACAAAAGGGGTAGAGCAAGCTATATGCATCATCGTAATACTCTCTACCCAGGATAAAAATATTCCGCTTTCTTCTAATGAGATCAGCAGGCGATTAGAGGTGTCTCCTTCTTATTTGAAAAAAATCATAAGGAAATTGGTCGTAAAGCAGATAATCACTTCCGTTCCTGGTAATAACGGCGGCCTTACTCTTGCCAAAAGCGTAGATAAGATTAAAAACCTTGAAATAATTGAGGCGATGGAAGGTCCCATTTCGATGTTTCCGGATACAGGACTTATAGAAAAAGCGTTTAAAGATGGAGAGTATGCAGAGAAGGGAATGGATGTCCTCCGTCGGATGTTTTCTCGGGCGGATCAACTTTTAATAGAGTTCTTTTCCAGTCAGACAGTGGCGGATTTGCTTAAAGAAAGCTTTGGCACCACGGACATACCGACTCTTAATTGGAATACCGCGTCATTGAGTGATGTACTGCGTGAAAAGAAAGGTGAAAAGAAGTGAACATGCTTAAACAAGAATGGAAGCTTTTCCTTACAAATCGAAAACTGGTCGGTGTGGCAATCGTTTTACTGTTCGTTCCGATTATTTATGGGGGGTTATTCCTTAGTTCTGCCTGGAATCCATACGGGAATACAGGCAAATTACCTGTTGCGGTCGTGAATAAGGATGTGAAGGCGGAATATGAGGGGAAAACCTTAACAGTCGGTAATGAGCTAATCGAGCGATTAAAGGACAATGATGATTTAGAATGGCATTTCGTAACGGAAAAAGCGGCGAAAAAAGGATTCGATGATGGTACATATTATATGGTCGTTACCATTCCGGAGGACTTTTCAAAAAATGCTTCAACTGTCATGGATGATAAGCCAAAAAAAATGAATCTGACGTATGACGTGAATCCTGGACGCAGTTTCGTTTCTGAAACGGTCGGAAAACAGGCAACGAATAATTTGAAAACGGAAATTGCCGAAAGTGTCACAAAAGAATATGCGGAAGCGATCTTCTCACAACTGGATGAAATCGGAGAAGGATTCGGCGATGCAGCAGATGGGGCATCAAAACTGGATGATGGTGCTGAAAAACTGCATGATGGAAACAAAGAAGTGACAGAAAATCTGAATAAATTAGCTTCCAGCACATTAACCTTTAAAGATGGAGCGAATAAACTTCAAGTTGGCGTTGGCGAGTTTTTGGAAGGAGCCAATAAGCTTGAAAGTGGCGCGTCGGAATTAAATAAGGGAATTTCACAATACACTTCCGGTGTCGGTGAGTTGCAAAAGGGTGCGGACGAACTCGCATCAGGCACAGGGGAATTAACTAATAATAGTGAAGCACTTATACAAGGTTCTTCCCAACTGTCCACTGGGCTGGCCAAAGTGGTTCCAGGAGCGCAAACTTTAAATACTGGATTGGCACAAGCGCAAACAGGCAGTGCGAATTTGAATGATGGGTTGAATCAATTATCACAAAATGCAAGCCAGCTGACAGACCAATCGACTGGAATTCCAAAATTGGCAGCAGGTCAGCAGAGTTTAAATGAGGGAATCAATAAACTGGCAGAAGGAGGCCAGGCGTTAAATGACGGCCTGAAAAAAATGGATGGCCAATTACCCGCAGAAGAACAGCTGAATCAGCTTAAGCAAGGACTGACAAGCATTCAAAGCGGTGTTAATCAATTGCAAGAAGCGGTTCCCGCAGGAAGCAGCGCGTCCGGTACCGTATCCCGCATTACCGAAGACCTCAATAACAGTCAAGCGGCGTTGACGGAACTTCAATCAACGATTGCAAATAATGGCCAGAGCACGATCAATGCCGTTCAAAACACGGAAGCCTTCAAAAGCATGACCAGTGAGCAACAATCCGAATTAATCGGAGCGGTTCAAAATGAACTTCAAAGCCAGGCGGAAGCACAAAAACAAATCGCAGCGACTCTTGCTGCAAGTGTATCCGACTTATCAACGCAATTAAAGGATAAAGTAATGCCTGTATTGAATGGATTGGGCCAGCTTCCGGAACAAGTGGCCAATTTAAATAATGCGGTGAATAAAGTCAATCCAAACGCCGTTTCTGCGTTAAGCGGATATACGGCAATAAGGAATGCGCTGGAAGAACAATTGATTCCTGGTGCGACCCAATTAAATGGCGGCATGAATGAAGCTGTTGAAGGAAGCAATCAATTAACGGCGGCAACACAAAGTTTAAATGAACGGACACCAGAATTAGTGAAGGGGATCAACCAGTTAGCTCAAGGCGGTTCCTCGTTAAATAATGGCCTTTCAAAACTAACTGAGGGATCTGGTCAATTGGTTGATGGAGTTTCACAACTGCAAGCAGGGTCATCCTCCTTTGGAAATGGTCTTGAGAAGTACGCATTTGGTGTTAGCCAAGTTGGCGAAGGGGCAAGCAAACTTGCTAATGGTGCCAATCAACTGGATGCCAACTCAGCGGCATTGAACGAGGGCTCATCAGCACTTGTTAAAGGCACTGAACAATTGGCAAGCAATCTGCCTACTTTGAGCAATGGAGTCATCCAGCTTGCTGATGGCGCAGGTAAGATCAATGAAGGTTCATCAGCACTTGCTGAAGGTTCCGGTAAATTGGGTGATGGAATCTCCTCACTTAAAGATGGAACGGTCGAGCTTTCGGAAAAACTCAGTGATGGTGCAGAAGAAATAAGTGAAAATAAAACAACCGATGATAATTACAGCATGATTGCTGAACCGACACAGGTTAAAGAACAAAAAAGCAGTGACGTGCCGAATTATGGTCATGCACTGGCTCCTTATGTATTGTCTCTTGGGTTATTTGTTGGAGCCATTGCCTTCAATATGGGGTTCCCGACAGGCTTGCCTTCTACTAGGCCTACATCAGGATTTGCATGGTGGTTCAGTAAATTTACGGTCCTATTCATCCAAGCGACGCTTTCTGCATTAGTGTTGGATGCGATCATGATTTGGGGAATGGATTTACAGGTCGAGAATATGGGGCAATTCATTGGGGTTTCCATACTGACTTCCCTTACCTTCATGTTCATCGTTACCTTCTTGACCGTAGGGTTTGGAAATCCAGGTCGTTTATTGGCGATGATATTCCTTGTACTACAGCTAGGTGCAAGCGGAGGGATGTTCCCTGTGGAACTGACCAATAACTTCTTCAGTCATGTTCACCCGTTCATACCGATGACATACTCTGTCATGGGCTTCCGTCAGGCGATGAGTACGAGCCTAGGAGCGGATGCATTGACAACTAGTATAGTGTTCCTTACTGGATGCATCATTGTCTTTAATCTGCTGCTATTGCTGACGATGGTCATCAAGAAGCGCAAAGTACACAATATTGAGATGGATGCATAAACAAATGAAGAAAACCCCCAGTGCAATGCGCCGGGGGTTTTCTTCATTATGATGGTTTATCCTTGTCCTTTTCTTTTTCGATGACTTTCAATCCATTTTCCCCTGAATTTTCAATCACATGTTTAAGGATGGATAATTTGTTATCCCAGAATTGATCGTAAAATGAAAGCCACTGTTTCAATTCTGCTAAAGGTTCTGGCTGAAGTCGAAAGCGTTTCTCTCTTCCTACCTTCCGGCCACTTACCAATTCAGCTTCAGAAAGGATATGAAGATGCTTGGCAATCGCCGTACGGCTCATGGAAAAGTGAGAAGTGATTTCTGAAATGGGTAAATCCCCTTCAGCAAGCAACTGCAGGACCTTTCGGCGGGTCGGGTCGGCGATAGCCTGAAATACATCATGTTTTTCTGTTGCAGACACTTAGCCCTCAACAACCTTTTTAAGTTTTTGGTTAACGATCTGTTCCCAGCCATGATTCATTCTATCGCGAATTACTGAGCTTTTTTCGTTCGGTTTCGGAAGAATCGTTTCAGGCTCTTTCCAACCGCCATGAATAAGGGTGAACTCCGTTTTGCCGTCCAGTTCTTTTAAAATGAATGAAATGAACCAACCGTCCGTATCCCAACTGAATGAAAGGCGATAAGGGGCATCTAACTCCATTACCTTACAAGGAGATGGACCGAAGGGTGATTGCATATGGAATTCATGTCCCACTTTTGGTTGAAAATCATTTGGCATGAACCATGAAGCTATGCCCTCTGCAGTTGAAACTGTATCCCAAACTTTTTGGATAGGTGCTTCAAGAATAATCGTCTTCTTGATATCCTGTAATGTATTTTCCATACTGATTCTCCTTTTTAAGTGAAAATATGAAACCAATTGGTTTTGCTTTGTCGATTATATAAAACCTTTTGGTTTCATGTCAATAATTTGTTTCAAGCGATCTCTTTTTATTCATTGAAGAATGTTTAATTTCCCAACTCTTCAATTTGTTTTGCCAATCCTGTTATATTATCGATTGATTTCATTATCTCTGAATCTTCCAATGCTTTAGGATCAATTTGGCCATTCTCAATATTATTCAGATATAATTCAATGCCATCTGAAAGCTGTTGATTTGAGCTGACGATCTTTTCATGGATGCCTTCAGCTATTTTTGGTGGTTCGGTTGCATTGAATTCTTCAATCTCCGTTTTCATCAATTCCAATTCTTTTTCAAGATTTGCTCTTGCTTCGTCATTCGTGACGGCGTCCTGTGACAATGCGGGCACCTCATTGGAAAAATCCTTAACGGTATTTACATATTCCGTCGCATTATCTGCATACTCCAATGATGAATTGACTTCTTCTAAAGCTGAGCATCCGCTTAATGTAAGGATGGACAGTAGGGCAATGGTCATTATTTTTTTCATATGTGCCTCCAATGTGATTTTATTATAGTAAGGATCAGATGGGCAGAAATCTCTTTTTATAAATCGCTGCAATGGAATTCAGTATGAAGCTGGGGATCTTCTTCGGAAAAAATGACTTCGAATAGAAAAGGTGAAATGCACTTTTCAAGTCGTGCCACTGATTGCAGGATTTCACTTGCTTAAACCTTGCAACGTCAATGATCTTCACCTTTTTTTCAGAAGTGATGAAGATGTTTCGTAAATGGATATCCGAAGGATTCAATCCTTCTTTCCTTGCCAATTGCAGGGCATGGTCTATCTCCGCAATGTTTTCTTCCGTTATCGGGATTCCCAATGTTAAACATTCAAAAAGAGTATTGCCTTCAATGTAATCTATAACCAGGTAATTTACCCCCGCATCATATAGGGTTGGATAGTATTCGATGGATTGGACGGTTTTGTATATTTCAGCTTCAACTTTTGCTGTGTGTGTATGATCCGGGAAAAACACTTTTAGTGCCTTATTGGTGGAATGTATTCGGAATACATATGCGCTTCGGCCTTTTCCGATCAGTGATAAAGATGGGTCGGCATCAAGCAATATATGCTTTTTATCATCGGAAATCTTAACGCTTTGAGCTAATTCATTATAGTTCTGCATACTTTTCACCTCTATTGTGCGATTTTTCGAATCAAAAAAGACGGTATAACCGATTAGTGGTTATACCGTCTTTTAAAAATTAAAAGACCTCACCAAATAATCGGCAAGGTCTTGCAAACAACTAAAATCAGTTGCCAATAAAGCCGAGGATTCAATCCTGTACTGACGACTTTATTGAATAGCTACTCCCCTTAACAGAAGGATTCTTATAAGTTATATACAGTAATTATATAGGTTATTGCATCGATCCGTCAAATATAAGATCGATGCTTACCCTATATATATATTCGATTTAGGCAGAAAGATGCTCGTCTCATCCTTATTTATTTGAGTGATTAGTAATTATATCAATATACTTTATATCCATCATTTTCCTGTCGCGTAAGTTTCATTGCGAATATTTCTATTAAATTACTTAAATGTCTAATAGTTTACTATTATGTTACAATCCAGTTTATCTCCCTGTAGATCTAAAGGAATATGATATATTTTAAACGAATAAGCATATTTACCTATATTATTATACTAATTTTAACCGATATTTAAATAAATGTTAAAAAAACAATTCTTTAGTAGGGAGAATGAGATGAAGAAATTAATTATACCAACTTTCTGTTTTGCAGTGTTGTCGACAGTTGCTTTCGAAGAAAAAATATCTGCAGCTCCACTACATGCGGAACAGGCCAATATTGAAGACGTCATGTTTGTACAGGTGAATTCCGGATCGCTCAATATGAGAAAAACCGGGGCGGAAGGTGCAAGCATAGTTGCAAAGCTGGCAAATGGCACACAGGTAACGGTGTATGCGGAATCGAAAGGCTGGGCGAAGATCAAAGCCAATGGGAAAGAAGGATATGTCAGTACCAAGTATTTATCGGCAAAAAAGCCGGGGACTTTATCGAAAACTGCAATAACCATTAAAACGACATCGAAGTATGTGAATGTGAGCACAGGTTCACTAAATATGCGAAAAAGCGGCAGTGATAGTGCCAGCATAGTCACGAAGCTGACAAGGGGCACACAGGTGACGGTGTATTCGGAATCCAAAGGCTGGGCGAAGATCAAAGCCAATGGAAAAGAAGGATATGTCAGTACCAAGTATCTATCGGCAACGAAGCCTGGAACGGTAACCAAAGCTGCGGCAACGGTTAAAACGACAACGAAATATGTGAATGTGAGCACAGGTTCACTAAATATGCGAAAAAGCGGCAGTGATAGTGCCGGCCTGGTCGCGAAGCTGACAAGAGGAACACAGGTAACGGTGTATTCGGAATCGAAAGACTGGGCGAAAATCAAAGCCAATGGAAAAGAAGGATATGTCAGTACCAAGTATCTATCGGCAACGAAGCCCGGAACGGTAACCAAAGCTGCGGCAACGGTTAAAACGACAACGAAATATGTGAATGTGAGCACGGGCTCACTTAATATGCGGAAAAGTGGAAAAGCTACCGCAAGCATAGTCGCAATACTTTCAAAAGGAACGAAAGTGACGGTATATTCGGAATCCAATGGCTGGGCGAAAATCAAAGCCAATGGAAAGGACGGATATGTCAGCACCAAGTATCTGTCTGCTACAAAGCCAGGATCGGGATCAACAGCAGTCACACCTGCTAAAACGACGACGAAATATGTGAATGTGAGCACGGGTTCACTCAATATGCGAAAAAGTGGGAAAGCTACCGCAAGCATAGTCGCAATACTTTCAAAAGGAACGAAAGTGACGGTATATTCGGAATCCAATGGCTGGGCGAAAATCAAAGCCAATGGAAAGGACGGATATGTCAGCACCAAGTATCTGTCTGCTGCAAAGCCAGGATCGGGATCAACGGCAGCCACACCTGCTAAAACGACGACGAAATATGTGAATGTGAGCACGGGTTCACTCAATATGCGAAAAAGTGGGAAAGCTACCGCAAGCATAGTCGCAATACTTTCAAAAGGAACGAAAGTGACGGTATATTCGGAATCCAATGGCTGGGCGAAAGTCAAAGCCAATGGAAAGGACGGATATGTCAATACCAAATATCTATCGACAACAAAACCAGGTACGACCGTAACAACTGAAAAAACGACGACGAAATATGTAAACGTAAGCTCTGGAACACTCAATATGAGAAAAAGCCGTTCGGAAAGTGCGAGCATAGTCGCAAAGCTCTCAAGAGGAACTGAAGTGACGGTGTATTCGGAATCAAAAGGTTGGGCAAAAATCAACGCAAATGGGAAGGATGGGTATGTCAGTACTAACTATCTTTCGACGACAAAGCCTGGAACGGAATCCAAACCATCCATACCTGAAAAAACGACAACGAAATATGTAAATGTCAGCACGGGTTCACTGAATATGCGGAATAAGCCATCAGAAAGTGCTTCCGTCATTGTGAAATTGGCAAGAGGTGTAGAGGTAGATGTCATCTCGGAATCAAATGGCTGGTCAAAAATTAAAGCGTATGGCGGAGAGGGCTATGTCAATACGCAATATCTATCAGCAACTAAGCCTGGTCCTTTACCGGGGTTGAATCCAGACGAAGAAGGAAACACGTCAGTTAAATATGTAAATGTGAATGATGGCTCCAGTCTGAATATGCGGTCTGCTGCATCAGCTACGGCTTCAATTATAGCCAAGCTTGTAAACAATACGGCCGTAACGGTTTATTCAGAGTCCAATGGCTGGTCAAGAGTCACGGCCAATGGAAAAACCGGGTATGTCAGTACGCAATATTTAACGGCCAAAGCACCGGAAGGTCCGGGTAGTTCGAATGGATCGATAATCAGGATTGATAAAGAGCATAACCTTACGATGGAAAAGATGGTTGAAATTCAAATGGCCGTAAATGGTCAAACGGATAAAAAGTATAAAACCTACATACGTGAAGATGGATTAACTTTGATCAGTTCATCCAAAGGTACGGTAAAAGGAACCGGATGGCGTGTCAGGGGCGGAGCTGGTTCTGATTATTGGGTAGTCGGTCCTGTCAGCAATAATCAATCATTGAATATTAAATCGAAAGTAAAGGGCTCTGATGGGTACTATTGGTATGAGGTGGACTATAACAAGACATGGGTAAATGCCAGTCCGGAAGATATAGAATATAATCTTAACCCAAATAACTTTGTGAATGATCCAGTCAATTCATTCCAATTCGTAAAGCTTTCCCAAATCACCAACATGAACGTTTCAGAAGTGAATAATCGAATCCTTTCAGGCAAAGGGATTTTACAAGGCCAAGCTGCAACCTTCACTGCGGCAGGTGAAAAATATGGGGTCAATGAAATCTACCTGATATCACATGCTTTGCTGGAGACCGGGAATGGCACATCACCGTTAGCGACTGGCGTAAAGGTGAACGGGAAAACGGTCTATAATATGTATGGAGTGGGAGCATTTGACGGAACCGCACTAAGCAGCGGCGCTCAATACGCCTATAATGCAGGCTGGTTCACTCCAGAAGCAGCCATCATCGGCGGTGCCGAATTCATCGCCAAAGGATATATCTCCGCTGGACAGGACACGCTTTACAAAATGAGATGGAATCCTACAGCTGCAGAGAAATATGGATATGCTTCACACCAGTATGCCACTGATATTGGCTGGGCAACAAAACAAGTGAAACAGATTTATAATTTGTATAGTTTACTAGATTCCTATAAATTGACGATTGAAGTTCCTAAGTATAAATAGAAAGCAGGAAAAAACACATGAGTCCGACTCATGTGTTTTTTTGCTAATTAGTTTTATCCTTTTCCAGAATACCCTTGACGACATCCTCGATCGTCACCACTCCCAATGCCTTTTCCAAGGCAAGTTCAGCAACTGAAAAGATAGGCTCTATTGTATCTTGTATATTTCTTCCAACAGTGCATGCTGGATTAGGATTTTCATGGATTCCAAATAATTCTTTATCGGAGACAACGTTGACAGCTTGATAAACATCGAGCAAAGTAATATCCGATAATTCCTTGGCCAATGTCGCTCCGGCGATACCCGGCCGAACATTCACTAAACCAGCATTCTTCAGCATGCCGGTGATTTTTCTGATTAAGGCTGGGTTGGTGTTTACACTTTTTGCTATAAAATCAGAAGTGTTAACGCCTTCTTTGTTTATTTCTAAAAGAGATAATATATGGATTCCTACGGAAAAGCGGGTACTGATGGACATCTCTTTTTTCTCTCCTTTAAAATCTCTATTCTTATATAGTATAAATTATTTAACATGTAATTCAAGTGGTTACAAGTTATAATGGCCTGCAAGAATAATATTTATCCATTAACCGTTTCCTTGTCAAGTCACGCCGTTTCTGCAAAGGCAAAAATAAAAGGTATGTGTAATTGACAAACCAGCATGGTGAAACTTATATTATAACGTGTAAATGAATCAGTTACAGGTGAAAGGTGCAGGAAGGGGGAACTTGAAATCTGCCGCTATGGCTGGATAATGAATATGACACAACTACAAGTGATGGAGGTATATGATGGCTAATAAAAAAAAGGGTAATCAAAAACAATCTTCTGCATTCACGTTTTGGATCATCGGGTTAATCGCTGTAATCATTATTGGCTTTATATTTTTGGCAAATGGGAAGGACGAAGATACTGCCGTTAATGAAATCGATTATAAAGCACAGCCTTATTTGGGAGAGAAATCGGCTCCTGTGCAAATTGTGGAATTTGGGGATTATAAATGTCCAGTCTGTAAGACATTCGAGGAGCAATTCTTTCCTTCTATACAAAGTGAATTGATTGATACAGGAAAAGCGCAATTTTATTTCATGAATTATTCGTTCATTAATGTCGATTCAACCAGATCCGCTAAATTCGCGGAAAGTGTTTATCAGGAATTAGGAAATGAGACCTTTTGGAAATTTCATGAACTTTTGTTCGATAAACAGCCAGCTGACCTGAAATATGAAAAGGAAGATGTGTTTACGGACAAGTTCTTAGAAGAAACATTGAAAGAAATTGCAAATGACAAAGATGTGAAAAAGGTCGTTACCTCTTTTAAAGCCGAAAAGTCCGAGGACCGATGGAACAAGGATATGGAGATGGCCGACGAATTGGGCGTTACTGGAACTCCTTCCTTATTTGTCAATGGCAAGAAATTTGAAGGAAATACAATCGATGATTTAGTGAAAATGGTTGATGATGCAGCGAAGGAGAAATAGTGATGAACAAGCCACTATTATTTTCTTGGATCCTATCCATCATCGCCACTGCCGGAAGTCTCTACTTTAGTGAGATTCTCCATTATGTACCCTGCACCTTTTGTTGGTATCAAAGGATTCTGATGTACCCGCTCGTTATCTTATTGGGCCGGGCCTTTTATGAACAGGACCTGAAAATCTATCGATACATCCTCCCATTATCGATTTTGGGCATGGTGGTGTCAGGGTATCACTATAGTCTGCAAAAAATTCCAGCACTACAGCATTTCGAAATGTGCCAAAGCGGTGTTCCCTGCTCAGGTGAGTATATAAATTGGCTAGGATTCATCACGATCCCGTTTTTGGCCTTTATCGCTTTTACGCTCATCACAATCTGCATGGCACTGCTAATGAAAAAGAAAAAAAACATGTAATTAAGCGCACCATTCTAAAAGGAATGGTGCTTTTTTATATATATCGACGAAAATCCGGTTATATCATCGAATATTGAATTATATCGGCTAAAAACTGGATATATCTCCGAAACTTGCAATATATCGATGAAAAGTAGGATATATCTCCGAAACTTGCAATATATCGATGAAAAGTAGGATATATCTCCGAAACTTGCAATATATCGACGAAAACTCCAATATATCTCCGAAACTCCCCAAAATAAAAATGTTGACAAGATGCAACCTGTAACTTATATTATTACATGTAATCAAATGAGTTACAATTAAAGTTTCTATAACAATATATAGGAGGAATTTAATATGAAAATCGCTATTATTGGTGCGAGCGGAAAAGCTGGAAGTCTGATTTTAAAGGAAGCATTGACTAGGGGACATGAAGTTACGGCTATTGTAAGGGATGAAGCCAAAGTCCAAATCCAAGGATCATCCGTACTGGAAAAAGACGTATTCGATCTGAAAGCAGAGGATCTTAAAGAATTCGATGTGGTTGTGAATGCCTTTGGCGCTGCTCCGGGGAAGGAACATCTGCATGTCGATGCAGGAAAAATCCTGATTGACGCAATGAAAGGGGCGCCTCAAACTAGACTGATCGTTGTTGGCGGAGCTGGAAGCCTTTTCGTTGACGAGGCAAAAACGATCCGTGTACTGGATACGCCTGAGTTCCCTAAAGAATACTTTGCAACAGCCTTTAATCAATCAAAGAACCTTGGAGATCTGCAAAATGCGACTGGCATCCAATGGACGTTCATCAGTCCTTCCGCCTTCTTTGATCCACAAGGAAATAGAACAGGTGGGTATAAACTGGGGAAAGATAACCTTCTTGTAAATTCAAAGGGTGAAAGCTATGTAAGTTATGCTGATTTTGCCCTTGCAGTACTTGATGAAATTGAAATTCCAAAGCACATCAACCAACGCTTTACCGTTGTTGCCGAAGCTGAATAATTAAGTGGACGTCGCCCCTTATGGTGACGTCCATTTTTTTCTACTATGTATAACAAATTTTTGCCAAAAAATATTGACTGATGTCCATTTTTTGCAGATAATATAGCGATAAAGTCCTATAGAGGCTTTTTTTTATTAATTTTTATTGTTAGATTTTAGTAGAAACATTTAGAATTCCCAACAAAGAAAGAAGGACTATTAGAAGATGAATTGGAAATGTTCTTACGACTCATGGGTGAACTTCGAAGCCCTTGATAATGAAATGAAATCATTACTTAACGAGATGCAAGATGATGAAAAGAATATAGAAGATGCGTTTTATAAGAACTTGGAATTCGGCACAGGCGGTATGCGCGGGGAAATTGGGGCAGGTACGAATCGGATGAATCTATATACAGTCCGTAAAGCAACATTGGGATTAGCCCATTATCTGCAATCGATGGGTGATGAAGCAAAACGCAGAGGTGTCGCGATTGCCTACGATTCACGTTTTAAATCGCCTGAATTTGCCTTGGAAGCAGCCAAAACCTTGGCTACAGAAGGAATCAAGGCTTATCTATTCGATGAGTTGAGGCCAACGCCGGAGTTATCCTTTGCCGTTCGTGAACTGAATGCCTATGCTGGGATCGTTATTACAGCAAGTCATAATCCCCCTGAATATAATGGCTATAAAGTGTACGGGCCAGATGGTGCACAGCTTCCTCCGGCAACGGCTGATGTAGTGATAGAATTCGTGAATGCGATTGAAAACGAACTTACCATTTCGGTAAAAGATGAAGAGACATTGAAAGCGCAAGGCCTCATTGAGATTGTCGGAGAGGAAATCGATACCGCTTATAATGATAAATTGCTTACTGTGCCCGAAAACAAAGATTTAAGTGAAGAAGTGGATGTGACAGTTGTATTCACACCGCTTCATGGCACGGCAAATAAGTCTGTCAGACGTGCTTTACAAGATCTGGGATACGACAAGGTACACGTTGTAAAAGAGCAGGAATTGCCTGATCCCAATTTTTCGACAGTTCAATCCCCGAACCCGGAAGAGCATGCAGCTTTTGAAATGGCCATTGAATTAGGAAATGAAGTATCTGCAGACCTTTTGATCGCAACAGATCCGGATGCCGATCGACTCGGTATCGCCGTTAAAAATAAAGATGGCGAATATGTGGTGCTTACAGGTAATCAAACAGGTGCACTAATATTGGATTATCTTTTAAAAGAAAAGAAAGCGAAAGGCACTTTACCTTCCAATGGAGTTGTCTTAAAAACGATAGTAACTTCTGAAATTGGGCGCAGAATCGCTAAGGAATATGGTTTAGGGACCGTTGATGTATTAACGGGTTTTAAATTCATCGCTGAAAAGATCAATGAATATGAGGATAGCGGCAAGCACACGTTCTTATTCGGATATGAAGAAAGTTATGGCTATTTAATCAAGGATTTTGCCCGTGATAAAGATGCGATCCAAGCGGCCATTCTTGCGGTGGAGGTTTGTGCCCACTATAAAAAACAGGGCATGGATCTATATGAAGGATTGCTTACCATTTTTGAAAAGTACGGGTATTATCTGGAGGGACTTCAGTCATTGACCTTAAAGGGGATTGAAGGCGCCGGGCAGATTCAAGGGATACTGAATCAGTTCCGTGAGGCTCCTCCAAAGCAAATTGCCGGAAAAGCTGTAACGATCCAGGAGGATTATCAAAGCGGTGTGAAGCTGACGGTGGGCACAAATAAGGAAGAAGTCATTGATTTACCTAAATCAAATGTAATTAAGTACTTCCTTGAGGATGGCACATGGGTATGCTTGCGGCCATCTGGTACAGAACCTAAAATCAAATTCTATTTTGGGATCCAAAGTGAAACGATGGAAGAAGCCAAGTTGAAATTGAAGCAGGTCATGAATGCTTTCATGGAAAATATTCATGGTATGATCAATAGTGCTAAATAAATAATCCTAAGCCCTTGGACCTATCAGTCATATAATTAAGAAAAATAAGGCCTTTTCCTGAAATATCAGGGAAAGGCCTTATTTTTTTCAAGAAAAAACGGGCTATTGCATTACTTGGAATTTTAATTTATGGATGAGTTTACAAAAGAAGGAATTTTTTTGTTAAGATATTTACAAAAAACGAGTCTATGTTACTATGAAAAGGATGATTCAGAAAAAAATGGGGTTTTTTGTAGATTTATCTTAATATGAAGGAGTTACAAAGAATGAAAAAAGTTAAAAAGGCCATTATACCTGCAGCGGGACTAGGCACTAGATTCTTGCCCGCAACGAAGGCTATGCCTAAAGAAATGCTGCCAATAGTCGATAAACCAACTATACAATATATTATAGAAGAAGCCGTGAAAGCGGGAATCGAAGATATAATCATTGTCACTGGAAAGAATAAACGAGCAATAGAAGATCATTTTGATAATGCTTACGAACTAGAGAATAACTTGAGTGAAAAAGGGAAATTCGATTTATTGGAGAAGGTGCGATACCCATCCAATTTAGCTAATATCCATTACATTAGGCAAAAAGAACCGAGAGGCCTCGGACATGCTGTATGGTGTGCACGTAACTTTATTGGTGATGAGCCATTTGCCGTCCTTTTAGGCGATGATATCGTTGAAAGCGATGTTCCTTCACTACGCCAATTAATCAACGAATATGATGCGACAGGTTCGTCCATCATTGGGGTGCAGCCGGTAAATGAGAGCGAAACGCATAGATATGGCATCATTGACCCGCTTACGCAAGAAGGCAGAAGATACGAAGTGAACCGTTTCGTCGAAAAACCAAAACAAGGAACGGCACCATCCAATCTAGCCATCATGGGAAGATACATACTGACTCCGGAAATATTCGATTTCCTGGCCAAGCAGGAAACAGGGGCCGGCGGTGAAATCCAGTTAACGGATGCCATCCAAAAACTGAATGAAATCCAAAAAGTCTTCGCTTACGATTTTGAAGGAAAACGCTATGATGTCGGTGTTGTCGATGGCTTTGTGAAAACGACAATTGAATTTGCCCTGCAACGACCCGATTTAAGAGACGACATCATAAAAGTAATGGAAAATATCCTCGAAATGCATAAGGCAGTGGACAAATAAACTCTTACTGCCATTCATAATCTTTTAATTTAATGTAGTAATCATCTTTAGAAAATCTCCAACTATTGATCATTCATAGTTGTTATTTTTGGTTATTGAAAGGCAAACATGATTTTGAATGGTGAATATAAATCCATAAAAGGGGATGCCTATTTAGTGAATAAGAAGGTAATAAAAAGAAAAGTCGATTTCCTTAAACAACCTATCGGTAATTTCCTATTAAAGGAAAATCATAAGCGCGTAAATAGATATGCAAAGTATTATGAGAAATTAAGCGTGCAAAAAAACACGATTCTATATGAGAGCCGTGATGGAAACAGTATGACTGACAGTCCGTACGCGATGTTTAAATTTATGCTGGAAAATCAGGACTATCAAGATTTTATGCACATATGGTCCATCCAGGATTTCAGTGTCCTCTCAGGTGTAATGGCGAAGTATAAGGATATGCCGAATGTTCAATTCGTTCAGCGTAATTCAAAGGAATATTTAAAATGGTTGGCAACAAGTGAGTATTTAATCAATAACTCCACATTCCAGTCTTTCTTCATCCCTAAAAGCGATCAAATTTACATCAATACCTGGCATGGAACGCCCCTTAAGAATATGGGCTTTGATATACCGGGTAATCCTTCGGTCTCTCAAAACGTTGTCAGGAACTTTTTGAGTGCAGATTTCATTTTGAGCCCTAATGCCCATACTACCAACATATTTACACATAGCTATAAGTTAAATGGATTGTATAAAGGTGAAATTATAGAAGAAGGATATCCGAGGATCGATTTGACGCTGAATACGAATCCGGGTGAGTATAAGGATTATCTAAGGACTCTAGGTTTGAAAATCAGTGATGCTAAAGAAAATATTTTATATGCCCCGACTTGGAAGGGGACGAACCTTGCCAAAGTGGATAACGATCTTCTTCAAATCATTGCGGATATTAACTATTTACAAAGTCAAATCGGTGAACAATATAACCTATTTATTAAGGTGCATCCATTTCTATATAAAGAAGCGGCCAAGCATTCGGAAATCAAGGATGTGCTAATACCTGACTATGTGGATACAAATGAATTGCTTGCTGCAGTTGATTTGCTTATCACGGATTATTCCAGCATATTCTTTGATTACCTTGTTACCGATAAGCCAATTCTATTTTACACATGGGACACGGACGTTTATGCAGAGCAAAGGGGACAATATCTCCAAAATGACGAACTTCCGGGACCGCTGCTTTTTAACTCAAAAGAACTGGCACTAGCCATTAAAGATATTAAAAATGTGGAATTGAGATATTCCGATAAATATAGAAAAATGCAGGGGAAATTCACGAACCATGAGGATGGAAAAGTAACAGAAAGAATAGTCAATAATATTTTCAATAAGTCTACGAAACAACTAAATACTATTACCGGGCTGGATTCCGCAAAGGAAAAAATATTGATTTATCCGGGCGGATTGAGGGATAACGGAATTACATCCTCATTCCTTAACTTAATGAATAATATTGATTATGATAAATATGATGTCAGCTGTTTTACTGCCACCCCTCACTCGTACGAGGTTTTGAAAAATATGGGCAAGGTCAATAAGAATGTGCGTTTTCTATTCAAACCTGGCTTGCCTGTGTATAAATTTTTGGAAGTCTACAAAGACAAATTCATCCATAACAGAGGGGAAAGAGGTTTCTTAGGGAAGAAGCTTTACCCGGAAAATGCTTATATTAGGGAGCATGCACGTTTATTCGGTAAAACAAAGTTTGATTTTGTTATCGATTTTAGCGGTTATAGTCATTATTGGGCTAAATATCTGCTGGCGGCAGATGCAAAAAAGAAAGTTTGTTATATGCATAATGATTTGCTTTCTGATAGTGAGCGCATCATTAATGGAAAGAGACCTCACCGTATCAATCTAAGAGGGATTTTTTCGGTATACAATCGATTTGATAAGCTAGTAAGTGTTTCTAAGGGAACGATGGAATTAAACCGAAAGAATCTATTGGAGTATGCAGACTTCGATAAATTTGATTATGTAATGAATTCTATCAACCCGGATAAAATCCTTCAAATCGAGTCAAATGAATCTGAAGCTATCGAGCATGATGAAAAGGCAATGATCACAGAAAACTTCAAAGCAAGGGCGATATTAACCGATGTCAAGAATAATCAAGTTTGGAATATCCTTCCTGTAATCCCGAATTCAATCCAATTTCGACTGGAAGAACGATTTGAAGGTGCTGAAATCGTCATTTCGAGAAAAGCCCATGCTGATCAAAAGACATTTTACAAATTCAGTCATGACAATCAAATAATAGGCTGGATTAGTGAAGAAGCTGTGGAGCTGTTGCCAGACAGCATCATTTATGAAAAAGAAGTGGATAAAATTGCAAGGTTAGTAAGACCTCGATCGAACTATATTTGGTCCTTGCCGTATAAAGTCGAAGGAACGTACAAAGTTTCCGGCAGTCATGATTTTAAAGGAATCATTGTAAAAGTCGATAGGGAAGCAAAAACCCAGCATTCGATTTATAGCAGAATATCTGTAAAAAACAAGATAATAGGCTGGATAGATAATTCAGCTTTATCCATGCTTGAACATTGTACAATCAATGAAGATATGAGCTTTAATGACAAGCTGCAAATCATGATGAAAAGAAAGTATATAATATCCAGAAACTATAAAAACAATAAAAAGTTCATTGATAAGATTGAGAATAGAACGCTGAAGGAAATAAACACCGGTAATCAGAAGTACGGTAAAATAACTAACCCGGAAGACCATACAATCTGGACGAAGGCTTATCCGAACTACAAGGCTAAAAGAGTGAGCAAGGCAATCGATTTTGAAGGGCAAATCGTCAGAATCGTAAAGTATAACAGAACCAACAAAGGCGGCTATTACCTTTTCGAAATCGATAATAAGAGAATAGGCTGGTTAAATACGGGGGCATTCGAAATCATAGAAGAGCCAATCCTGTTAAAAGAACGGGAAGTGCGCGGCACTGCCGAAATTAACTTAGGCGATTACCATATTTGGGATAAGCCTTATGGGCTGCAAGATGCCATGGTCTTGGAAAATGGACCAACCTTTAATGGCCGGATCGTGGAATTCGATAAAGAAGCAGTTACTCAACTTGGTACTTATGCCCATATATTATTGGACGGGATATCTATTGGTTGGATCGATAAACAGGCGTTAATCGTACAAGAGGTGCATGGATTGGAAGTGAATGATCAATTCGTTCCATATCCTGATAAAAATGATTTTAACTTTGTCAATATGGGAAGATTATCCCCAGAAAAAGGGCAAGATAATTTGATTCGTGCATTCGCAGGCTTTCATGAAAAACACAAAAATAGTAAACTATATATTTTAGGACAAGGACCTTTAAAGGAAGATTTGCAGGCAATCATTGATGAGCTGGGCTTAAATCATTCCATTCATCTTTTAGGCCAGCTTGAAAATCCATTTTCGTTCATGGAAAAATGTGACTGCTTCGTTCTTTCCTCACATTATGAAGGGCAGCCTATGGTATTATTGGAAGCAATGACTTTAGGAATGAAAATCATGGCTACTGATATAGTGGCTAACCGAACCGTTTTGGAAAACGGTAAATATGGTTTACTTGTCGAAAATAGCATAGATGGACTGGAAAAGGGCTTATCTACTATGGTAAATAATGATAATCCTGAACTAGCGAAGTTTGATTACACCCAATATAATGGATTGGCCATGGAAACCTTCAATAAATGCTTATAAAATGATGGGTTCTTTATAATTAGTAGAGCCTCACATATATAGGTTGCGAGGTTTGGCAATGATTCATTTAAGCTTACAGTAAAAGGAGAAATTCTATATGATTTTGGTCGTTGGCGGTGCAGGATATATTGGAAGTCATCTTGTAAAAGAGTTAGTGAATACTGAAGAGGTAGTCATTCTGGATAATCTCTCAACCGGTTTTCGTTCGCTGGTTGATTCGAAGGCCATCTTGGTGGAAGGGAATTTAGGGGACGAGGAAGTTTTGAATGAAATATTCCTTAAGTATCCCATTAAAGCTGTTATGCACTTTGCCGCTAATAGCTTGGTTGGGGAGTCTGTTCAAGATCCTTATAAATACTATGATAATAATGTAGGTGCAACTCTTACATTATTGAATACCATGCTCAAGCATGATGTTAAGAATTTCATTTTCTCATCAACGGCAGCTACGTACGGGATACCAAATGTTGATATGATAGATGAAGATCAGCCAACCAATCCGATTAATCCATATGGCCGCTCGAAATTGATGGTAGAGCAGATCTTAGGGGACTTTGCAAACGCATATGGACTTCATTATGTCGTCTTGCGTTACTTTAATGCGGCTGGAGCACATGCGTCGGCAGAAATCGGTGAAAGTCATGATCCGGAAACACACCTGATTCCTATTATTTTACAGCATTTATTAGGTCAACGTGAGAAGATTTCCGTGTTTGGAACGGACTATGACACAGAAGATGGCACTTGCATTCGTGACTATATCCATGTAACGGATTTAGCTCAAGCTCATATAATTGCCCTTCAAGCCCTATTATCCGGGAAGAAGGATACGGGCACCTACAATCTTGGGAATGGAAAAGGATTTTCGGTTAAGGATGTAATCGACACTTGTGAAAAGGTCACAGGAGTAAAACCGACCATAGAGTATGCAGACCGTCGCCCTGGAGATCCAGCCCGTCTGGTTGCTTCGGCAAATAAGATATATGAAGAGCTTGGATGGAAAGCATCGATAGATTTGGAAGAAATTATTGAAAGTGCGTGGAAATGGCATAAATCTCAAATGAATTAATGGTCCCTTGGGACGCGAAAATCGTTTCAGACTGCAGGCAAACTCGAAGAAAAGCGAGTTTGCCTGCAGTTTTTTTATGTAAAGAATGTTGCAGCTAATTTCAGAAATCCGCGCCCTTTCTGCCGACTGTCTGCGGAAGCCTTGTTTTAAAATCCTGGTACGCACTTTATTCGACCTACCGAGCCCTGTAATCGACCGTTCCCGCCAGTCATTCGACCTACGGCGCCCTGTAATCGACCTTTTCCGCCAGTTATTCGACCTACGGCGCCCTGTAATCGACCGTTCCCGCAGTTATTCGACCTACGGCGCCCTGTAATCGACCGTTCCCGCCAGTCATTCGACCTACCGCACCCTGTAATCGACCGTTCCCGCCAGTCATTCGACCGTCCGCGCACTTTATTCAACCTACACCACACTTAATTCCGTCCACGAATTTTTTCATTCTAAGCCTGAAGTGCTTTTTGGATTGATTTTTTCATGGCTTCTACAAAATTCTGACGTGTTTCATTCGTTAATTCCAGCAGGGACAGATAGGGGTTTAAATCCTCCAGTTCTACTAATAAAAGTTCACCTTGCTCATTCCGGCAGGCATCAACGCGTTGGATTCCCCAATCAAGATTGTTCCATTGTATAAATCGTTTAGCAAAGGCCAGGTCTGCTTCAGTAGGTGCATATTCTTTTAATTCCCACCTTTTCTCTTTATCAGGGGCATAAAGGGCATACTGAAATTCCTTATCGATAAAATAAAAAGAGACTTCATACTCAAAGTTGATAAATGGCTGTACCAATGTGTTCTTTGATTCTGCATCCATTTTATCTCCCAATTCTTCTTTCGTGGCAAATTCCAAACCAATGGAATCCGCGCCATCTTTCGGCTTCACTATATACGTTTCCACATTGGGAAGTTTATTTAAAGATTCAAGTGAATCGATGGTCGGAATGACAGGGAATTGGGCATTCGTCAGTTCAATTAAGTATTCCTTCCCGTTCATATCAGCCTTTCCAACAAATGAATTGTACGTTTTCAAATAACCAGCAGCCACTCTAGTACGGAATGCTAGATACTTATCTTTAAAATTGGCTACTGGACCGGCATTTCGAAAGACGATCAAGTCAAAATCCTTTTCAAACGTTTCAATGTCTTCAGGATGGCAAAGTACTAACTGAAAATCTTCTCTAAGCTTCGAGGTAAGGTACAAATCCTCCTCATAATAATTTCTTCCTTTTGCTTCATAGTATAAATCCGTTACGAATAATAGTTTCTGCATGAATCCTGCACCTGCTTTCCCGTTATTTTCATTGATTAGGTTAAAAACAAAAAATCCCGTCTCTTTAAGAGACGAGATTTGAACTCGCGGCACCACTCTTGTTTAATAACAAACGCACATTAATGCGTTGTCCCATTTAACGGGGGAAACCGGTAAAGCTTACTGAAGCTTCGGCTTTACTTCTCGGGGATGATCTTCGGTCAGATTCTGGACACTGGCTTTCAGCAAAGCACCAGCTCTCTTTGGAACAGAACGATAACGTACTCCTTCCCTTCATGGAATTTTACATTTGATGAATTTGAGTAATTGTATAATATTCAGAAAATAAAATCAATGGTTGTTTCACTTACTATAGGACGAAAAAGGGATATGTATAGAGATATAGAATTACTATTCAAGAGAAGCACCATTCATTTAATAGGAGATGTTAGATTTGAAAACGGTAAGGGTTTTTCATTACGATGCGTTCAGCAGTAAACCGAATAAAGGAAATCCGGCAGGTGTGGTTTTAGATGCGGATGGACTGACCGAAAAGGAAATGCAGGATATAGCGATGAAGGTGGGGTTCAATGAAACCTCTTTTCCGATGGAGTCCGATATTGCCGATCTTAGAATCCGCTATTTTACACCGGGACACGAAATGAATCTATGCGGACACGCGACAATGGCTACCATCCATGCACTGAAGACCAGGGGATTATTGAATAAAGATGAGCTGATGATTGAAACAGGAGCGGGTATATTGCCAATCAAGATCCATACGACGGCGGGTCCTGATATATATATTACGATGAAGCAGGCAGCGCCGCAGTTTGAAGCGTTTAATGGAGATAAAGGTCGCTTAGCCAGTTCTCTCGGCCTTGATATAGAAGATCTGGAAAGTGAATTGCCTATTGTTTATGGAAGTACAGGTTTATGGACTTTACTGGTACCAGTAAAAGAAAGAAATTCATTTAAAAGGATGAAGGCGAACAATAGCCTGTTTCCGCAAATATTAAAGGAAATGCCAAGAGCTTCCGTTCATCCCTTTTGCATGGAAACGTACGATAGTGATGCCCATATGCATGCCCGGCATTTTTCCTCGCCATTTTCAGGTACGGTTGAAGACCCGGTTACAGGAACGGCTTCAGGTGTAATGGGCGCTTATTATGCAAAATACATAAAGGATGATCTTGAAGATGAGGTGCATCTGTTAATAGAACAGGGGCATGAAATCGGAAAGGATGGCAGGGTTCGCGTTACAGCTACCAAAAACGGTGGCACATACGATATAGAAATCACCGGGAATGCTGTCTATGTTAAAGAACTTGAAGTGAAAGTTTAAGGTTCATGCAGAAGACGATTAGCATATCCGAAAAGGTATAGTGAACACGTAAAAACCCTGTGCTAAGACGTTTCATGTCTTAGCACAGGGTTCTTGATGAATCATTCTCCCATGCTCATTCCTTTTAAAACGACTGCAGTCAGAAACACGGTCACGCAAATGATTGAGGTGGCTACTACAATCGCTATCGGTAAAGTCATCGGAAATTCCTCCTTAGATGATGGTCACGCCGCTAAGATCAACCTTTGCTCCATGTAAAAAGTTGTAAGTGAGTTTATCCATCGAAGCTCCAGTAAAGTCGATTTTCTTTAAATCGGACATCCGAAATTGAACATTGATGAGGGTGGTATCGCGGAATGATGCCTTTCTCAATGAGGAGCCTTCGAAAATGGTTTGTTTGAAAGTTTCCCCATCAAATATAAGACCAGATAAATTGCAGCTTTTAAAATGGGTTTTATTATAAATGCTGTTCTTGAAAGTTACGCCTTTTAAATTTGCATTTTTAAATAAGGTGCCAGTTAAATTGGTGTTTTCAAAGGTGCAATGATCTAAGTTACTGTTTTTAAATGTGCTGTTCGTCAGGTCGGAATGGCTGAAGTCAGAACGGCTTAAATCGCAGGAATTAAACTTGCCATCATGCACCGAAACCGAGCGGAAGTCGGAATCCAATAGGCGATGCCTGGAATAGTCCATGTTTATCGCCTGCTCAAGCACATTGTATTGTAGATTGAGTGAATCCATTAGCTCTGATACTTCCCCAATCGAATCCACAGTCAGCTTATAAGCTTCCTGCTCACTGGCACCATTCCTTCTGTGGTCATTGTACTTTTCCAGTAAGTTTTGCAGCAGTTCTTCTTCCAATTCCTTTGCAGTTTTTGCACTTTTGTACGGGGCAAAAATGCTATGAACATGTGCATTCAGTTTATCAATCACATTTCATCTTCCTTTCTTAGAGGAGGCGCTCAAGTATTCGCTTGGCCTGCTCCCAGTCATTTTTATTTTGGGTATATGTGTCTTCCCCGATCGGGGTGATTTTGTAATATTTCCTTCTTCCGCCTTGTGTGGCATCTCCCCAATAAGAGATGATGCATCCGTCCTTCTCCAGCCTTTTTAGGCTGGAATACATCGTCGCTTCCTTAATTTCATATTGTTCATTGGAATTCGTATATATCAATTTGCTGATTTCATAACCATATTTATCGCCACTTTGCAGGAGTTTTAGAATCATCGTATCTACATGTCCGCGAAGCAAGTCAGAGGATAGTTGTCGTTGAACCAAATCCTCACCTCCTTTGGTATATCTTATAGTGTATTACTATGACAGTCAAGGTAATTTGGTTACTATGGATTATGCAGGTTTGGAGGGTTTATGAAAAGTAACATGCCCGTTTTCGTGAATCACTGCGTCGCAAACTTTTTTACTAATTTTCTTGAGATAATATCCGCTTGGAAGGGATTTATCATGCTTCATAGAAGTAGTATGTAAGGGGGCGGGGATGTTGAATAATTCGTGGAATAAAGTGATTTATAAATTTTGGTCGCCAATTTATGACAAAATCTTCAACTCTCAGCTCTTTTTAGATGCCAGGAAAAGAATGTTTGAAGAGATGCATTTTCATGAAAATGCAAAGGTTCTGTTTGTGGGCGTAGGTACGGGGGCCGATTTGGAGCTGATCAAGAACCTTGACCTTGAAATAACGGCGATAGACCTGTCAGCCGATATGCTAAAAAATGCGAAGGGGAAATTTGATGATGCATCGATCAATTTCCTCGAGATGGATGCACAGCATATGGAATTCGATAATGAATCGTTTGACTATATAGTGGGAAGTTTGGTTCTTTCGGTCGTACCTGATGCCAATGAATGCCTTCGGGAAATGATCAGGGTTTTAAAAGGCGAGGGGAAAATAATACTATTCGATAAGTTTATTTCTAAAGATGAAGTGCTTTCACTACCCAAAAAGCTTCTGAGGCCCATCATTCGATTTTTAGGAACGGATATTGGCTTGAGGTTTGAAGACTTGTTCAGTAGGCATGTTAAGAATATGAAAATTGAAGAAGATCGACCGATCATGCTGAATGGAATGTATAGAAAGATAATCATCAGTAAACGGATGTGACAAGCGGAGAGATGTTTCAGAATGGATTGGGAGTCGGATTCTAAGACATCTGGATACATCATAGAGCTGAGTTTTGTTGTTTGGAAGCTAAACCTGATTTACTGAATAATATTTGACATGCTTATATAAAACCCATGTCCTTTCTAACATGGATAATGAGCCGATAATCGGGTTATTAAGTGAGAATGTATCATACTATAAGAACATATTTTGAACACATCTTTGATACCTTTAAATTCAGTGACCATCATATAAACAACAGTGTCCAATAGTGTTTGAACGTCCTTTGTCACGCATTTTTGATGAAGCTGTTACATAGGCACTGGCCGAAATCAGTATAATTAAATGGTGGAATACAATGGGAAGAGGTGATGGTTTTGTCCGAGACGATAACAACCCATGAAGATCTATTGAATATGCTCGACTCGTTATTGCGTGAGCCAACTGGATTCTGGAATGGTTTTTATGAAGACCGCTCAAAGGGGGTACCCTTTTTCGGAAATCTCCCTGATGAAAATTTGGTTACATATTTTGATTGTGGGTTAATCCGGCCGGGAAAGGTTCTTGAGCTTGGATGCGGACCTGGAAGAAATGCCATTTACCTTGCTCAAAAGGGCTTTACCGTTGATGCGGTGGACCTTTCGAAGGAAGCCCTTGAATGGGGAAAAGAACGAGCGTCAGATAAAAATGTCCATGTGAACTTCATTCAAAGGAATATATTTGATTTGGACATTGAGGAAGGGCAATATGACTTCGTCTTTGATTCAGGTTGTTTTCACCATATTGCTCCACATAGAAGGATCAATTATTTGGACATGGTGAAAAAGGCGTTAAGGCCTAAGGGATTGTATTCGATTACCTGTTTTGTCGAGGGCGGCATATTGGGTGGTGCCGATATTTCAGATTGGGAAGTATATAGGCAAAGAAGCCTTAAAGGCGGATTAGGTTTTACGGAAGAAAAACTCAGAAAGATCTTCAAGGATTTTGAAGTGGTGGAAATACGGAAGATGAGGAAAATGGAAAAATCGGATCAAACCTTTGGGGTTCAAGGTTTATGGACGGCCTTATTTATGAAAAAGTAATTATAAAGTCAAAATGGGGGTTAAAAGGAGGATCTGGAATCAGGTCCTTTTTTTGTTATAAGAAAAGGGATAATTTGTTAACAATATTTTAAAATGGTAAACTATAACAATAGATAAACCAGAATAGTAGATGAAGGTTTTACTGAATTTTTTTTTGAAAAACAGTGGTTGTATGGTTTCAAAAACAGCTGGGAAGGTATATGGAAAGAGGGGCCATTGGGTTTTTAGATCATAAGAATTTTTAAGTATGGAAGAGGTTTTCTTCGATGCTTACTTTGTTGATAATTTTTCAATACCCTGACAATGCTGATTTCAGGGTAAGATTCAACTGCTTTTTATAAAAAACTAGGAGGAGTTTATGCACAGAAATAAAGAATTATATTCCTTTTTATTGGGTGTGGCAGCACAATTGACTGAGGAATGGTACGCAACATTGAATAAAAACGATAAGGCGGGGGTTTACAGCTCACCCGATCCCAATGTGATTAAAAAACTTAAGCAGCAAAATAATGAATTCCATTTACGTTTCTTTCAGGTCTTTGATACAGAGGAGAGGGAATTCTTTGAGCAGCTTGGTGAGTGGATTGAAGATATCGGTCAGGATGAGCAGCATTTAAACACACCCATCTATTTTATATTGAGGGAGTTTTCTCGAACGCAAGAGCAATACCTGGATTATGTTGACCGGTTTGTGGGATTGCAAGGAGAAAACTATACGCAGGCGGAAATAAATTCCTGGTATCGGATAGTGGTGAAGGTGTTCAGCGAAGTGATGGAGAAGTTTACGGAAGCGAATCATAGGTATGCCAATAAAATCATGAAAGCCCAACAGGCAACGATCGATGAATTGAGCACTCCCATCATTTCACTTAAAGATAGTACGGCGTTACTTCCCCTGATAGGCGATATTGATACGGCGAGGGGCATGTCCTTGCTTGAAAACACCTTACAAAAGTGCGCTGAAAAAAATGTCACCAGGCTTTTCATTGACCTCTCGGGCGTTCATGCAATTGATAGTGCATCCGCCCACCAGTTGTCACAATTGATTGAATCCTTACATTTGATCGGAATTCAAACAACCCTTTCAGGACTTCGGCCGGAAATAGCCATGACTGCCGTTAAGCTTCAACTGCCTTTTGATAAAGTGACGATAAAGTCCACTCTTGCCCAAGCGATCAGTACGATAAAATAATACATACATATCCAGGGCATGGGAATACTCGTTATAAATTTCATCGAGAAGACCTCCATATGGCGATCTTCTCGTATGTATAATGCTTGCATTCAAAAATAAGGTATCAGGCTCAATGAAGAAAGAGCTGGCACCTGCCAGTTATTCAATATTGGCAAAGAAGGCTAGATCTTCTTTATTGCCAACCAATAAAAGCATATCTTTTTCATGGATATCCTGATCCGGTGAGGGTGCTATGATAATTTCCCCATTACTCACGATGGCAATGACGCTGATATTATATTTTGCCCGTAAATCAAGCTCCCTGAGGCTTTTTCCCTTCATGCTCATGGGGAGGATGATTTCCTCGATATTATATTCTTTTGAGAGCTCTATATAGTTCAGCATGTTAGGGGAAAGAAGCTGATTCGCGACCCGTTCCCCCATATCCCTCTCAGGATAGATGACCCAGTCGGCACCTACTTTTGTGAGCACCTGACCGTGATTTTTATTAAGTGCTTTGGCAATGACCTTTTTGATCCCAAGCTCTTTTAAAAGCAAGGTAGTTAAAATGCTCGATTGCATGTCATTTCCGATGGCTACGATGACACAATCGAAATTACGGATTCCGATTGCTTTCAATGTCTCTTCTTCGGTCGTATCCGCCATGACTGCATGGGTAACGTTCAGTTCCGCATTCTCGACTCTTTCCTCGTTCACATCAATACCCAAAACCTCTTGGCCTGCCGTATATAATCTATGGGCCACACTGGTTCCAAATCTGCCTAAACCTATCACGGCGTATTGTCGTTTTCCCATCTTTTACGCTCCTTCATTCATTATTAACCAATCATGATTTTCCCTTTTGGACGTCGGAATGGATCTGGCTTGCGCCTCATGGCGATAGCAAAGGCAAAAGTCAAAGGACCAACACGTCCTGCAAACATCGTGAAAATGATGAGCATCCGGCCGACCGGTGATAATTCCGGGGTCAAACCCATTGAAAGTCCCACGGTGGCGAAAGCTGAAGTGGCTTCGAACAAAATCATCAAAAAGTCAGTTCCGCTTTCAGTGATGGTCAGCAGAATGGAGATGATTGAAACCATGAATACGCCAATGAATGTAACGGATAATGCTTTAAAAATCGTTTCATTCACAATGCGGTGACGGAATAATACCACATCACCCTTTCCTTTAATCTGTGACCAAACGGTACCGACAAGCGTCGCCAATGTAGTCGTTTTAATCCCGCCGCCAGTCGATCCGGGTGATGCCCCGACGAACATCAGAAAAATGATGAGCAGTAATGTTGGTTGAGTTAAATCAGGGATATTCAGCGTATTGGAGCCTGCCGTCCTTGGTGATACCGATTGAAATAATGATGACAGCGTTTTACCCATGAAAGATAAAGGCTGCAATGTCTTGGCATTGCCGAACTCGAATAGAAAGATTAAAATTGCTCCGGCAATCGTAAGGGTTAAGCTAGTCGCTAGAACGATCTTCGTATGTACTGATAAACGATGGGTATTCCGATATTCATATAGTTCATTCATTACGATAAAACCTATTCCTCCAAACGTGATGAGGAAGGCGACGGTAAGGGTTACGAATGGATCCGATACATATGGGGTCAAACTCCTGAATTCCCCCATTAAATCGAAGCCGGCATTATTGAAATTCGAGATGGAATGAAAAACCCCGTAATAGACCGCTTTAACGATTGGCATGTCAAAAGAAAAGCGAATCGATAAAATAAGGGCACCAATGCCTTCAATGATGGCTGTGAAAACCAAAAGCCGTTTCACTAATCTGACTACACCTGCCATGGATAGATTATTTAAGGACTCCTGCAAGAGTAACCTGCCTTTTAAAGAAATCTTTTTGCCTAAAAGGAAAAAGATAAACGTCGCAAATGTCATGAACCCTAAGCCGCCTACCTGAATCAGTGTTAAGATGACCAACTCACCAAAAGTGGTGAAGGTCGATCCCGTATCCACAACGACCAGTCCTGTTACACATGTAGCGGAAGTCGAGGTGAATAAAGCATCCAGAAAAGAAAGACCATGGCCATTTTCTGTGGAAATCGGCAGGGTCAATAAATAGGCCCCGATAAGTATCAGGATGGCAAAGCCAAGTACAAGTATTTTTGGCGGATCCAATTTTGTCATTCTCAAATGATCATCCCTACTGTATGACTTTTAATCATCAATCTGCTTTTCGAATCTTTTTAAAGGCATAATAAAAAGACCTGCGAAAACATCGAATAGCTGTATTGCCACAAAAAGCGTGCAAAAAAAGCTCCCGAAATAGGCGGTCTTATGACCTCCTTCGCTTTAGCCGACGAAGTTAGCTGACGGGTAGGATGGCGAAAGAGCTGATCTCATCCCTTCTGCAAGGCAGAATTAACCCCAAATGATTGGGTCCTCCGTACTCAATTTCCATGAGTTTTGGCCGAAATGCATTAAATTGATAAACGTATTCTACTCCCATCATTTAGCAGTTGTAAACCCCTAAATCGTAAAAAAATATTTCTTTAACAAAACTGAAAATTTACGTTTTATTTACATTTAGAAAACGTATTGACAAATATTAGTTAGCACATTATGATAGGTTCGATTAATCCAATTATGATAACCGGCATCGATGTACTTTATTCAATAATTTCAAGCAGAACATGCGGTGCCAATCAAAATTTTCTAACATATATTTTATGTTTCTTTTGTAAATGATAAAGAAAAAAGCATTGCATTTGTATTTAAAGATTCAAGACATTTTATTAAAAAGGCGGGCAATTATGGAGAAGACGTTCAATAGATATGTTATTAATGCTACAGGCAAGGGTGGCCAGACATATTTAACACAATGCCAGGATAAAGATGCACTAAGGAAATGGATAGCCGATCATGAGGATCAAATCATCATGGATGAGTTAAGGATAACGGATAAGAAAAAGAATCCGTTCTTAAAATTGTTTTCCCTAAGGTAAATCAACTGCATCCAACATTCATTAGCGGTATTCAATTATTTATTCCCTGTGTTCTATCCGGAATGCTGAGCGAAAAATCCATATCTTGTTTTGCTTTGAAACTCATTTATTATAATGAGTTTTTTTGCGTTGGTTATTTAGAGGCAAAAGCGAAGGAAAAAATGTAATCCGATTTAAAGGCATGTTGATGGAACCTGCCTTTAATGAATCGTTCATTGGATGAATGTGCGCAATTGGCTGATGAAGTTCAAGATTTGAAAATGGATTTTCGCCATTTGTTCCGCCGTTTGTTCTTCACAATTCTCTAGCCACTCCTGAATCACCCCTAAAATCGCCGATGTCAGGAATGCGTGCATATACATGCGGAATGCTTCATCTTTAGCTGCTGGATGCAGGCTGATCAAACGCTCCAACAGTATTTCACCGAATACTCGCTTTATTTTTTTGGCAAAAGAGGGATCGCCCTGATCACCAAGAATGGCCCTTAATGCGTTGGCATGTTCACTGATGAATTGAAAAATAGCTACGAAAGGCGGGTAAAGTTGCTGTTGATGAAGAGCCAAAAAAGCTTCTTTCGGCAAAATGGCAGTAATGCGGGTTTGAAGTTCATTTAACAATTCCTGCTGTAAGTGATCCATCAATTCATATTTATCTGTGTAATGCAAATAGAATGTGCCCCGATTAATGTTGGCACGCTCTGCAATTTTCTTCACTGATACATGTGAGAACCCCTCTGCTTCAACAAGTGCAATAAAATGATGTTGTATCTGCTTTTTCGTCTTTTGTACCATATCCTCATGAATCGATGCCATGGAATGTCTCCTTTACTAAACATTTTTCCAAATGTGTTGATTGTATTAGTACGAATGCTACCTTAGAATGATGATACACTCAACACCGTGTTAATTAAAGAGGGAGGATGTGTGTGCATGAAAAATGCGATTTCCATTGATGGAATTGCTAAGGGTTTTCAGCAGAAGAAGGTCATTCAGCCATTAAGCCTGAATATTGAAAAAAACGGAATTTTTGGCTTATTAGGTCCATCCGGATGCGGAAAGACCACCTTGATTAAAATGATTGTCGGATTGATTAAGCCTGATGCGGGTAAAGTCACGGTTCTGAATCATGAAGTGCCAAATGAAGCACTGTTAATGGATGTCGGCTATATGGCACAGTCCGATGCTTTATATACAGAACTGACGGGAGCTGAAAATCTCGAATTTTTTGCGAAACTATACCGTTTTTCGAAAAAGGAACGAAGGGAACGCATTCAATATGCAGCTGAAATCGTACAGCTGACGAATGTTTTGAACGTTCGGGTTGCGCATTATTCCGGGGGAATGAAACGCCGTCTGTCACTGGCGGTTGCACTCATCCAAAATCCGGAGATTCTCATTTTGGATGAACCGACAGTAGGAATAGACCCTTTGCTGAAACAATCGATTTGGGAGGAACTTGAGCGTTTAAGAAATGAAGATGATAAGACGATCATCATCACGACGCATGTGATGGATGAAGCGGAACGATGCGATAAACTGGCGATGCTGCGTGAAGGTGAAATCATCGCGGCAGGAACCCCTGCTGCTTTAAAAACACAATTTGCCGTGGAAACGCTTGATGATGTTTTTTTAAGGATTGGAGGCGGCTTAAAATGAGAATTGCCTCTCTTGTTACTCGAATTACTCAGCAGATGCGCCGGGATCGAAGGACGCTTGCTTTATTCTTCCTAGCTCCTTTGCTCATTTTAACGCTCATGTATTTTATTTTCGATACAGAAGCAAGTGATTTGAAAATCGTTGTTACAGGCAGTGATGAAACGATCGTTAAAGCATTGAAAAAAGCGGATTTTCAAGTGTCGGCTGCTGAGGAATTCTCACAGGAAAAGATGATTGAAAAGAATACGGATGGCTGGCTGCATGTTGAAAATGGGAAAATTAATCTCACACTTTTGAACGACGAACCGACCCGGGCAAAAGCCGTTCAAATGCAAATGATGCAAGGCTTGCAAGGGAATGAAAAAAACACTCCTTCAATTGAGGAGAAATATGTTTACGGAGATGCCAACACAAAGGGTTTTGATACCTTCAGTCCGATGCTCGTCAGCTTTTTCGTTTTCTTCTTTGTATTTTTAATAGCGGGGATTGCGCTTTTGAAGGAGCGTACAAGTGGTACTTTGGAACGGCTGCTTGCCACCCCGATTAAAAGATACGAAATCGTAGCGGGCTATGTGATCGGATATGGCTTATTTGCTCTAATTCAAACAATAATTGTCGTACTATATGCTGTCAATGTATTGGATATCGTCCTTGTTGGCTCCATTTGGCTCGTTTTACTGACGAATATACTGGTCGCGCTCGTTGCATTATCGCTTGGTACATTGCTATCGAGTTTCGCGACATCTGAATTCCAAATGGTACAATTCATTCCGCTGGTCATCGTGCCTCAAGTCTTCTTTACAGGGATTTTCCCATTGGATGGCATGTCAGACTGGCTCCAAAAAATCGGCAAGATCATGCCCCTCTATTACGCTTCTGATGCCATGAACGGCATTATGTACAAAGGCTTCACGTTCAATGAGATTTCAATGGATCTGCTCATTCTCCTGGCCTTTGCCGTCGTCTTTATCACCATCAATATCATTAGTTTAAAAAAATACCGAGCACTATGAAATCAACAACTTAACAAAAGAAGCCGGATTCCTGGAAAGTGAGGAAGCGGCTTTTTGTTTTACTGGAAGAAGATCGAATTATTCCACACAACAGTCGAATTATCCGAGTAAGGTCGAATAAACCCGCACATCGGTCGAATTATCTGTATGTAGGTCGAATAAACCCACACATCGGTCGAATTATCCGGAGTAAGGTCGAATAAATCCGCACATCGGTCGAGTTATCCGGGCGTAGGTCGAATAAACCCACACATCGGTCGAATTATCCGGAGTAAGGTCGAATAAATCCGCACATCGGTCGAATTATCCGGATGTAGGTCGAATAAACCCACACATCGGTCGAATTATCCGGATGTAGGTCGAATAAACCCACACATCGGTCGGATTATCCGGATGTAGGTCGAATAAACCCACACATCGAATGAATTATCGGGGATGAAGGACGAAATATCCTTCCGATAGGTTGATTCATTCTAAAAAGCTTCCCTTTGAAGTAGTTTGTTGACGGGCTGTTAAAGTTGTCCTAGGATATAAGGATATGAATTGATTTGGAAAGAAATAGAAAGGGGGAGTTATATGTCTCTAAAATCGGTCATGCTTTCCCTTTTGCTGTCGCAAGCAATGTTTTTGTGCGGTTTACCTTTTTTTCTTCAGCTTCTATTATATTTGAATCCTTTGGTAATCATGGTTGTCTGGTGTTGTATACTTCTTTTCGTTTCGTTTGCGGTTCTTTATTTTCGAGGTGAAACGGTCAGAATTCCGCGCTCTTTATGGCAGTCAGCATTGTTTAGTTACAGTTTATCATTATTGGTTTTGCTGTTCTTTCGGCCGGAAGGGCAGGTATATTCGTATAATTTGATTCCTTTTTCTACGATTCTTTCATATTTATCGAACGAAATGAACTGGCTTGTGTCATTTTATAACCTTAGCGCCAATGTAGGGCTGTTCATTCCATTCGGCCTGTATTTGTTGTCAAGGGAAGGGAAAGAGCCCTCAGCTAAAAGGAAATTTCTATATCCATTACTTTCGATTTCAGTCATCGAAATCTGTCAGTTTGTTTTTCGGCGCGGAAGTTTGGATGTCGATGACCTGATCCTGAATATGATTGGTGTTTACCTGGGGTACATTCTGCATCCTTTGTTCAAGAAAGTCGTAGTGCTCCGTTCTGGAAAAGTAAAAGCATGAGAGGCAATACAATTATGTTAAATGAAAGGGTGAATTTTCATGTATAGCACGTTAGAAGAATTATCGAGCCATCCTGTGTTTCATTATTTTGCAGCGATTTCCAAAATCCCGAGAGGATCGGCTAACGAAAAAGCGATCAGTGACTATTTGGTTCGCTTCGCTAAGGATAGGAACCTGGAGGTGATCCAGGATGAGGCGCTGAATGTGATTATCAAAAAGCCTGCCACAACTGGATATGAAAATGCACCTACCGTCATTATCCAGGGGCATATGGATATGGTTTGCGAAAAGAACAAGGGAACGCTTCATGATTTTGAGAAAGATCCGCTTCAATTAAGGATTGTGGGAGATATGTTGTATGCAACGGATAAAATATTGGGGGCGGATAATGGAATTGCCGTTGCTTATGCTTTGGCATTATTGGATGCGAATGATATTCCGCATCCCTCTCTTGAAATAGTCATAACGACTGAAGAAGAAACGACAATGAACGGTGCACTTGCCGTGGATCCGGCTCACTTCAAGGGAAAATTGATGATCAATATTGATTCGGAGGAAGATGGAAAGCTGCTGGTTAGCTCTGCTGGAGGAATACGAGTTCGGCAAATCCTGCAAATCGGATGGGAATCGGCTTCAATTGTTGAAGCTGTATCTTATAATATCAGGATTAAAGGGTTGAAGGGCGGACACTCCGGTATGTCCATCCATAAGGAAAGAGGGAACTCCAATAAACTTTTGGGCAGAGTATTACATGAATTAACGACAGACTTTCCTTGCTTCATACAGCAAATGAACGGGGGCTTGAAAGGGAATGCGATTCCTCGTGAAGCAGAGGCGACTGTACTGATTTCTGTAGAAGATGTTCAGAAGATAACGGAGAGACTCCAGAAATGGGAGGATACTTTTAAAAATGAACTGCAATCTTCTGACCCTGAGGTATCGATTAGATTTGAAAAGATCGAAACGATTTCTTCAAACGTTTTTTCCAAAGAGACGGTGACTAAAGCCATTACCTCCTTACTGGTAATCCCGCATGGCGTTCAAGGTATGAGTATGGGAATAGAAGGATTAGTGGAAAGTTCGACTAATCTAGGGGTAGTTACAACAAATGAAGCGGAAATGATATTCGAAAGTGAAATCAGGAGTTCGGTCAAAAGCATCAAATATAATATGGTCACGCAGGCAAAGGTGATTGCCGACATGCTTGGGTGCAAGCTATTGATTGATGCGGATTATCCGGAATGGCCCTATAATCCTGATTCGAAACTCAAGAAATTATTTGAAGAGACATACAAAGAAAAATATCATGAGGATATTGAAATCATCGCTGTGCATGCAGGGATCGAGTGTGGGGTATTCATAGATAAGATACCAGGGCTGGATACTGTTTCAATCGGACCGGATATGTTTTCCGTACATACACCTGAAGAACACTTAAGCATCCCTTCGACCATAAACAACTGGGAATATTTTGTTTACACATTAGAACGGATGAAAGATCTATAAACAATGTTTGGGCAACGGCAATATGGCATTCAATAGATTTGGAGACATCCTATCGTTAATCGATTGGATGTCTCTTTTTTTGAGGGCAGCAGCCGGCGGAAAGGGAGCGGATTTCTGAAAACAACTCGAATCTTTTCTTGAAAAAATTGTAGACTGGTCTCATCCCGAATTATGTTTAAAACTAGTTTATCCTTTAAGTTTTTTTCTGTAATTCTTATTGGATTGAAGAAATTTGCGACACTCCTGCCGAATAACTGGCTAGCCGAGACCCCGCAGACGCTTGCGTCGAGGAGGCTTGGCAGGCAGTCGGCGGAAAGGGAGCGGATTTCTGAAATCAACTGCAATCTTTTCTTGAAAAAATTGTAGACTGGTCTCATCCCGAATTATGTTTAAAACTAGTTTATCCTTTAAGTTTTTTTCTGTAATTCTTATTGGATTGAAGAAATTTGCGACACTCCTGCCGAATAACTGGCTAGTCGGGACCCCGCAGGCGCTTGCGTCGAGGAGGCTTGGCGGGCAGTCGGCGGAAAGGGAGCGGATTTCTGAAATCAACTCGAATCTTATTTTAGAAAAAACTCCAGGTAAACTGGCTTTTCATCGAATTTTTGTCTACATTCTGAAAGAAACAGAGGTTTCTTTACAATCGTTATAAAATAAACTATTGTAAAGAAAACCTATCATTAATTATTGTTCGAAATCATTATGTATAGAGGAAGGTATATGGAAATATGGGTGTAAAGTATAGAATGGTCGTAGAACAAATGGAGAAAGAAATATTAGAAGGAAAATATACATTAAATACAAAGTTACCTACTGAAGAAGAGTTGATGAAGAAGTTCGATGTCAGCAGGAATACCATAAGAAAAGCAATCAACATATTGGTTGAGCAGGGTTATATCTATCAAGTGCAAGGAAGCGGCATATTCCTAAGGGAATTTTCCAGACCGGGCTGCATTTCGATGAGGGATATGGGTGGCTTGACCAAAGTGTTTCCAAATGATGAAATGAAAAGTAAAGTGTTGAAGTTGGAATTAATTGAAGCCGATGAAAAATTGGCCAAGCAAATGAAATGCAATGTGAAAACCAAAATCTATAACCTCAAACGGGTTAGATATTTAAATGGTGAACCCATTGTAATAGAAGAGTCCTTTTTCAATAAAGATATCATTCCAATCATAAATAAAGAAATCGCAAATGGTTCCATTTATGAATATATAGTCGAGGATCTGAAGTTGAATATTGGTTTTGCAGATAAAATCATTTCATGTGAAAAACTAAATGACGATGATGCCAAGCTTTTGGACTTGCAGCCAGGTGATCCGACATTAATAGTTGAAAGTACGGTCTTTTTAAAAGCGGGAGCCGTTTTTGATTTATCAATCGAGAAATATAATTACACTTCAGCCAAATTATTAACATTGACTTAATGAGGGCAGGAAATTCTTTCAGGATATTAAAAGATTCCGGAGATATGATCGATTAACGATAACAGATTATAATATCAAATAATATTCAAACAAAGAGCGACTGCATTAATTAGCAATCGCTCTTATTATTTATTTTAGTTTTACTTGATCTATTATTAGTGATACATATATTCCTGCCCAAGTACCGGAAATTTCATTAAGCAGAACAGAACTTATAGCGGAATTAATGAAACGGAAAACTTTGTTTTTCGTATATTAAATATATGGGGTTAAAATTCAAGAAGAAAAGATTAATAGATTGAGGACATTTGCATTCTTATCAATCAATGTATTGGAAATGGGGAATCTTATGCAAAAAAGGGTGAAAAGAAAATTATTTCATTTATATACAGGAGAATTGATGGCAACTGTGATTTTTGCTGTACTGTGGGTTTCGTTTCTGGTGCAGCATGATTGGACTGATTCCTACTTAACTTCATTTTCATCTGTGTATGCGTTCGTCCTACTGGAATTTATTTTACTTCAAGGAAGTTTATATTGGTTTCTTAAATGGAAACGCGCTAAAGAAAACCATTACGCCCATTTACCTTATACGCAATTACGGATTTTTCTATTCTTTAAAAGATTAAACCTTTTCCTTATTGCCCTAGGAATAGCAGCCTTTTTTTATCAATTAAATGCATTTGAATCAGGAGTATTTTGGTTTTCATTTCTTTATGTTTTCGCCATCATCGACATATTAATTATTATCACTTCAGGCTTTCCTATCAAAGTCCAGAGGAAATGAGAGAATTCATTCGTCAAAGAGGTTTAAGGAAATCCATTTTGGCAAAGGAATTGAATGAGCTTAAATAAGATTTATTCGGTGTGAATGGGAGATATCGATTCACACCGTTTTTTCTTAAATCATTTCTCTTTTTCCCCAACGATCCCATAAAACAAAATCTTCATAATATCCTCAGTCAAAGGCAGGATGCTTTGATAAACCTCTTCCCGTTGGATATATTCATTCATTGCTTTTATATAAAATAAAATCGCTTCATTAGATAAGTTCGGATCAACATATCCTTGTTCCTTCCCCTGGTTAAACAGATCGATAAAGCGGGGCAGGGCCTTTTCTGTATATATTTTTTCCATATAATTGATTCCGGAAGTATATTCCTTCATTAAATATTGATAAAAATCTTCATGAATTTGTTTGGCTGTTTCATTCTTAGTGAACATGAGCTGCTTTATTTTTTCAGGAAAGGCCATGTTGCTGGCCAGTATTTGTTCAAATTCATCCAATGCCTTATCTGTATAATAAACAAAAACCTCATGAATTAGATTATGTTTGCTTTCGAAGTAATTATATATCGTAACTTGAGATACATTTGCTTTTTTGGCTATTTCCCCAATCGAAATCTTTTGGACACCATACTCCATGAACAAAGCTAAGGCAGCCTCTAGTATATTCAATTTCTTTTGTTCCCTGCGGCGTTGAAATCCGTCCATTTATTTCACCTCAACCTTAGTTTAATTAAAAATATGTAATAGAACAATAAAATAAGTTCATAAACTATTGTCAGGAATTATTATTTTACATATTATGAACTAAATTAATAAAAATATTTCATAATTTCTTTTCAGAGGAAGAGGTGGATGAGGGATGTCAGTATTGAAAACAACGAATTTAACGAAAAAGTTTGGAAGGTTTACAGCTTTAAATGGTGTGAACATTGAAGTGAATGAAGGTGAGGTATTTGGATTCATCGGTCCTAATGGTGCTGGAAAATCGACAACGATCCGTGTGCTGCTCGGGATTTTAAAAGCGACGGATGGAGAAGCGAAGATTTTTGGCAAGGATGCATGGAAAGATGCGGTTGAAATTCACAAGCGAATTGCGTATGTTCCGGGAGATGTGAACCTATGGCCCAACTTAACAGGCGGAGAAGTTATTGATCTATTTGTTGAATTACGCGGGGCGAACAATAAAAGCAGACGGGAAGAACTAATAAAAAAATTCGATTTGGATCCTTCCAAGAAATGTGGAACATATTCAAAGGGGAATCGGCAAAAGGTTGCTTTGATTGCTGCTTTCTCATCTGATGCCGACCTTTATATCTTGGATGAACCAACATCAGGTCTAGATCCATTGATGGAAAGGGTTTTCCAGGAATGTGTGATGGAAGCGAAAAATGAAGGGAAAAGCATTTTACTTTCCAGTCACATTCTTTCTGAAGTGGAAAGGTTATGCGATAAAGTGGGTATCATTCGTCAAGGGCAAATCATTGAAACGGGAACATTGGATGAGCTGCGTCATTTGACGAGAACAAGCTTGCTTGTCGAAACGAAGCAGCCTATTCCTGCTTTATTGAGTGTAAAAGGTGTTCGGGATATCGTGAAGAAAGACGAAGCACTTTCATTCCAAGTGGATACAGATGAATTGGATAATGTTATGAGGTATATATGCCAATTTGGAATTGTGAAATTGGAAAGCGCGCCGCCTACATTGGAAGATTTATTCATGAGCCATTATGAAGGTGAAAGGAAGACTTCTGATTCTAGGGCGGGAGGTGCGTTATAATGGCAAACCAGTCCTATCATAATACAGGAAGACTCTCCCGATTAATCGTACGGCAAGATCGGATTCGGATTCCTGTTTGGATAATTTCCCTATCTGTCCTTACATTTATGGTTGCAATGGCATTCACCGATCTGTACCCGACTGGACTAGAAAGGCAAACCATTGCAGAAACAATGAGGAATCCTGCAATGACAGCGATGGTGGGGAAAGGTTACGGCCTGGATGACTATACAAACGGAGCGATGATGGCGCATCAAATGTTAGTTTTAACCGCTATTGCAGTTGGGATAATGAGTATTTTACTTGTTACGCGCCATACACGCGCAGATGAAGAGGACGGCCGTATCGAGATGATCCGTTCTTTGCCGGCTGGCCGGTTGGCTAATTTATATGCAACCATTTCCGTATCGTTTGGTACGAATGCATTGATCGCGTTAATAACGGGTTTCGGATTGTATGCTCTGGGAATTGAAAGCATGGATTTGGAAGGTTCCCTTATGTATGGAGCTGCGTTAGGGGCAACCGGTATTTTCTTCTCGGCGATAACGGCATTATTTGCCCAGCTTACGGAGAGTGCGCGAGGTACGATTGGTTACTCCATCACTGTTTTGCTTCTTTCCTATCTTATTCGGGCGATAGGGGATGTCAGCAATGAAACACTTTCCTGGTTTTCACCTTTGGGTTGGGTTTTAGGTTCAGAGGTATATGTGAATAATTATTGGTGGCCAATCATCCTTACGATCGGTGCGGCAATCATTTTGGTTGTACTATCTCTATATTTGAATGCCATCCGTGATTTGGAAGCTGGATTCATACCGGCTAAGCTTGGCAGAAAATATGCTTCATCCTTTTTAAAAAGTCCGCTTGGTCTCGCGCTAAGGCTTCAGCGCACAGGATTGATTGCCTGGGCAGCCGGGATGTTCATTTTAGGCACATCTTACGGTTCCGTTTTAGGTGATTTAGAATCCTTTTTTGCAAAAAATGAAATGATGGCCGAACTATTGACGCCAGTTGAAGGCTATTCGCTGACGGAACAATTCTTGACAATGTTGATGTCAGTCATCTCAATGATATGCACCATCCCGCCTCTAATGGCGATGTTAAAGCTTAAAGGGGAAGAAAAAAGGAACTATACTGAACATTTACTGAGCCGCGCTGTATCACGCACAAGGCTTATGGGCAGCTATCTTATCATCTCCGTTATTAGCGGTTTTCTCATGCTTGCGATTGCTGACATCGGTCTTTGGGCAGTCGGGAATTCAGTGATGGATGAAGGGGTTGCTTTCGGCACTATATTTAGTGCAGCAATGGTCTACCTGCCTGCGATGTGGATCATGATTGGCATTGCCGTGCTGTTCATTGGCTTTGTACCAAAATTATCTGGCTTGACTTGGCTTTACTTGACATACTCAATCTTGGTCGTTTATTTAGGGGGAATGCTTCAATTCCCTGAATGGATGAGTAAACTAACGCCATTTGGCCATATTCCGAAACTTCCTGTTGAAGATATCGACTTCATGAAAGTATCCATGCTTACCATCATAGCCATAGTATTACTGGCTATTGGCTTTACCGGATATAACAAACGGGATATCCGAGGTTGACGATTCAACTATGATTCTATTATTCCTGAAAAAAGCCTGATTCCTCATTGTTTCAATGAGAAATCAGGCTTTTGGTCATCAGTCATGGGAAATTAATAATAGTACACCTAGCGCAATGATGATAAAGAATAAATAGCTTTCGAATTTTTTCGCAGGAATCCGCTTATTCATGAAGATTCCGAGACCAGTCGCAAGTAATATAGCTGGAATGGAATAAGCGTAAAGAATAAGTGAATCGGCTGTCCAAAGTCCGCCTAGCGCATGACCCGTCACGACCAGGATTCCGGAAATTAGGAAATGGGCTTGCAATGTTCCGCGGAATCGATCTGGATTCCATCTTCGTAAAGTTCCATAGACGACGACCGGCACCCCATTAAAGTTATAGGCGCTGCCAAGGGCTCCCGACGCAAAACCGAACGGCCATACCCAGCCCTTCGAGTTAAGTAATGGTTTTTCCACAGCCTGAAAAAGTCTTTGCTTTAGAAGAGAATAACCCCCATATGCAACCAAAAAAACACCCAGTGCAGAAGTGATGATCATAGAAGGTGCGTAATGGAGCAAAGCCAGGCCGGCTGGTATGCCGATCACCGTTGAAGCCGCCAGCCTGATTAATACCGAGCGTTCAATATGCCGCCATCCGCTAACGACGGTTAGCGAGGCAACGGTAAGACCGGCCAATCCAATCAAGGAAACCGAAGTATTAAGCGGAATGTGAAGTAAGGCAAGCAAAGGCATGCTGACAATCGCTTCACCGAACCCGAACATCGTCCGCATCAAGGCGCCGATAAACACTGCCGCCACCACCAATATGATGCTGCTGATCGTCATTCTTTCACCTCCTAAAAGCACAATAACCCTTCTATAATTATACCATACCAACTCGGTTTTGGATTGAGGGGACGACACTTTAAAACAGGTTATTTAAGACCTTTCACGTTCTTTATAAGACGTTTGATTAATTATTTAATGGAGAGGTACACACCCCTTGTTTTTGTTTCTTAGGAGTCAAAAATGAGGCTGGAAAAGCGCAATACCTTTAAGTTATGACACTTTCCATTTAGATAAATCAAATAATTATTTTCCTGCATAAGAAAAGGCTGAAGTGGAAATACTTCAGCCTAAAAAAACCTATATATATATTTTAGAAGAATATCCTTTAGCATTTACGAATCAATCTCAGGTCTTTTTTTCATTCAGTTAGTGAATTAATCATAAAAGATTAAATGCATATCACTGTTAGTCCTTGATTTCGCAAAAAATTCTGCTTCATTTCCTCCATCAACAAAGTTACCAATACCCCGGAAAATACCACATTGGCCTCGATCTAAATATCTTACCCCTACATAATCATTATAACTGTCAGGATCATACTCCCATAATTCAACTTTTAACTTACCAGCTGGACCCACGTAAGAATCCCGACAAATCTTATAATCACCACCAGTAGAGGCAAACACATCACTTTCAGCACCATTAGAATAAAGAGATTGTTCTCCTAAGTAATCCCAGCCACTTGCAAATGTAGAAGAAGGGAACAACAACGCAGCGACCAATGCCACAGCACTCATTTTAAACATTTTCATGCTCATTCCTCCTCACCCGTTTTGACTTATTATTCTCCATATAATTCTAATCAATATTTTTTATATTATCATCTATCCAAAGATTCACTTTTTCACGAAGCGTTTTTGTAGTATCCACTACTTCAGCGCTACATAAGAAATTAGAGAAAAAAGTGAAATGTGCTCGTCATTCAGTTTTGAAATGTATTTCTGTATCATCTTTAAACTTTTAAGCCTTCCCGGATCAGGTAAACTAATTACCTCTGAATCCACCATTTGTGTAGAGGCGTCTCGATTTCTAATACCAGCAATCAGCAGCATAGTTGCTGCTAAACTAACACTACAATCCATGGAATAGGCCAATGCTGAAATTCTTTCATGCTCATAAGCTTTGAATCTTAAATGAATCCTTTCCTTCTGAATAATAGTTCTCTTCTGGAATACTTCGGCTTCAAAATCCCTCTAAAAATCGTATTATCATGCCTGTAGTCTCTTTTAAAATACATGGACAAGCCCTCAATACATTCCCTGGAATTGATAGCTGCCATTATTATTTTTTCCCCTATATCCTTCACAGGCTTATGAACACATTCATTTAATGAGTGTTGAACGCAAAAAAACATATTAGGGCTATCTAGGGAATAAAATGAAGGGAATATTTTGAAGGAAAGCGGGGCTGTGCATGTGAAAATCCATGTGGTGAATAGGGGGGATTCTTTGTGGGGAATTTCCCAGCAATATGGTGTCAGTATCAACCGGATTGTTCGGATCAATGGCCTTGAAAATCCAGATAAGCTGGTGATTGGCCTAGCTCTTTTGATTCCTGAACCTTATCTTCAGTACAGGGTTCAGCAAGGTGATACTCTAAATAATATCGCAAATCAGTTTGGAATTACGGTACAGGAAATCATGCAATCGAATCGCATCACGAATCCTTCCGCTATCTATCCAGGGCAGAGACTAACCATCCCGGTTATTTATCATACCGTAAGGGAACGAGATACCCTTTATGATATAGCGAGACGTTATGGAACGACAGTTCAAGCCATTATGCAAACGAATCGGATTACAGATCCGTCCAATATTCATATCGGGAGGATAATAAGGATTCCCCAGAAACCAAAACCTATCATTGATGTAAATGGTTTTACAAACGTTTACGGGCAAGTAGGTGCGGAGCAGGTACGTGATGTAGCCTACGATTTGACCTACGTAAGTCCATTTGGTTATAGAATGAGGAAAGATGGCAGCTTAGAAGTCATAGATGACACCCCGACGATACGGGCGGCACAGTCAACTGGCGTCATACCCATGATGTGCATAACGAATTTTTCCGCAACGGAAGCGGGAACACAGCTTGCCCATACGATACTTTCCGATTTAAGTTTAGTGGAAAAATTATTAACCAACGTCATAAAAACGATGAAAAATAAAGGGTACCGTGGATTGAATATCGATTTTGAAAGTGTAGCGCCAGAGGACCGTGATTTCTATAATCGCTTTCTCCAAAGAGCAGTGGATCGATTGCATCCTGAAGGCTACTTTGTGTCATCCTCCCTTGCCCCAAAAACTAGCGCCAATCAAAAGGGACCATTAGTTGAGGCACATGATTATCCAGTTCACGGACGGCTGCTCGACTTCGTGGTGCTGATGACATATGAATGGGGTTACCGAAAGGGGCCGCCGCAGGCAATCTCTCCCATTAATGAAATAAAGCGTGTCCTTGACTATGCCGTAACGGTGATACCAACAAATAAAATCTTCATAGGATTTCAAATTTATGCACGGGACTGGCTTATTCCTCATGAAGAGGGACAGGAAGCAGAGACTTTCGACATGCAGGAAGCCATCAGACGCGCCGTCCAATATAATGCAGAAATAAAATATGACGAGACAGCCCAATCACCTTATTATAGGTACAAAGATAATCAGGGGCGCACACATGAAGTTTGGTTTGAGGACGCACGCAGTGCTAAAGCCAAATTCGACTTGGTGAAAATTTACAGGTCAAGGGGTCTCAGTTATTGGGTACTTGGTTATCCTTTTCCACAGAATTGGGAACTGCTTGGGGATACATTTATTGTACGGAAACTGTAGGGTGTTTTGTTACAGCAAGGTGTATCAAAATATATATATGAAGGGCAGCTTTATTATAAAGCTGTCTATTTTAGTGATTTCGAAATGCATTTCAAGAATTGGATTTTTATAACAACGTTAAAAATCGTTTGGAATCTGAGTCGATAAAGGGACTTAATCGAGGACGCCATATGGTGGTCCTTTTCATTTTAATGAGAACTCTTTAAAAAACAAAGGAATGGTCATTCAAAAAAGGAAAAGGGCTCCTCATTGTGGAATTAGGAGACTAGAATATTACTTACCGGAGGAACATTTAATGGAATTAACCATCATTAATACGTTTACAGATCAACCTTTTAAAGGAAACCCTGCTGCAGTCTGCCTTCTTACCGGGGAAAGTAACAGCGAGTGGATGCAGCGAATAGCTAAAGAGATTAATATGCCTGTTACTGCTTTTATTCAACCTCATAATGGTGAATGGAAGCTGCGATGGTTCACACCTTTCATTGAAATCCCGATTTGTGGACATGGGACGCTGGCAAGCTCTTTCTTTTTATGGGATAAAGGATACGTGCCAAGGAATCAGCCGATTGCCTATCAGACGAAAAGCGGGCTCTTCACTGCAAAATTCGTTGAAGGAATGGTTCAGTTGGAATTTCCGTCATTAAGGGAGAAGGAGACCGCTGCCCCTGATTTACTGATAAAGGCTTTAGGTGTTGAGCCTGAGTATGTTGGGCAAAACAAATGGGATCTTCTAGTCGAAGTTCAATCAGAGGAAATCGTAAGGAATTTAAAGCCGGATATAGATTCCATTGCCCAATTGCCGGTTCGGGGCGTCATTGTAACGAGTCAATCGGATAGCAGTGAATATGATTTCGTTTCACGTTTCTTCTCCCCTGCCCAAGGCCTTGACGAAGATCAAGTAACGGGCTCGGCCCATTGCTGTCTGGGACCATATTGGAAAAGAAAGCTGGAAAAAAGTATTTTTATAGCCTATCAGGCATCGGAAAGAGGAGGTCTATTGAAGGTTGAAGTAACGGAAGACACAGTTAAACTTTCCGGACATGCCGTCACAATATTCGAAGGGAACTTAACCATTTAATGCAGGGGGAAGATTTGAGTGGTTCCATCTAAATTTTTAAAAAAGTTGATTGGAGCCGGTTTTCGAGACTCCGCGGGAAAGGTGCGTCCAAGGGGGTTCCCACAGGCACAAAGGCGCCGAGGGCGGACCGCCCGCGGAAAGCGAGTGCCTGGTGTGGAAATGAACGTTCGAAATTTACAACTCGGCAATCCTTCTTAATGAAGGTTTGTGCCCTTTACCTTTTTTTAGTGTGCAAGAATCGAAATGGCACTATACACTAATAACAAAGCCATGATTACATTAAACTGACTTCTATACTTTGATAAAAACGTTTGAAAAACAGAACCGAACATACTCCAGCAGAACGTACTCATAAAACCAACAAAAGCCAGAAATAATGAAAAGAATAGTAAGCTGAAATTTGAAGAGTGATAAGGTAGGATGAAGGTCGATATTGCCGTGATGCCATATAAGATTCCTTTTGGATTTATGAATTGTAAAAGCATCCCTGCTATAAAACTGTTGTTCCTGTCATCATTATCGTCCTTCGCTTTATTTGAACTGGAAATGATTTTTATGGCCAGATACAGCATGTAAATTGCCCCAAGGATCGTCATGATAAATTCAATCTTTGGTATGGAATTTTCAAGCAAAACATTAAAATAACTGCACAATAGCATGATTACAAAAAAACCGGCACCTACTCCGAAACAAAATTTAATCGTCTTTTTTAACCCGTACTTGTTCGCAAATAACATGGCCATGATGTTATTTGGACCCGGAGTGAAACTGGTAACAAAAACAAACAGCAAAAAAGATAGTAATGGCATGGTTGATTCCCCTTTGTATGCTATAATGACCAAAATTGACATTATAACGATTTCCTTTTTATTGTACAATGCCGACGTTATATTGTAAATAAGGAGCATTTTTATGGAAGAAATAAATTTTATTATTGCTAACAATTTAAAAGCCATCAGGGAAAGCAAGAAATTAAGTCTTGAAAAGGTTGCCGAATTAACTGGAGTAAGCAAAACGATGATCGGACAAATAGAAAGGGGAGGATCGAGCCCTACGATTACGACAATTTGGAAAATAGCCAATGGATTAAAGATTTCATTTTCTTCATTGATAAATAGTCCGCAGCCGGATACAAAAATTGTTTTAAAAAGTGAAATTCAATCATTATCTGAAGATAACGGCAAATATCGAGTTTATCCCCACTTTCCCTTCGAGGATGAGAAGCGCTTTGAAGTATATTCAGTCGAGATAGAAAAAGGTGGATTCCTAAGTTCCGATTCGCATAGGGAAGGAACGGAAGAGTACATAACTGTTTTTGAAGGGGAAGTGACTGTGCGTGTAAATAACGAAGAATTTACAATAAGGAATGGTGATTCTATCAGGTTCAAGGCTGACAGACCGCATGCCTACCATAATTCAGGGGATACATTAACTCGATTAAGCATGATCTTATATTATCCAACTTAAAAAAGGGAGTAATGTAGTTCTGTTAATATATCTTAGCAAAGTGATATCCCCTATGGATTGACTGTTGGTATGGTCTGCCTGTTGGGGATACTGCTTCAAAAAGTCAAAGGTCCAACGATTTGACTTGTCATCAAATTACTAGTAAACTGATGGTGCATCAAAGATGGGAGGCAGGCTTTACATGGATAGACGGGGATTTTCGGATGAGAACAAATTGAGTTTGCTGATTTGGCTGCGAATGGTTCGTTTTTATCAAAGAAGCAATCAGCTTTCGAATGAACACTTACAGCATTTCGGCGTCACCGCTGCCCAATTCGATATGTTGGCACAAGTACTTATCCATCAGCCTGTTTCACAAATCGAATTAGCGGAGCACCTAACGATAAGCCGTGGAGGCGTATCACATATGCTGACAAGGCTGGAAAAAGAGAACTTGATCGTCCGTAATCAACAATGGAAGGTTAAATATATTTCATTAACGGAAAAAGGGAAAAAGTTAATGGAAACGGTCATGCCTATTCAATCCGATTTCCAAGCTTCATTATTCGATATATTGGATGATGAAGAAAAGAAGCGCATGCATGAGATGATGATAAAGATTCATAGACATAGTTTACAGATTGAAGTGCCTAATACCAGCAAGGAGGAATCCTAAGACTGGATCAGGCAGCCATAATGATAGCATTTTTATCAGTTTACTAGTAACTTAAGGGAGGAATGGAGTAATGAAAAGTGAAAATCATTTTAAACGAGATATTGTCGAAGTGAAAGATGTGAAGCTTCAAAGGTATAGTCCGATTCATACGGCCGGACCAGTCATAGAACCAGGAAACTGGGAAAAGAGTGATCCGTTCCTTTTAATGATGGAGGATAAATTTCAAAAGGGATCATTCGATATCCACCCGCACAGGGGAATCGAAACCGTTACATTCGTCATTGACGGAACGATCGAGCACTATGACAGTCATACCGGGGATGGAGGGATACTTGGACCTGGTGATGTCCAATGGATGACAGCGGGAAGCGGCGTCGTGCATAATGAGGTGCCTTCCGAAGGTGTGACTGCCCATTCCCTTCAACTTTGGGTCAACCTTCCCCGGAGTGAAAAGATGACGACACCAAGATATCAAAACTTAATGGCAAAAGATATGCCGGTCAGAAAAGAAGAAGGAGCACTGATCCGTGTCTTTTCCGGATCATCCAAGGGTGTTATCTCGACAACGAAAAACCATGTTCCCGTGACGATGGTGGAGATGGTCCTGGAGCCTGGAGCATCGGTCACGCAGAATTTACCAGGAAGCTACAACGGAATCATCTATCTAATAGAAGGAAGCGGAATCTTCGGTAACAACGAAGTGAGAGCCTCAAAGGGACAGGTATTATGGCTGGGTGCTTGTAAAGAATCAGGGGAAAGTGAAGTTGATATAACGGCAACTGAACCTTTAAGACTTGTTCTATATGCAGGAGAACCTTTAATGGAGCCTGTTGTTGCCCGCGGACCGTTTGTCATGAATACTGAAGAGGAAATCGATCAGGCATACCTTGAGTATCGGCAAGGCACTTTCTTGAAGCATTAAGATGGAAAAAGGGCATCGTAATTGATGCTCTTTTTTTTGAATCTTCCCATATTGGTGGGCGGGGATAGTGATTATAAGGGAGAGCATTTCTGAAATTAACTGGACTTTTTTTAAGAAAAAACTGGATGCTAACTAGTCTTAGGCGTCATTATCTGCAGTTTGGGAGAGATTTAAATCTCTCCCTTTTTTGCTTTTCAGCAATTAGGTATAAAGACTAAGTTTAGAATTAGATAGAACTGATTCTATTTTACCATTAAATAATTTTCTTGATATATCATCAATTAGCCACTAGGTATTTTGGAGTGATTATAATGATAATATTCTGTTAATATTCGATGTTGTATTGTAAATTTGTTTTAAAATTGGATTATTTTGTTGTAATATAGGAGATACACGGATCTTTAGAGGAAAAAAGTAGGGTGGATTTGTGTATGGGTAAGTCAATTTGCCGGAATTAAATTTTTGGAAAAGCGCGTCAATTCTATGGATAAGTTTGCTGGATGTTATGTCAGTATAGAACTTATGGGGGGATTAACTATAATGGGGAAAAAGAAAATCGTAAAAATTGCATCAGCTAGCATAATGGCTGCGACAACGATCGTAGCGGTAGCACCTGCACCTTCGGATGCTGCCACTAGCCTGAATAGTAAAATCAAAACGGCCAAGGCAGCAATCAAAAAACCATTCGACACCTATTTCTACACTTCTAAACTCGCTTCAGTATCCACTGTTGAAAAACAAATCAAGTCTGCAAAACAAGCAAAAAAAGACATCAACTCTACCATTAAAAAATCAATGCTAAGCAAAAAAGAAAAAGATGCCAAATACAAAGAAATCGAAGCTTATGATAAGTACATCACTCGTTCAGAAGGTTATGTAAAAGGATATAAAGCGGCGGAGAAAGCAAAAGCTTCACATGGTAAATCAATTAGCGCCCTTACGAATTCAATACTTGCCAAGAAATCAATAGATATCAGGAATAAATACGAAGCACTGGATAAGGCCGTGAAAAAGGCAGATAAAGATATTAAAGATACGGTTTACGGTGCGAAAATCGAAAAGCTCCTATACGATAAATTCACTGTATCGACCAAAACAGCTTTGAACGGTGACCTGAAAGTTCCGTACTACTATGAAAAAGCTGCATACTGGGTGAAGAAGGGTGATTTAAAGACCGCGGACAAGCGGATGCAAACCGTTTCGTCACAGTTGAAAAAAGTCAGCAAAACATCCAAGCTCGGAAAAGCCATACACGCCTATGTGAAAGAAGTGAAAGGTAAGTATGATGATGCGGTATATGCAGAAAAGAAAAAGGAAGTGGCCAAACGGGTCAATGCCTATGTAGCACTTGCCAATGGGGAACTTAAAACGAAAGAACAGATAAACGCGGCTAAAAAGGCGAAAGCAGCCATTAATTTAAATGGAATCAAGGAGTCGGACCGAAAGGAATTCCTGACGAAAATAGCATTGGCGGATAATAAAGTCGCTGCCGCTGAAGAAGCCTTGAAAAATCCAGCGAAGGCGATCACGCTTTCCTTGATGCATACGAATGACACGCATGCCCACTTGGACAATGTGGCCAAAAGGGTGACGGCTGTTAAGGAAGTGCGTAAGAGTAAGCCGCAAGCTCTTTTGGTGGATGCTGGTGACGTATTCTCGGGAACCCTCTATTTTAATGAATTCAAAGGGCAAGCGGATCTTCGCTTCATGAATTTAATGAAATATGATGTCATGACATTCGGGAATCATGAGTTTGATTTGGGATCAAGCGCCGAAGGGCATCAAGCTTTGGCTGACTTCATTAAAGGGGCACAGTTCCCATTTGTCAGTTCGAATGTGGACTTCTCCAAAGATGATAAATTCAAGGGACTATTCTCGGATTTAATTTCAAGTAAGCCGGAGCAAGGGAAGATATACAATGGAATCGTAAAACAAGTGGATGGCCAAAAGGTAGGGTTCTTCGGGCTTACAACTGAAGAGACGAAAGACATTTCAAGTCCAGGAAGTATAGAATTTGAAAACTATCTTGAAGAAGCCGAAAAAGCGGTCAAGGCGTTCAAAGGCATGGGTGTCAATAAGATAGTTGCCGTATCCCATATTGGTTATGATGACAATGCGGCTTATGACAATGATTTAACATTGGCTGCCAAGGTCAAGGGCATCGACGTGATTGTGGGCGGACATAGCCATACGCAGTTAGACGCCCCCGTTGTTGTTGACAAAGATGATAAAGGGAAAACGAAAGAGCCGACTGTCATCGTTCAAGGGTATCAATATAGCGACTATTTAGGAACGATCGATGTGAACTTCGATAAGGAAGGCAAGATTGTCGGACAAGCCGGTAAGCTGATTAAGCTTTCTGAAAAACAGGATGATGCTGAAGCGGCAAAAGTGCTCGAAACATACTCCTCGAAGATTAAGGAGCTGAAGGATACGCAGACTGGTGCATCTGCTGTGAAGGCGTTGGAAACACCGCGTGATGCAGGAGATGAAACAAAGCCGAGTGTTCGCAAAAATGAAACGGAACTGGGTAATTTAATTACGGATGGAATGCTTTCTAAAGCGAAGGAATTCAATAAGGATACGGTCATAGCATTCCAAAATGGCGGGGGCATCCGCGCTGGCATCGATCAAGGTGAGATCACCTTAGGGGAAATCCTAACCGTTTTACCGTTTGGGAATACGTTAGCGACGATGAAGCTTACGGGTGCAGAAATCAATGAAGCATTAGAGCATAGTGTAAGCCTCGCTCCTAAGGAAAATGGCGGCTTCCTGCATGTTTCCGGAATGAAATTCAGCTACGACAGTTCGAAGGAAGCAGGCAATCGTGTCACAAAGGCTGAAGTACTTGGACAAGATGGAACATATTCCGTATTGGATGCAGCGAAGGAATATGTCGTGGCGACCAATGCTTTTACAGCCAAGGGCGGAGATGGATTCACCGTTTTCAAGAAGGCTTATGAAGAAGGAAGAGTGACGGATATCGGACTCGCTGATTGGGAGAATTTACGGGATTATGTAAGCGGGCTGAAAACTGTCGATCCAAGCATCGAAGGACGCATCAAGGATGTTGCCGGAAGCAATACAGACCCGACTGTGGTATTGGCCAAAGACTTTGGCGGAACGGCTGATGCGCCAAAAACACATGAAGGTAATGTAGTTGTTGATATTACTGATGTTGCTTCATTGGAAAATGCAGTGGTTAAAGGGAATCTTACATTAACAGGAACTCCTCCGGATGACTTTACTTTTTCGCAAGTTACAGTCGAGGGTAATTTGGATTTATCGGGACTTAACGGTAAGACCGTGAGCATGAGCGGTGTCACGGTGAATGGCGAAACCATTCTTTAAGCGGTATTCAAATGACTGCTGAGCCTACGAAAAAAAGTTGAAGGGGTTGAGATCTTGAAGAAGAACGGGATAAGCAAGCTTTTCTTTGCCATACTGATCGTGCTGTCAACGGTTTTGCCATATGCAGCCGCTGCAAAAGCGGAAGGGACAATATCGGTAACGGAAGCGATTAATAATAACAGCGGTACGGCGACGGTGAAGGGATACATTGTCGGTACAGCTAAAAGCGGTACAAGCTATCAACAAACATCGCCTTTTACTGAAGGTACGAATATAGGTATTGCGGATAGACAGGATGAAACGGATGTTAAGAAAATCATGCCTGTTCAGCTTCCAGCCGGAAATATCCGAACTGCTTTGAATTTGGTCGAACATCCGGAATTACTCAATGCGCAGGTGACGATTACGGGGAAGCTTGAAAAGTACTTTTCAGTATCCGGCCTGAAATCCGCGACGGATTACAAAATTTTCACTGATGGAGGAACGACTCCAGAACAGCCTGATGTAAAGGTACTGGACTCCATTGCCGAAGCACGCACGAATACTGAAGATGTCGTGCAGGTCGATGGGGTGGTCACCACGGGTCTTGGTTATTGGGGAGGAAAGGGTTTTTATATCCAGGATGAAACGGCTGGGCTATATGTTTATGGTTCTTCGTGGCCTGCGGATGTAAAGCTAGGGGATAAGGTTACTTTAATCGGACAAGTATCCGCTTATAATAATGAATTACAAATTCAACCAACCTCCCTTAAAGTGGTTTCCTCCGGGAATGAACTTCCTGATATCCAAAAAATTGATGCTTCTGGCGTAAATGAGGAAACACAAGGTGAGCTGGTTACCATTGAGAAAGCAACCATTACAGAATTGGCAGCATCGGGAACATACGGAACATTCGAATTCAAGGCGGAAGATACTGAAGGGAAATCTGTTGTCGTTCGCCATGATAACCGGACCGGTTCAAGTTATGAAGATTTCGTGAAGAGCTTTAAAGCAGGGGATGTCATTTCCGTAACCGGAATCGGATCGAGGTTCAATGACACGTATCAGTTGAAGCCGCGTGGTATTGAAGATTATGAACTGGTGAACAAACCAGCCGTTTACACGGATATTTTCCCTGGTACGGTTAGTGAAAATACAAAAGTATCACTTGAATCTGGTTGGGAAGCAGCGAAAATCCATTATACGCTGGATGGATCCGCACCGACGTCTTCAAGTGCTGTGTACACAGAACCCATCATTTTAACGAAAGATACGGTCATCAAGGCAATCGCTGTCAATGACAAGACATCGGAAGTTTTCACATTTGCCTATACCGTTACCAAAACCAATGAAGTGAAGATTCGTGACATTCAAGGGATGAATCATTTTTCATCATATGAAACTCAACTCGTCTCAGGTGTGGAAGGTGTCGTCACGTATGTAAAAGATGCGAATAACTTTTACATGCAAGATCCCAACCCGGATAAGGACCTGAAGACATCCGAGGGAATACTTGTGTACAACAAAGCACATGGCCTGAAAGCGGGAGATCATGTCAAAGTGGCAGGTAAAGTTGCCGAATGGTATATCGAAGGATACGCTGAAATGAAAACGACGGATCTGCCAACAACTGAATTGACCAATACGATGATTGAAAAGCTTGGCACTGCAGCTATGCCAGAACCGATCATCATTGGAAAAGATGTCATTCCACCGTCTGAGAACATCGATGATGATAGATTGACAGACTTTAACCCAAGTGAAGACGGCATTGATTTCTACGAGAGTTTGGAAGGCATGCTCGTAGAAGTATATAACCCGAAAATGGTAGCTCCTCAAGACTATGGTGAATTGGTCGTGATTCCGGGGAATATGGAAACGACGACTGCAGTTGGAGGCGTCAAAATAACGGAAACGGATTTCAATCCTGAAAGAATTACCTTGGATATAAATGATGAGTCATTTACAGCTAAAACCGGTGATTACTTTGAAGGCTCGGTTAAGGGTGTCATCAGCTATGGATATAGCAACTATAGGGTACTGACGGATAAAGCTCAGCTGCCGGCATTAAAGGATGGCGGTACGGCTCGGGAAGTGACATCCTTAGAGAAGGATGCTGATAAGCTATCGATCGCTTCCTATAATATCGAGAATTTCTCGACTCAAACCGCTAATTCGAAAGTTGAAACGATCGCAACATCCATCATTACCAATCTAAAACAACCCGATATCATCGGCGTAACGGAAATGCAAGATAATGATGGGGCAACAGATAGCGGGACAACGGATTCTGCTCAAAGTGCCAAGAAGTTAACTGACAAAATAAAAGAGCTGGGCGGACCTCAATATCAATACATCGATATCGCTCCAGAAGATAAACTTGATGGCGGGGCACCCGGCGGAAATATCCGGGTAGGCTTTTTATATAATGTCGACCGTGTCAAACTAACTGAAGGAACGAAAGGAACGGCAATACAGTCCGTGGCCTTCAAAGATGGAAAACTTACCTTGAACCCTGGACGAATCGAACCTGCCGATCCCGCCTTCACTTCAAGCAGGAAGCCTTTGGCTGCTCAATTCGAATTTAAAGGTGAAAGCGTAGTGGTGGTAGCCAATCATTTTAATTCCAAGGGTGGTGACCAGCCGTTATTCGGCAAAAACCAGCCTCCTGTCCTTTCAAGTGAAACGCAAAGGCTTCAAATTGCCTCCATCGTCAATCGGTTTGTCAGTGATATCAAGTCACAGGATGCCAAAGCGAATATTGTCCTGCTTGGAGACTTTAATGATTTTGAATTTTCGGCTCCGCTTAAAACATTAAAGGGCAAAGACCTAACCAATATGATCGAAAAAGTTCCATTTGAAAAACGTTATTCTTACACATATCAAGGCAATTCACAAGTACTGGACCATATCCTTGTTTCGAATAATATGGCCGCGGCAACGAAAGTTGATATTGTCCATATTAACTCATCCTTCATGGAAGTTCATGGAAGGGCTAGCGATCATGACCCTGTATTGATTTCAACCTCTTTATCTGAATCTGGTGGAGTCGAAACTCCTGCACCAGAAAAAACGTATAATTTAACAAACGTTAAAACAAAAAGACTTACGATCGCTTCACCTAGTGTTTTGATCGATCTTGACGAAACATCGAACATTGAAGAAGGTATCTGGTTAAAAGGTTCATATGCTGTACTCAAAGGCCTTGGGCTGAAGAATGCTGCTGTGACGATAAAACCGGATAAGGAAGGCGCAATCATTGATTTTGGAGGCATGGCGGTGAAGGAAGTCATCATTGATAACGCTAATGTAAAAGAAATCAGGGGCGCTGAAAATGTTCAGAAATGGTCGGTAACAGATGGCGTAGACACATCGAATATCAAGTTTGTCGATTCGAAGGGGGAAGCGATTGCTTCCCCTTTTGACCCTAAAGAAAATCATGCGCCCGTCGTGACGAAAAACCTGGAAAATCTTGAAGTGAAAGCAGGCTCCAAGGTCACCATCGATTTGAGTGAGCACTTCTCAGATCCAGATGGAGATGAACTTACCTATTCATCGACTATCGGTACGGTCACCGGTCAAACATTAATCCTTCCTGCAAATGAAGCTGGAACATACCTTGTCGCAGTCAAGGCCGAGGACCAGCAATCGGAAGTTGTTGCACGTTTCACGTTGACCATATCGAATGATAAGCCGCTTGAAGTTTATTACGAAACGGCTGCAGGAAAAACGGGAACGGAATTGAAATCGGTTTTGCACTCGATTATTAAGGGTCACACGATGTTATCTTATGATCAAGTGTGGAATGCCCTTAAGGAAACGGATGAAGACCCTGTGAACAAACAGAATGTCATCTTGCTTTACTCTGGAAAATCCATCTCTGAGAACGCGAATGGGGGCAATGCCGGACAATGGAACCGTGAACATGTTTGGGCAAAGTCCCACGGTGATTTTGGGACAAGCAAAGGTCCCGGAACAGACCTTCATCACCTCCGTCCCGCTGATGTGACAGTGAATGGGAAAAGGGGCCACCTTGATTTCGACGAGGGCGGTCAAACATATAGTGGATGTGAATGTAAGTTTGATTCAGATTCATGGGAGCCGCCAGATCATGTTAAAGGCGATATAGCAAGGATGTTATTTTACATGGCCGTCCGATATGAAGGAGACGGCGAGTTGGATCTTGAATTATCCGATACAGTCAATACGTATCCGAAGCCGCTTCATGGAAAGCTATCGACACTATTGAAATGGAATGAACTCGATCCAGTAGACGATTTCGAGAGCCATCGCAATGATGTAATTCAGGACTGGCAAAATAACCGCAATCCATTCATCGATCATCCTGAATGGGCATCCGAAATTTGGGGTGCCGCTAAATCCATCGATGAGAAAAAGGCAAGTTAAAATCGGAGATAGAAGGGAAAGCAGCCTGATGGCTGCTTTTTTAGTTTGCTGACACAAGGGGGACGAAAGTGCAACCATGATGTTAAGCGGAGACTTGGTTTAACTGGCTAGCGGAGACCCTGTTAAATGAGTGCGTCGCTTGGCATTTAATGCGTGGACCGCAAAATAATGAAAAAAATTGTTAAAGGTCGAATAAAGTGGGTTTAGGTCGAATCGAGAGGGTGAAAGGTCGAATAAAGTAGGTGAACGGTCGAATCGAGAGGGTGGAAGGTCGAATAAAGTGGGTGAACGGTTGAATCGAGAGGGTGGAAGGTCGAATAAAGTGCGTGAACGGTCGAGGAAATGACCTTCTTATTCAATAAAGGGGCCCTTTAATGGATGAATTGAGTCGCTACTATTAGCTGGTTTACTTAAAAGGAAAAAGTCGTGACTATGCAAGTGCTCACGATTTTTTGTATACAAACTGAAAGTGGCCACAAGGCTGCTTTTTTCATGCTTTTATATAAAGTTAATCATTGATAGTTAATTATCTTAAAATACTGAAAAATCAAACGTTTATTTTGCATTAAATAATAAATATTTTGGTAGGTATGTTATGTAATATATGTTAATATGGGATATGCAATGAAAGGGTTTTCATTGCAGGAATGACAAAAATATTTTAATATAGTAATTATGCCGCTTTTTAATCTTCATTCATCCTTAAAAGTCGGTTAAAAAATATATTGCCAGAAATGGGGCATTTCACGATGAAATACAGATCTGCATTCGATATAATCGGTCCCGTCATGATTGGACCTTCAAGCTCACATACAGCAGGAGCTGCCAGAATTGGCAGAGTAGCAAGGACATTATTCGGAAAGCAACCGAAGAAAGCGATTATTTCTTTATATGGTTCTTTTGCAAAAACATATAGGGGACACGGTACGGATGTTGCTGTCGTAGGCGGGATCTTGGATTTCGATACGGATGATGAGCGAATTCCTGCCTCTTTAACGATAGCGGAAGAAGCCGGTATGGACGTTTCCTTTACAATCGAGGATACGGTGATGGATCATCCTAATACAGTCAAGATCAGACTGTTCGACGAAGATAAAGAATTGGAACTAGTTGGGATCTCAATTGGCGGCGGAACGATAGAAATAACGGAATTGAATACGTTCAAGCTTAAATTGTCGGGTGAAAACCCAGCCATTTTAGTCGTGCATAACGATGTATTTGGAATCATATCTTCCGTTTCGACAGTATTGGCGAATCATGAAATTAACATTGGCCATATGGAAGTTTCACGGAAAGAAAAAGGTCAAATGGCTCTCATGGTGATTGAAGTCGATCAGAAAATCAAGGGCGATGTGATGAAGGAAATTGAACGATTGGAAAACGTGTCGCAAGTCATAAGGATGGTTGAATGATAAGTGCTGGCATAGATATGGAGGTAAAAACATGTTCCGAAATGTAGCAGAGTTAGTAGAACTTGCTGAAAGTAAACAGGTAAAAATCGCGGAAATCATGATTTTACAAGAAATGGAGTTCTCAGGCCTGTCGAGAGAACAGATCATCGAAAAGATGGACAGGAATTTGACAGTGATGGAACAAGCGGTGGAAAGAGGTCTGAAAGGTGTGCAATCCGTGACAGGCCTAACGGGCGGAGACGCTGTTCTTTTGCAAAATTATATCAAGTCGGGCAAGGCACTGGCAGGTAATTTATTATTGGATGCCGTCAGTAAAGCTGTTGCGACGAACGAAGTGAACGCAGCAATGGGAATGATTTGTGCCACTCCGACTGCAGGTTCTGCGGGCGTTGTGCCCGGTACATTATTTGCCGTGAAAGAAAAATTAAACCCGACCCGGGCAGAGATGATTGAGTTTCTTTTCACTTCCGCTGCCTTCGGATTCGTGGTTGCAAACAACGCTTCCATTTCTGGAGCGGCTGGTGGCTGCCAAGCAGAAGTGGGTTCGGCAAGTGGAATGGCCGCAGCTGCGATAGTAGAACTGGCCGGCGGTACACCAAGCCAAGCTGCAGAAGCGATGGCGATCACATTGAAAAATATGCTTGGATTGGTTTGTGATCCAGTGGCAGGATTGGTTGAAGTTCCTTGCGTGAAACGTAACGCAATGGGTGCATCCAACGCGATAACGGCAGCTGATATGGCACTTGCAGGCATTACGAGCCGCATTCCATGTGACGAAGTTATCGATGCCATGTATAAAATAGGCTTGACCATGCCAGTTGCACTTCGTGAAACGGCAGAGGGCGGCCTGGCTGCGACTCCTACTGGGCGTAGATTGGCAAAGGAAATTTTCGGTTCATATAAATAAACATTTAGTCCCATTAACAACAGGTTTGTTAATGGGATTTTTAATTTGTCTTAAAAAAACAACTCCAATCCCTTAATCTGCTCAATAATAAGATTATCTTTTTGTGAATGAAAAAAGGAAATTAGAGGAAGATGGAGGAATTTGGCGTTTATGGACACGGAGATGGAAAGAATCGTTAAAAAATCTGAATTATCAGTGAATATGGAGCCGTAGCAACTTTGTTAGTTATCAATTTCAATGATAAGATGAGTACGAAATTCACTATGGGAAGGATTGATTCTTCATTAATTTTCTCGAATTAACGTACACGTCGGCAATGGAAAAAGCGATGTTTCAGGCTCATGGAATCGGCTATGCACTATATGCTCAAAAACTGGAGCAGCGCATGATGGTTGAACAAGAACGGGAACAGGATTATCTAAAAAGCAGGCGTATATCAGACGAGATGAGAGCCAATCTTTTTTTGGGTAGTTAATTTCGAAGATATCGAATAACATAAAACGAAAAAACATGAACAAGCGAAAGAGCAATCTTAAAGATTGCTCTTTTTGTCCTGCCCTAAAGGGGTATTTTCTATTAAAAAGGAGGTGACACCAATTTTAAATAGAATGTATGTTGATGAAGAGGAGGATTGATCTTAGTGGAGAGAAGAGCATTACTGGTATCAGCATTACCGGGATATGAAGAAGAAATTGGGCGGTGGCTATGGTGTTTAGAAGATGTTCGCCGTACGTTGATAACGAAATTGACTGGAATCAGCCAAAATATACTTGATACGAAAATCGATGAAAGGCAAACGATTGGCTCGATGTTGTATCACATAGCACTGATAGAGGCAGATTGGTTATACGAGGAGGTCCTTGTTTCGGAATGGGATTCGGAAATACGCGCGTTGTTTCCATTAGGATGTCGTGCCGAAGATGGCTCCCTAAACCACATTGAAGGACAAACATTAGAAGAACATTTCTACCGCCTCAATAATGTACGTGAAGTATTTCTTTCAAACTTTCGCACAATGGACCTAACGGATTGGCGTAAACCGAGGGTACTTGAACAATATGACGTCACGCCTGAATGGGTCGTTTACCATTTGGTTGAACATGAATCACATCATCGAGGACAGATTTTTCAGTTGCTGAAGAAATTACGGAATGAATAAGAAATTAAAGAATGTGTTTTTTTAATGGCCTGCTATCCATATCAGTTTGTCGACAAATCTGCCGAATAACTGCTTGGCAGACGATCGCTGAAACGTTTGTCAAAGAAAAAAACTGTAGGCAAACTCGCTTTTCTTCGAATTTGTCTACAGTCAATATTCCTGGTCTAATTTATATCATTAATCTATTTGGTGATTGAATTTCGACTTTAAGACGCTGCTGGCATACCCAATGAATCCTCCAACAATGGCAGGAATGACCCATCCTAGTCCTGCCTCATACATAGGAAGTATTGCAGTGAAGAAATCATTGATGAATGAAATGTGTACACCTGCTCCATTTAATCCATCAAATAAACTGACGATGAATGTTAAAAGTAAGCTGCCTTGATAAACTTCAGGTCTTCCTTTAAATAAAGAATGAAGAAATGTTAGGAAAATCAAAACAATGGCCAATGGATAAATGGCTGTCATAACAGGTACGGAAATGGCAATTAACTCGGTAAGTCCAATATTGGCAATAATTGCACTGAATATGGATAAACTTATGGCAATCGTTTTGTAAGGCAGATTTGGAAATAGCTTATGGAAGTATGTCGAGCAAGATGTAATGAGTCCTACGCTTGTCGTTATGCAAGCCACTGTGATCATTAATCCTAATAATAGCCCACCATATGCTCCAAAGTAATAATCCGAGACTTTCGCCAAGACAATGCCTCCATTATCCAAGCGTCCAAGTTCCCCAACGCTTGAAGCACCCATATAAGAAAGAGCTGTATAAATGGTGGCAAGAATAACAGCCGCAATGGCAGTCGCTTTCCCACAAACGATCATTATTTGTTTTTTTGTTTTAGCCCCTTTTTCTTTGATGGCATTAATGATGATGATTCCAAAAACAAAAGATGCAAGGGTATCCATGGTTAAATAACCTTCTCTGAACCCATTGAAAAATGGTTGAACCATATAGTGCTCTGCAGGTGCTTGAAAATCTCCAATTGGATTAACGAAAGCGACTACCACCAGGATTCCAATGAATGTCAACTTGATCGGTGTTAAAACTTTCCCCACAATTTCGACAATTTTCGCAGGATTGAGAGAAAGAAGGCACGAAACTGTAAAAAAGATGATGGTGAAAATAAGTAAAGGCAATGGACCTGAATCTTCAGGTAAAAAAGGTTTTACACCGATCTCAAAAGAAACGTTTCCTGTTCTAGGCATTGCGAATAATGGACCAATGGCTAAGTAAAGAACGGTTGTGAATACAATACCAAAGACTGGATGGACACGGCTCGCTAATGATTGTAAGTCATCTTTTCCAGAAAAACCGAGTGCCAGCACACCAAGTAACGGTAATCCTACTCCTGTGACCAAAAATCCTGCATTAGCTGACCAGATATTCATACCTGCTGATTGACCAAGCATTGGCGGGAAAATTAAATTCCCTGCCCCAAAGAAAAGGGCAAATAACATGAACCCAATCACTACTATAAATGAAGATGGTACCTTATTAGACAAAATAAACCCTCCGAAAAACCAAAATTTGCTATTTCAGAAAATTATTAAATTTTCTAAAAATTATATAAACAGTAATACTAAGACCGTACAGTATTATAACTAAATTAAATTGATATTTCAATATATTTTTTGTTTTTTATTAATTACCTTGATGTTAAGTGATCCGCCCTTATCTTATTTTGAACATCTAAAGGCTGCTCATACTCATGAAATTTGAAATGTTAAAGAAATGAGGGTGCGGAAAAAATGCTTAGCGTCGCGAACCTGCTTGAGCTCACGTAAAGATTGACGGTTTAGACGGCGGACTTTATTTTAATTTAGAGTGGAAAAATTAAGGGGTGTTTTAAATGGGAGTATTTTTTGAAAAAATACTGGGGTTGTTTTTTGAAAAACGGAAACAAAGCAAAAAAGATGTTTTATTACTAATTTTCATATTCGCGCTTCCTATAGCTAATATGGTTGGGTATATCACGGATATGGACTTATTTTGGTTAACTGACATTGTATTAATTGCAATCATTGTTCTTTCGGCATTCATATATTTTGAAGGAAAACGAAACAGGGAAAATGAACATTAAAATTTGTTTTTTTGGTGAGGGACGATAGGTTAAATGTTGTAGTAAAGTAAAATAGTGGTGTTAAAATAACACACATGTCCACTCATTGTGTTAAATAAGGAACAATTTTAGTTGTTAAAAGTGAGGTTATAATATCGTTCTGGTATTAATAACAAAGATTGCTAAAAATTTTAGTGGCCTTCGCTGTATAGTTTGCGCAGAAAATATTCCTGGCTAATAAAATTGGCACGTTAAATGCAAGGATAATTAATATGAATTGTCTTAATTAAACGGGGAGAGCGAACAAAAAACTGAGAAAAACTTAATTTTCAAAGAGTTTGTCTACAGTCTGGGCTAATTATGCAGCTCTTTTTTTATGGGGCCATAGGGGCAGCTATATTGCGCAGTATGCCGGAACCATAAAAAGTGAATCGAAGCTCTAAGTTATCTCCTAACAAGGGGAGTCAGGATTTATAAAACACATTATTTCTAATTTTTCAAACTGCCTGCGGCTTGAAGTGGCAAAAAAATAACTTGTATTCAGCAGGGTTTGTATATTCTTCTTCTGTCAATAATGGTTATGGAATCAGAATTTCTGCCTTTTGTATATAACTTTACCGTTTTGTCGTGAAAGGAACTTATGAAAATGCTCGAGAAGGGTAAAATCGGAAGCCGTCAACTGACGATATTAGTGATTTTATATACGCTTGGAGATTCTATATTAGTCATTCCCTCCATTGTCGCTTCTGAAGCTAAACAAGATGGTTGGATTTCGGGTATTATAAGCGTGGTGATAGCACCGTTATTGGTTGTTTTTATATATGACGCTTTAAGGAAATGCTATCCTGATTTAACATTAGTGGAATACAGCCAAAAAATTCTGGGTAAGTGGCTGGGAATAGCAATTTCTATTTTATTTATAAGCTACTTTTTTATAACCACAGCGACTTATCTGAGTGAAATTGGGGATTTTATGATAAGTCATATTATGCCTGATACTCCAAATCAAGTGATCATGATTCTATTTATGAGTGTCGTCCTCATGGCCGCACGTCTTGGTTTGGAACCTTTGGCCCGAAGCGCAGAAATATTTTTCCCATTTGTTGTATTACTTGTATCAACATTGATAATTCTTCTACTTCCTGAGATTAAATTTCAAAACCTGCAACCCATATGGGAGGGGGGATTGAAACCGGTTATACGGGGATCTATACCATTTATTGTTTTTCCGTTTATTGAACCGGTTGCGATTCTAATGATTCTCCCGTTCGTAAGTCAAAAAGACAGAATAAGAAAAAGCCTTTTTGTCGGTCAAGTGTTGGCTGGAAGTGTTTTGATCATTATAACCATGTTAGCACTTCTTGTACTTGGTCCAGAGTCAACAGCAAGACAAAATTATCCAATCTATATGTTGGCTAAGAAAATAAATATCGGTGATTTCATGATGCGGCTGGAAGCAATACTAGCCATAATATGGTTCATCACCATTTTTATTAGATTTAGTTTGTTTTTTTATGTGACCGTTTTAGGCTTGGCACAAACGTTTAAATTGCAAGATTATCGTCCTCTGATTTTTCCGTTTGGTATCCTTTTGATTGCCTTTACATTGATTATGACACCCAATATAGTCCATTATAGTAAATTCATTTCAGAAATCTGGCCGTTTTATGCAATGACATTCGGGTTTCTGCTTCCGGTGATATTACTAATAATCTCCAAAGTTCAGAAAAATGATGGACCAAACTAAGGGGTCTTATTTGTTAAGAAACTTGTGTAAATTTCTAGAAGGTTTTTATAGTTATATAGAAGCTCAGGTGTTATTCCATAAAAGTGCGCAATTCTTTACTTTATCTCAGTTTTTATGAGGGTTTATAAAACCCCTCGACGCGCTTTTCCCGCAGGAGTCTCGCACACCCGATCCAATCAACTGTACTAGATTATCCTTCATGTTTTTTTACAGTTATCCTTAATGGATGGAAGAAATTCGCGACACTCCTGCCGAATAACTGGCTAGCCGAGACCCCACAGACGCTTGCGTCGAGGAGGCTTGGCAGACAGTCGGCGGAAAGGGAGCGGATTTCTGAAATCAACTGTAGACAAATTCAAAGAAAATAACTGTAGGCAAACTGCTTTCTTCGAATCTGTCTACAGTCTGGGAGTTGCTTTTGCAGCTCTTTTTCTTATGGAGCTAAAGGGGCAGCTAGTATAACAAGAATAGGTGGATTTAATTTAATAGAGGAGGATTGAAAGAAAAGGCTAATTTGATCAAAAAGAGGATTTAATAGACAATAAAAAATAGTTTGACTTTTTTTACAACTATGTTTATATTTGGTTTAATACTAACTACCGTTAGTTAATAAAATTCTAAAAGTAGGTGTTAGAAATAAAAAGTAATCTAATGAATCATAGGTTGTAAGCGATTACACCTTGTGTCTGTAAATTTATATGAAAAGATTTTTATTTAAAACCAGGAGATGATACTTATGAAATATCCACTTACACCAGATGTAAAGCCAGAGTTTTGTACAACAGGAACCTTTATGCGTTTACCTTCTCAAAAGCATGATGCAAAGCTGGCAATTGTGGGTATGCCTTTTGATACAGCAGCTTCTTTTAGGGTGGGAGCCAGGTTTGCTCCTCAAGCCATTCGCCAAGCATCCATGACCCTGTTTCCTTATCATCCTATTCATAAGGTATATCCTTTTGAACAATTGAATGCCATTGATATAGGGGATATCCCTGTTATTCCCCATAATATTCATCGAAGTTATGATCTAATGAAGGAATCCATGTTTGAATTGATGTCCAAAGGGGTCATACCTATTGGATTAGGGGGAGATCATTCTGTCACTTTAGCTAGTTTACGAGCTGCGGCAAAGGTATATGGCCCGGTAGCCATGATTCATTTTGATTCCCATACAGATACTTGGGATACATATTATGAGGAAAAATATTGGCATGGATCTCCATTTATACGTGCACACGAAGAAGGTTTGCTGCAGGCAGATAAAGTATTTCAAGTAGGAATCCGAGGTACGCTAAACCACTCTGGAGATTTACAGGCAAGTCTTGATTTAGGTTATCATTTGATTACAACTGGTGAACTTTCCAATCGTGGATTTGAAGATGTTTTGAAAGAGATTAGAAAAACCATTGGTAACACACCTTGTTTCTTGACATTTGATATAGATTTCGTTGATCCTTCTTTTGCTCCAGGTACAGGTACACCTGAAGCAGGCGGTTTTAGCAGCTTTGAAACACTTAAAATGATTCGTGCCCTAACTGACTTTAACTTTATAGGATATGATGTGGTTGAAGTGCTGCCATCATATGATCCAAGTCAAATCACTTCACTTTTAGCAGCAACACTTGTACATGAGTTTGCTAGCCTAGCAGCATTAGGTACGAAAGAAGTCAATCAATAAAAAGCAGTCATTACATTAGATAAAGGGGGCAGCTCTTTGCGATGAAAGGATTACCCGAGCTTAAGCGTTCACTAAATACAAGATATGTTATTGTATTTGGACTTTCCTTTATGGCGCCTGTGACAGTCTTTAGCACATATGGTATCGCCATTGATCGTACCCAGGGAATGATTCCGACAGCATATATAATTGCTTTAATTGTCATGCTGTTCACTTCATATAGTTACGCAAAAATGGTTCAGGTGTATCCGACTACAGGTTCAGCTTATACCTTTGTGCAGAAAGGAATTAATTCACATCTTGGTTTTCTGGTAGGATGGGTAATTTTATTGGATTATCTTTTCAGTCCTATGATCAGTGCTTTACTTTTTGGGATTATGGTGAATGCTTACTTCCCTGGTATTCCTATCATTGCAGTTATTATTTCTTTTATTATAGGTGTGACTACCATTAATATTTTTGGGATTAAGGTTGCTGCAAATGTGAATACCTTTTTGGTGTTATTTCAATTTCTTTTTATCATTATCTTCAGCCTGCTTTGTATAAATGGACTTTTAGCAGGAAAAGGTACCGGAGAGTTGTTTTCGAAGGATCCGTTTTTTAGTCCTGACGTAAATTTTAATAATCTGCTCTCGATTGTACCTCTATTATGTTTTAGTTTTCTTGGGTTTGATGCGGTTACAACATTAGCTGAAGAAACCAAAAATCCGAAAAAAACACTTCCTAAAGCTATTTATGCTACGACATTGATCGGGGGGGTATTATTTGTTGCATCTACCTATTTTGCACAATCCATTTTCCCGAACTTCAATGCTTTTAAGAACCCTGATACAGCTATAGTGGATATCATGATTTATACCGGGGGTAATTTTCTGAATAGTTTGTTTATTTCCGTGGTAGTGACATCTGCTACTGCTTCTGCAATAGCTTCAGGAGGCAGCGGAGCTAGGATCTTATATGCAATGGGGAGAGATAATGTTCTGCCTAAGAGGGTTTTCGGATATGTTTCTCCAAAATTCCAAACGCCCATTTTCAATATCCTAATCATTGCTTGTGTTGCAATGAGTGCTGTATTTTTGGATATCGCAACAGCTACTTCTTTCATTAACTTTGGAGCCCTGTTTGCTTTTACATTCGTTAATCTTTCAGTGCTTATCCATTATTTTGTGAGGCAGAAGCAGAGATCGCCTAAAAGTATCGTTTTATATTTACTTCTTCCCTTAATAGGCACCGGTATAACTATATTGTTTATGACAAAGTTAGATATCCATTCTTTAGTATTAGGGATTACTTGGATGGCAGTAGGGTTCATATATTTATTGTACTTAACTAAAATGTTTAAGGAACGTCCTCCTGAACTGAATTTTGCAGAGCAAAAAGAAGAATTTGATGTAAAACTAGTGCAATGATCAGTTACTGTTTATTATTTTGAATGAAAAGAGGTAAACTCCATGGCTATTAAAAACGCGGATATTGTTCTTTCCAGTGATGCTATTTTTACAGGGCTTGCACAAGAGCCGACGTCTGGTGCAATTGCTATCTTAGGTGACAAAATTATGAGTGTAGGATCAAAAGCGGAGATTGAACCTTTTATAGGTAGTGAGACAAAAGTATTTAACTATGGAAATCAATTAATTATGCCTGGTTTTCATGATTTTCATCTCCACATCATGTTTAGTGCCCTAAGTTTAAATAGTGTAAATTTATTTGAAGCCAGGTCAGCTCATGAAGTAGCTGCAAAAGTACGGGAATTTTCTAAAGACTGTCCTGAGGAAGAATGGATTATTGGTATGCAATGGGACGCAGGTTATTGGCATGATAAACAAGAGCCCCATTATAAAATACTTGATGCTGTTATTCCAGATCGTCCTGTTGTTCTTTTTCATGCTGAGGGTCATTATACATGGGTGAACAGTAAGGCCATGGATTTAGCAGGAGTTACTGAGGATATACGTGATCCGGATTTTGGTCGCTATGAAAGAGATAAGAATGGTTTACTTACTGGGATTTTATATGAAGAAGCCCAGCAAATCGTTTTAAAAGAGGCATTACGGTTAACACAAGATAAAAAAGAAACGATACTAAAAAAGTATTTAAGATTGTTATCGCAATATGGGATTACTTCTGTAAACGATTTGTTTGCTCCAATAGATGACTTCCTTCAAGACTATGACCTTTTCGAGAAATTAGATAAGCAAGGAGGATTAACGACTAGATTTCATATCACTCCTGAATTAGATGGCAATTTGGATAAAGCCCAAAAGCTGAGAAATAAATATGAATCAAAGAAACTTCAATTTTCAGGATTAAAGCAATTTGTTGATGGAACAGTCACGGGTCATACCGCTTACTTCCTGAAACCTTACTCCGATCAAGTGGATATCTGTGGTCATCCAGCTCTAAATCCAGAAGTATTGATTGATCGAGTTGTTAAAGCAGATGAACTTGGATTTAGAATCCGGTTTCACGCTATTGGAGATGCGGCAATTCGTTTAGCTTTAGACGCTTTTGAAGAAGCAGTACGTAAGAATGGAAAAAGAGACTCAAGGCATACAATAGAACATATTGAAGTAATCGATTCGGATGATATTGAACGTTTTTCCAAACTAGGGGTCATTGCCTCGATGCAGCCTGATCACATGGCTGCTTCATCAAGAGAGGTATATTCTTCAATTATAGGTCCTGAAAGGGAAAAAAATGTTTTCCTGACGAAGTCGCTTTTAAATTCAGGTGCATCTTTAGCATTAGGAACAGACTTTCCGGTTTCCATCTCATTAAATCCAATGCGGCAAATATATACTGCCATTACAAGAGTTGATAGCAGTGGAGATCCAAAAAATACATGGCATCCTGAACAAAAGCTCACTTTGGCAGAGGCATTGCAAGCATATACATATGGCTCAGCCTATGGGAGTTTCAGGGAGGATGAGCTAGGTACAATAGAAGAGGGAAAACTTGCTGATCTTGTGGTTTTAGACAGAAATCTTTTCGATATTCCAGAAAGTGAAGTGCTCAAAGCTAAAGTGGAACTTACAATAAACGATGGGGAAATTGTGTATAAAAGTGAAGAAACATATTTATCCAGCATATTCTAATTCTCTAATCATTTAGAGAAACAGAGGTATCAAATATTTAGTTTAAAAAGGGAAATGAGTTTATAATGATATTAACTAACGTTAGATAGTTTGGGGGATCATTATGACAAAAAATGAAATTAAAAACATTTCCTTAACGCTTTTTACCAAGTATGGATACGAGGGAACCGCTTTATCGGAAATTGCCAAGAGGGTAGGAATACAAAAACCCTCAATCTATAACCATTTCAAAAATAAGGATGACCTTTTCTTGTGTCTGTTTGAAGAAATACTAGAAGAGCATATAAACCAGGTCGAACAATTTGTCGAAGAAATAAATACACTCTCTTCTGAAGAAAAGTTAAAGCATATCCTTCTTGATACTTGTAACTATTATAAAAACCATGAAGATAAAGCAACTTTTTTAAAGAGGGCAATGATTTTCCCGCCGGAGCATTTGAAGCACATATTAAATGATAAATTCCTTAGATCTGAAGAATCATTTTCCGCTATCTTACATGATATCTTTGTCGAAGGAATTGACAAAAAAGAAATACGCCAAGGGACAATCGAGAACTTAATCATGTCCTATCTCTGTTTGATTGATGGGATATTCATGGAATTTTCTTATTATGGAAAAGAGAATATGGAACCTAGAATTCAGAATATATGGGAAAATTTTTGGTATGGACTAAGTGGATGATACGTTCAAACAGTTCATGCTCTAAAAGCTATCTAATAGGAATACATTATTTGCTCATATAGAGTAAGTGAGTTTGTCGACAAAAGGGATTCCATCTAAACAAAGTTGATTGGATCGGGTGTTCGAGACCCCGCAGGCGCATAGGCGCCGGGGAGGCTCCCGGAACGCCCGCGGAAAGCGAGTGCCTGGAGTGGAAATCAACGTTCATATTCTAACACTCCCTCAAAAAAATGTAGGCAATCCTAATTAATATCAAATTTGTCTACAGTCTGCCTTGCTCATACCGAGTATGTTTTTTAAATATAATAAAAGCTATGTGAATATAAGGTTTCACATAGCTTTATTATTATTTTTGGTTATGTGATTAGCATGGTCGCCATCTACACGTAAATCTTATTTTTAATCTGAAGCTAGGAATACCTGCCAAAAATCCTGCTTTAAAGTAAACTTACAATTCCTTTGACTTAATCCTTTTAATTAACTCTTCAAACCAATATATTGTGTGATCAGTCCTGGTCGAAAAATAGCTACCCAAAAATTCACGAATATTCTCGTTGCCATTAGGTTCTGACTCGAAATTCCCTAGCTGCTCCCAAATAGCCTTGATGGACTTTACTTTTTTTTCTAGTATTTCCACTACTTTGTCCCGATCTACATACTTGATGTTGGCTAAACCTACAATCATATCCTTAATTTCATCCGCACTTTCAAATAATTTATAGATTTTCTTTGGTAGTTCTTCGCGACCCTTAGCTGTAATCGCAAATACTTGTTTATCAGGCCGATGTTCTTCTTTTATGACTTCAACTGGTTCGACTAAACCTTGTTTTACTAATGATTCAAAATGGTAGTACAGTTTACTTTCAGTTAACCCGCCCAGGCGATCCAACGGAATGGGTTCTGAAAGCTGTTTTTTTAATTTATAAGGATAGTTTTTATCCTCCATCAGCTTGCTCAATATAAAAATTTGAATAGACATTTACTACGCTCCTTTAAGAAGTATTATCTCCTTATTGTAGCAAAAACTAAGCTGAGATTTCTGCCGCTTTCTTTTCAACTTCTGTTTCAGAAACCTGTACTGGCATTGGTTTTTGTAAAAACGCGACAATAGCCATATTAATTAACATTGCAACGGCACCTACCGCAGCCATTGACCAAATATATGGACTTGGACTGATGCTGCCAAATAGGTTTGCAAAGTATGCTTGCACCGAGTAATACATCGGTGAAATGTGGCTCATCCATTCATACGGTAAATGCATCATATCACGTGTGATAGTGGCACCATTAGCTATTGTTTGCATTAATAAAATCGGTAAGTTTAAAATCATGCCGCCTTCACCAAATAAGAAGATTAAAATCGCGGTGAAATTAAAACATACCATATAGTTTAGTATTTGTTGACCTACTATACCGAAGAATAGGTCACCGCTCGGCTTGTCAATTAAATATGCTACACCTACAGCGATGATTGATGAAACCACTGCAATCAATAATGCAGCCATTTGCACATAAGTGAATAACCGTGTTTTGCTTGCTTTTCCCCGGCTGGCTCTAAATGCACCCACTAATTGCATCGCCCCGATCATCGCCCCTACATAACCGGCCATTGTTAAGAACATAGGCAGCATATTATGATTCATGCCATCCGGTATTTCGTTGATTGTAACGACATTTCCTACATAGGATTTCTCAATCTTTTCGGCTAATTCAGCGGCTTGCTTTTCTGGTACATTAAAGTTCATCAATACGCCCTGAGCTGTTTGTTGCGAGAATTGTGTGCTTAACTGACTGTTAATTTCAGTTACGATCGCATTCATGGTAGAAGAAACGACCGTTGCCCCTGCCTCATTGATTGTAAAATCGATGCTTGATGACGCTTCACCTTTTTGTATATTCTCAGAGAAGGTTTTTGGGATGTGAACGACTAATGCTAAATCATTGTGCTCCAAATCCTTTAAGGCTTGTTTATTGGTTATATCCGTCTCGATTTCTTTAAAGGGTAAATTTTCTTGTAAATTTTCGGCGATCATCGCTCCATTTTTACCAGCATCATCATTGATGATGGCGATCGGTAATTTATCGACATTTCCTGGAATGGCTGTATACCCAGGCAAGAAGATGCCTAGCATGGCAACTGCATAGAAAATCCCCATAAAGATTGCCGCTGTTGCACCTCTTGTTTTTAAGAATGCAGTAAATTTCATATGTTGAATCCATCCTTTTAATTTCAGTATTTTACTCAATTTTGAGTACTCTAATTAGAGTAGTTTAAATTGAAGTACTTTGAATTTTATTTTATTTTATATAAAAAGTCAATTGAAAAATTTTATGTATATGAAAAAACTCGCAACAAAGCAGAACGTCAAAACTTCTGCTTTGTTGCGAGTAACTATTAGGGAGGGAGGCATTTTGATTCCTTCGGCACTTCTCTGACTAGCATATATGACATCGTTTTAGATACTCATTTTCTCAGTGTCATTAAACCTGTTTAATACAACTTCAACAAATGCCTCTACTGCTGGAGACAGCCATTTCTTCTTTTTTATCAGCATATAGGAATAAATGGGATCGAGATTTTCTGAATGATTAAGTATTTTCAGCTTGCCGCTCTCCACTTCATCTTTCACTGTAATATAAGGCAATACCGAAAATCCAAGTCCGCTCATGACAATCTGTTTGATTGCTTCAATACTCCATAACTCCATGGTTTGAAAGATATCCATTTCATGCTTTATTAAATATTTTTCAAACATGGTCCGATAACTGCAGCCTTCTTCATTTGTGATGAAGAAATGGTTGGTATTTGTGCCGATATTTTTATATGCATCAAAATGATCAGGACCGTCAGGACTGCTCACAAGAACGATTCTCTCCTCAATTAAAGAATAATGAATGCATTTTTCCAGTTTAATTTCCGGATAGACCATTAAAGCGACATCAACCCGCCCACTTATTAAATCGATTTGGTTTTGGCCACATGGACCGTTGGTTAATATGATTTTGACATTGGGATGTTTCAAGGAAAAATCCCTTATGATTGGACCTAACCTGGAGATTGTTAAAGACTCTGGTGCTGCCACTTTTAAAACACCTTTAACTTCATTGGTGCAACGCATGTTCTTGATCTGTTCGTGAGTGGAAAGTAAATCTTCCGCTAACGGTATTAAGTCTCTGCCTAGAGTAGTAAGCTGCAAATTTCTATTTGTATAAGTGAAAATTTCCCCGCCAATCTCATGCTCGAGCGCCTGAATATGTGAAGTTATCGTGGATTGAGTGTAACCCAACTTAGAAGCTGCCCTTGTATAACTTCCTATTTCAACAATAGTCTGAAACGTTTTAAGGTGTCTAATTTCCATATCTTTCTCCTTAAGTTGGATCATGTATCGAAAAAAATGATAATGAATTTTTTAATTTCAATTTTATTTATAGTTATAGTCATCTTACAATAAAGACTGTTCGTTAGGAAATAATGAATGAAGGTGAGATTATGAGTATAGTAGCGTTTCTTTCATATGTGATGATTACTTCGATTACGCCGGGTCCAAGTAACATCTTATTGATGAATGAAGCAAGGAGGTTTGGCTTCTTTGGGTCTTGGAGGTTCACTAGCGGCATCATGGCAGGATTTGCAGTATTAGGGATCATGAGCGGAGTATTTACAACAAGCCTCTACAATTGGATACCTATCGTGGAGCCATATTTTAAAATGGCCGGTGCCGCATATCTTCTTTACTTAGCTTGGCAGATTAGTTTGCCCAAAGGTTCAAAGAAGGAATCCAGAGATGTGCAGTCTTCTTTTATATCAGGCTTCATTCTTCAAATCATCAATGTTAAAAGCATTTTGTTCTATTTAACCGTGTTGAGTGTGTTTATTTTACCGTTTAATGAGTCGCTTAAATTCGTTGCTATATATTTAGCTTTAACGATTTTTCTGGGATGGATGGCATTGCTTCTGTGGTCTGGATTCGGCTCGCTTTTTAAAGATTTTTTTGCTAAACATGATAAGTCCTTTCGGTTAATTATGTGTCTATTATTGATTTACTCTGCCGGTACAATTTATCTGTGATTAATCAAAAAGTAGCTGTCTTTAAGTTCTTAGCTTGCTTAAAAACGATAAGCTTTAAAAAAAATAAGCAATCTTAATTTATGAACAATGACATTAATGCGGTCTTTTTTTCATACGATATTTTTGGGGTGAAAAAATGGCAAGAGTAAGTTACCGGAGCTCAGATGTCGACTTAATGGCAAGGATGATGAGAGCAGAAGCCGAAGGTGAAGGAAAACAAGGGATGTTATATGTTGGAAATGTAATTGTTAATCGTCTTAAAGCGAATTGTATAGACTTTATAGATTTAAGAACAATTCCACAGGTCATTTATCAAGTACAAGGAGGAAATTATTCTTTTGAAGCAGTTCAAAAAGGTAATGTATTTTATCAAAGAGCAAGATCTGCTGAAAAAAGATTAGCAAAACAGAATTTGGATTATTGGAGGGAACACCCAGGGAAATATGCCCTTTGGTATTTTAATCCATATGCCCCGTGTCCTCCAACATGGTACGATCAACCTTTTGCTGGTCAATTTAAAAATCATTGTTATTATGAACCAAAACCTGGAACATGTGAAAGTGTTTATACCGGAGGTTGACTGGGAGCTATTATTTCATTTCAAGGAGCTGATCAGCAGCTCCTTTTTTTTATTCAACAATCGGGCATTTCAAAAAGGTAATATGGATTATATGGTAAAATATAGTAAAAAAACGGATTATTGTTTGGGGGACTTTTAGTGGAGGCTATAATATTTTTTGTTTATTATACTGTTGGGTTATTCATTCTCTATATAGTTATTGAAACAGCAGTAAGAAAAGGAATTAACAATTCAATTATCGGTCAATTTCTTGAAAAAAAATATGGGGTTAAAGAAGATAAAAAGTCTTTTCTTGATGATGATTTAGATAATGAAAATAAAACGGATCATTAAAATAAGGGAGGTTGCTACGGTAACCTTTTTTTAGTGGGAATCTTTTAAAAATAAATTCAAAAAGACAACAATGATCTTACTCAAAACAGACGCCAGTTTGTGGAAAAGCACACCTATTCAGTGTCTTTCCGAGGGCGACTAAATTCTCCGTAGTAGACCTTCCGCTTTTCTCGTTCGGATTCAATATTTTCGATGAAAGCCGTTTTTACTTCCTCCAGTAACAACCCCTTTAATTTCCGAAGCTTTATTGGTCCCACTCCTGGTAACTTATCAGGTATAAGAACTTCGAAATTCCCCTGCCGTTTATAAAAACGAATGCTGCCAAGCCCCGTCCTTTCGACTTTCCCCAAAGTATATGCGAATTCAAATCGTTGCTGAATGAATGAAGATAACTCAGGCAGCCCTAAACCTTCATAGAGGGGAGGGAATTCATGATAAACTGGAGGTTCTTTGAATGATATTGAAGAGATCTTCAAATTGATACCCCTCCTTTGGTGGAATAAAGACAGACATACGTTGCCTATATTATTGTGCTATGGGCCGTTTTTTTAAACATCCTTACAGTGATGGTGCTTTCCTGTAGCCAGGAAAAATGCAGATTTTTATTAATGAAAATATATTATAAGCTAGAAGAATTTCACAGGAATCTAGATAGTTATAAATCTTTTAAATTAATTGGGGCTAAAGTTCAATATGTAATGACAATAAATCTTCAGCAAACGTGAGCGATTCTTTAATAGGATCGCTTTTTTCATTGAACTAACGGGACACCTCAATAAGAAGTCTACGGTATTAAAAATAGATAAAACGATAAAACTTTAAATGGAAGGTTATTAGATGGTACATAAGTTGAAGGGGGCTAAATGATGACCGAATTAAACGGGAAAGTAATTATAGTAACAGGTGGGGGCAGCGGAATCGGAAAGGAGACTGCATTGCAGCTATCAACAAAAGGTGCATCCGTAGTAATTGCAGATTATAATGAAAATTCTGCCAATGAAGTGGTTGCTGAGATAGAAGCCGCATCTGGTATGGCAGCTTCCTATAAAGTTGATGTATCAAAAGGTGATGAAGTTAGTGCTCTTATTGATTGGACAGTAGAAAGATACAGTACTTTAAACGGGATCTTTAACAATGCTGGAATTGGTCTGGTAAAGCCTTTCTTGGAGATGGATCCAGAATCATATCATCGGGTCATTGATGTTGACCAACACAGTGTATATTATGGGATGTATTATGGAGCTAAAAAGATGGTTGAATTAAATGTAAAAGGAACTATCGTTAATACAGCATCAATTTATGGAACAATGGCAGCAGTTGGCAGCTTTAATTATAACGCAGCTAAGGCAGCTGTGGTCATGATGTCTAAATCCGGGGCATTAGAGTTAGCTGAACATGGTATCCGAGTCGTAGGAGTTGCTCCAGGATTCATCGATACGCCAATACTTGGTGACAATGAAGAAGTGAAAAATGCTCTAGCTGCACAGCATATGCGGGAAAAGCTCATCCAACCGAAGCAAGTAGCTAGCGTAGTTACGTTCTTGTTTAGTGAAGGGGCCAGTGCAATTAATGGTCAAACAATCCCTGTTGACGATGGTTTCCTAAGCTTCAAATCTAAATAAGAATTCTTAAAAAAAGACTTAACGGTGTAAATTTTTTACGCCGTATTTTTATGTGAATTAGCTTTTAACCTTCAATTGAGAAGCATACCTAAGATTTTTTAGATCTTAGAAGAGAAGGTTAAAGGAATGTAACCTTCCTTTAAGTTGTTGTTGAAATCCGAATAATTCTAGAGCAGTCGCGAGATTGTGATTCGGTACTTAACGTTTGTATCCTTTGAATAAATTACTCCTGTAAAAGCCAGATTATTAACATAGGAAATATAAGTGATATAAATGAGGGTCCTGTATGAACCAAGCTGGTGTGAATGAAAAGTATAAGGTATCGCCATTTTATGTGTTTTTTTTACTGCATTCCATGCAAACTGGGTTAGGTGTGTTAAATTTTCAAAGAGATTTAGCCAAGACGACGGGAACCGATGGCTGGATCTCCATACTCCTAGCCGGACTGATTGTTCATATATTAATTTGGCTTATATATAAGATTTTCAGTATTGTTCCCGGTGATATCATTTCTGCTAATAATCATGCATTTGGTAAATGGATCGGAAATATCTTTAGTCTCTTATTCATTCTGTACTTTTTCGCCCTTGGAATGACGGTCATAATCGGCTATATAAATGTAATTCATGTTTGGATGTTTGAAGAGATACCTTCTTGGGCATTTGCTTTGGTTTTCCTGATCCTGATTTATTATATATGTACGGGAGGTTTCCGAACCATTACGGGTATAGCCTTTTTAACCGTAATCGTTTCATACTGGCTATTATTTGTACCATTATATGGTTTTAAATACGCAGATTTCAATGGTTTTCTTCCTATTTTCGATCATACTTTAATGGAAATAATGAAAGGAACTAGAAGTACTTCATTATCAATGCTTGGTTTTGAAATGATCCTGATGTTTTATCCATTCATCAAAAATCCTGAAACATCACAAAAATATGCTCATGGAGGAGCCTTGGCCACTACGTTATTGATCCTATTACTTTATTTTGTTTCGACAGTCTTCTATTCACAGAAACAGTTGGTCCTTACCCTATGGCCAACACTCTCATTGACCAGTGTCATTGAATTCCCCTTTATTCAACGTTTCGAATACATAACTGTTTCTTGGTGGGCCATCGTCATCATTCCCAACATGGTCATTCCTTTGTGGGCTGCCAGCAGGGGTGTCAAGCGCTTATTCAACGTCCAGCAAATGTATCCCTTATGGGTAATGTCCATAATCATATTGCTTGTCAGTATATTTTTTTTCGATGTCGATTCCTTATATGTATTAAATAAAATAATCAATCCATACAGCGTGGGCTTCCTTGTTTTATACTTGCCGCTTCTTTTTGTTTTAATAAGCATAAAAAAATCGAGAAAACGTTTATGACAAATTATCATTTATATAAATATATTACTCGGACTGTAGACAAACTTGAAAAAAAGAGAGTTTGCCCGCAGTTTTTTATTTTAAAAACCGTTCCAGGTGATTTCAGAAATCCGCTCCCTTTCCGCCGACTGTCTGCCAAGCCGCATCAAAGCAAGCGTCTATTTTTAAATGAGCTATTACAGAACTTCTATCAGCTTAGTTTGGGGTTAAATTCACAATATCTTATGGAGTTAACGGCAGGTTAGTAACCCAGTATCTTCACATTTACATCCAATATTTATGGCACTATTCTGATCTTTTCAGAAAAAAGCAATTACTCATTTTTGTATATTAATTTGAAAGTATTTAATAAAAAAAGCCAGGAAACCCTGCCTATATATTTATCTTTTTATGAAATACTTCATATAGGAGAAGGCAGCATAAAAGGGTCATCTTTTTTAATTCGTTAATGATATCCCTTCTAAAACCTGATCCCAAATGGCATTATTACTGGGATCATTACGAGGAACTCGTACAAAGCATATCCCATCATGTGGCCAGTTCATGTCTGTAACTCCTTTTAAACCATCTACCGGCTGCATAAACAATAGGTTAAACTTACCCGTTGTAAGTTGAGATAAAATAGATTGTAATTCAATAATATCTTCATAGTTCGCCGTTGACCACTCATATCTGATGAATAAAGTATTTTTACTTTGTTCGATTTTTGTAAGGAAGTTTTGGATGCGATGATTCAGCTTATTTTTAAATGCTGGATATTGAACAATCCAATCTTGGTTTGGTTTCTTCGGAAAATCATGAACGGAATCAATCTTATATTGGCTATCATGAATAAAATGGGCTTTTGATGGTTGAGTACCCCCTGGTTCAAGAACAACATTTCCTTCATCAACAAAATGAGCGAGTATATTTTTCTCATGCATATTTTCTAACTCCATATATCCCTCGAATTTATTCTTTAATAATCTATTTACTTCAGGGAGAAAACCAGACTGAACCCAATCCAAGGGAAATGAATTCCTTCTTAAATCATGCCTCTTTGTATGGAGGGCAGGACCACACCAGCTGCCCAAACCAGCGATCAATTCATATGATCCTTTTATGTCCAATAAATTCAAATAATCACTCCTCTGCTTTTTAATATTCTATATCAGAGCAATTCTATTTGATTGGACAATTAAAAAATGTGTGTAAAAAAGATGTCAACATAAGAAAAGTTTATAACTTTAAATCTCTCTGTTTAAAAGGTTTCCACGGAAGCCTTTATTCATTGTTGAACCAGAGGAGTAAGATACCAAACTTTTCTTTTATCGAAAGCAAGTTCGTAAATTCTTGTACTTAAAGCATAGGGTGCGTTACTGAAGATCGGTGCTGTCTTTAAGGCAGCTTTTTCTTATGGCTCTAACGGGGCAGGATAGTTGAAGAGTGCTCTTTGACCTTTCTTCAACTATTGGGCCAGTTTGTTAAAGAAGGATATTTTCTGTTTTTAGAGAATTAAAATTTAAGAATACAGGATATTGCAAAATAACAGGAACATAGGAGGTATGAAATATGAAGATCCACAGAATAGATCATGTAGGTGTAATCGTAAATGATCTCTCTGCTGCTAAAGAGTTTTTTCTCGATTTTGGACTTGAAGTGCAAGGGGACTGGGAGATGGAAGGAGAATTGATGGATAAGATGAGTGGGCTTAATGACGTTAAAGTAGCATGTGTAGGATTGGGGAAGCCAGACGGTCAGGCATGGATAGAGCTAATTAAATTTCATACGCCGTCAGATGAAAAAGATATTCAGCAACCTTTTGCAAATACCCTGGGTATCCGGCATATTGCATTTGCTGTTGAAGATATTGAAGCACTTGTTGCCAAATTGAAAAAGAAAGGTACGGAAATCTTTAGTGAGATACAACAATATGAAGAAAGTTATAAGTTATGCTACTGTCGTGGACCAGAGGGAATTATTTTAGAGTTGGCGGAGCAAATCAAATGAATTAAGGGTTATTAATAGTTGTTGGGTCAATTGTGGATTTAGAATAAAGTCACGATGCTTTGCCCCTTTAGATGTTATCAAAAGGATTATTTTTATAGTGAAAGGAAAAGTACATCTGAATTAAAAGTGGATAGGTAATTGTTGAGTGACAATAGAGTTGTTCCGCAATCGGGCAATTATATTGAATAAGAGGTTAGATAAAACTCCACATTTTTATGCAGCAACCAGGCTTTTTCAGAAGCCAAAAACGTTGATGTGAAAAAATGTATAAAATCATGCATGAATGATAAAAAACGAACAGGTGCCAAACCCTTTAACTGTATGGGATTTACATTACTTTGTTTACTGGATATAAAAAAAGCCACCTTCAAAATGGTGGCTTGTGATATTTGTCATTCTTGTTTTATAAATAAAGAACCTGCTGTATCAAAGTCATTGATGGTATACCCTCTGTTAATTTTCATGAACAGCAATTCTTCCAATTACTTAGGAAACTTTATAAATAATAACACCACTAATCCTGAGATATATTAATAACAGCAATAATGCAACAATGCATATCGTTCCGATCAAAGCTAAAACATTAAGGATTTTATTTGCTTTTGTACTAAACAGCTTACAAAATACAATATAAACTCCAACTCCAATAATTCCACCTAATGTATTTCCCATAAAGTCAGTTATATCGCTAGCTCCTATAGCAAAGCTGAATTGCAATACTTCAAATAACAAACTAACTCCTGCTATTACTGCAATCTTATTCAAGAAAGACCAATTTGGTTTTAGCATACTGATATAAATTCCAAATGGGATAAATGCAAGTACATTATAGATTATTTCATTAAAATCTATTTGATTATTAACATTAGCTGACCCAGCAAAAGGGATTAAGTTGATTTCCCTAAAATCCGGCAAGCCTTGAAATGAAAATTGCATTTTAAAGACTATAATCCATGTTAATGCAAATAAATATACGGCCAACAAGCCAGCAGTTATTTTTTTGATTCTCCATTTGGAATTTAATGCATACGATTGGAACCAATGCCCATTTCAAACGTAAGTAATGTAAAAGACTTAAGGTTGGGAGGCATAAGTATGAGGCAGCTTTATATAAAGCAGAAGGTATTCAGTCTTAGCGGGAAATTTACAGTAAAGGATCAGCAGGAGAAGGATATATATTACGTGGAGGGAAGTTTTATGCAAGTTCCAAAGACTTTCTCCATTATGAATACAGCAAGGGATGAAGTAGCTCTCATTACGAAAAAGGTGTTCAGCTTTTTACCAAAGTTTTTGGTTGAGGTGAATGGTCGAGAGGTATTAACAATAAAGAAGGAATTTTCCTTCTTTAAAGCACGTTATACAATTGATGCGGCAGGCATTGAAGTACATGGTAATTGGTGGGGTATGGATTTTCAAATTTTACAGAATGGTAAAATCGTAGGCAAAGTGGGCAAGGAGTGGTTCACTTGGGGCGATAGCTACAAGGTTCAAATAATAGATGAAAAGATGGAAACCATTATTATCGCACTCGTTGTTGCTATTGATTGTGTGAGGGCTGATCAAGCAGCTGCTTCCTCAGCAGCGTCGATTTAAAGTGGGAAAATTATGGCTTGAATAGATTCGGTGAACCGTATCATAAATAAATGACAAGGCCATTTGGTACCAAGGTTTTATATTCGTTATTCAGTAATCGAGCGCGATTCTTGAATAAGGTTCGCTTTTCTTATAGAACTAACAGGCTGAAGATCGGAGCTGTCTTTAAGGCAGCTTTTTCTTTATGGAACTATTGGGGCAGGTTAGTGAAATAAGATATACTTGTAAAACTTAAGAATTCTTAAGATTTTTGTCGAGTTTTTCTTCAGGTTTGTTTTTTATGATTTGATTATGAATCACAAACCTAGAGGAGTAAGTACATGAAAAATGATTTTTCTTTTATATATCAATATATTGTCAATCCTAAAACTGTCGGAGCAATCCTGCCTAGTTCAAGATACCTTAGCAATAAAATGATAAAAGAAATTAACTTTAAGGATGCAAAATACATTGTGGAATATGGCCCAGGTACTGGAGTGTTTACAGAAAAGATCCTTGCACTAAGAAACCAAAGTACAATTGTTGTTTTAATTGAAAACAATAGGGAATTCTATTATTTACTTAAAAAAAAATTCTGGAATGAAAAGAACTTTATTGTTATACATGGTTCAGCTGAACATGTTCAACACTATTTAAATGAATATAAAATTCCTTATGCAGACTATATTATTTCTGGTTTGCCGTTTGCGAGTTTACCTCAGAATGTATCAAACAAGATATTATCAAGCACTTTGAACGTATTAAAAACAGGTGGGGAGTTTGTAACATTCCAATACACCAAGGTTAAAATACCATTATTGAAAAAGTACTTTTCAAAAATCACTTTAAAAAGAGAATATAGAAATATCCCTCCAGCTTATATTCTTAGGTGTGAACCACGAGAAAAAAACAAGGAGACATTAGATGCAATCTAACATACTTATAATTGATGATGATAAAGAGATAAGGAACCTTATTGGAATTTATTTAGAAAATGAAGGTATGGTAACGGAAAAGTTTGAAGACGCTATTGAAGCCATGAAATTTCTGCAAAAAAATGAAGTCGATTTGATCATTTTAGACATTATGCTGCCTAAAATGGATGGAATACAAGCTTGTATGAAAATTAGAGAAGAAAGAAACATGCCTATTATTATGCTTTCGGCAAAGTCTGAAGATATGGATAAAATACAAGGTCTTATGTCAGGAGCTGATGATTATTTATCAAAACCCTTTAATCCTTTGGAATTAATTGCTAGAGTAAAGTCTCAACTAAGAAGAACGAATAAATATAATACTGATTTAAGCGCTAGTAAAAATGTTATTGAAATAGCAGAACTAAAAATAAATGTGGATACGAGACAAGTTTATGTGCAAAACCAAGAGGTTAGGCTGACTCCTAAGGAATTTGACATTTTAGAGTTGCTTGCACGAAACAAAGGGATTGTACTTAGCGTACAAAAGATATATGAAGTGGTCTGGAAAGAGGAATTTCTAAAATCGGATAATAATGTGATGGTCCATATTACAAAAATAAGGGATAAAATTGAACAGGACCCTAAACGACCCATATATGTCAAAACAGTTTGGGGGGTAGGCTATAAAATATGAAGATTGTTAAGTTTCCAAATAAATTATCCTTTCAATTACTTGGTGCAATTACACTCAGTCTACTTGTATCTATACTCGTTTTAATTCCTGTTGCGCGTTTTATTGGCTACTTTTTGGAAAATAAGGCCCCTAATAATCTTAGTATATCTGTATATTACTCATTAGCCATCTTCATTTTTTTATTTTCAATTTTAACGTTTATAGGAACCTTTATAATTTTAATAAGAAAAAAATTAGGTTATCTTAAATTGATCTCACTAAGTATTCAAAAACTCGCAAATGGAGAAATGGGGCTAATAATTGATTTGAAAGGTAAAAATGAATTGACCCAGCTTGCGGATAACATAAATTACATGTCTAAAGAGTTACATGACAAATTTGAAAAAGAGAGACAATTAGAGCAAGAAAAGAACGAACTCATCACTAATGTATCTCATGATTTACGGACACCATTAACCTCCATTATTGGTTATTTAGATCTGTTAAAAAGGAAACAATACACAAACCAAAAGCAGTTACAGGAATACTTAGAAATAACATACCAAAAATCACATAGACTTAAATTATTAATTGATGAGTTATTTGAATATACTCGACTATCCAATCAGGAATTTAAGTTAAATAAAACCGTTGTGGATATTCGAGATTTAATAGAGCAAGTAATAGGTGAATATATTCCCATTTTAGAGAGAGAACAGTTAAGCATTAATAAATCAATCGAAGATACATATATTCCAGTATTAATGGACGTAGAGAGGTTGGTTCGGGTATTCGACAATCTTATTAGTAACGCCATAAAATATAGTGATAAACCTTCAGTAGTATATATTAGCCTTCACAAGGAAGAAAACTTCGCCTTTTTTGAAATCTTAAATAAAGTGGAAAATCCTCCGAGTCATGACATAAACAAGGTATTTGATCGGTTTTTTATGGGGGATAAAGCGAGAATGGGTAATGATGGTACTGGACTGGGACTTTCCATATCCAAAAGAATCGTTGAATTACACGATGGGATAATATCTGCCGACTACAAAGAAGATCACACGATTGTCTTTAAAGTGGAATTACCTTTATGTTATAACATTACAGTATCATCTTAAGAAATCTTAATATTTTTATGAAGTGTTTCTTTATTATTTTCTCTTACAATTACCCTAGTTAACATTCAGGGGAGTGAGGAAAACTGAAAAAAAATATGCTATTATTGCCATTTGGCTATTATCCTTTTTTGCTTTAGCATACTTTGATTTATTACCAACTGATATAAATACAATTAAACACTTTTTTTCTGAAAATCAAAAATATGCACTGGTTATATTTTTTGGATTTTGGATAATTCGCTTATTATTTCTTATACCTGGGACACCTTTAATGATTCTTGGTGGGGTATACTTTGGTCCAATAGAAGGGGCAATGTTATCTACAATTGGATTAGTAATGAGTGCAACCCTTATATATTTCTTTTCAAGTAAAGTTTCTGAGAAAAAAGTAAAAAACTTCATGGATAATAGGCATAAAGATTTAAGCATTCTTATAAAAACTTATAATTATAAGCTTCTGGGTTTGGGAATGATTTGTCCGATAGTTCCAGCAGACGTGTTATGTTTCTTATCGGTTGCTAATGGAATTAAATATTCTACTTATATTTTAACTATAGTAATTGCAAATGCACCTTTGAGACTTTTATATAGTTATATTGGTGTTAGTTTTACAAAATCTACTGTTGGGTTAATTTTAACTTTTGTATCAATAGCAATGATATTTATTGTATCGATAAAAATGTGGAACACTTTAAAAAAAACAAATACAGGCCTACCACTAAAATAAAAACTAATTTCTAAACAGTTGCTCTATAGGCAGCTGTTTTCTTGTTACTAACGGAGGAGCTTCACTGTAATATTTGAGCAGAAAATCAAGCTTGTGAAGTAACGTACTTAAACTAACGGGTGCGATCGGAGCTGTTTCTAAAGCAGCTTTTTCGTGTTTAATTGTTTTGTGATTTGAGCCATAGTTAATAATTGTTTTTCCAATTTGTAACCCTCCTATCTAGGGAATGGAATATTATATTAACTTCTCCGGCAGTTCTGCAATAACCTACCATCCTTAGGAACGTCTTTATGTACTGTTAATCATTTGGTAACAACTTTTGATTTGGATAGATCATCTTGTTCAATTAACCTGCTTCATCTATAGTAGATGGATATAAAAGGTGTAGAGGTGAAGAGATGGCATTGCGGCTATTACGGTATTTTATTTTTTTCTTGGATTAACTTTCTTTGGATTAGGGAATGCGATTGCGGTGAATGTTCAATCCTTGGGGCTGCATCCTTGGGAGGTTTTAAACGTCGCTCTGTTCGAGTGGTTCGGTTTCACAATTGGGGCGTGGAGTGTCATGTGTGGTTTAGTACTTGTGTTGATCGTCTTTGTCGTGGATAGGAAGTATATTAATATTGGTACGTTTCTAAATGCCTTGTCAATCGGCCCGATCATGGATTTCTTTTTGCATCTCAACATTCTTCCTCATGAAACGGAGCAATGGTGGTTGAATATACTCATATTGTTGACGGGTATCATCATAACCGGAATTGGCGGAGGAATTTATGTGGCTGCGGGAATTGGGGCAGGTCCCAGGGATGGTTTCATGCTTTCCGTTTCGTAAAAAACTGGGTTATCGGTCAGTTGGGCAAGAATCGTTGTCGAGAGCCTCATCTTGATTATCGGGTTCATCCTTGGAGGTCCAGTGTTTATTATGACGTTTGCATATACCTTTATTCAAAGCCCGATCTTTCAGTTTTCCATGAAGCTGATGCGTTCCTTTATCGCTAGTTTGGAGCAGAAGCGAAAGGAACAATTTGAGATTCCGTTATAATTGGAAGGAGGATGTCCTTTATTCACCTCCTTTTCGTGTTCTATTCCACTAATGGGTGCTTTACCTGAAAATCGGAGCTGTCTTTAAGGCAGCTTTTTCTTAATGAACTAACGGGGCAGGGTAGTTGAAGAAGAAACTATTATAATTTGGAGATAGGTAGTGGATGAAAGAATATGCGAGGAAATGGGAAACAATTTAGTGAATAAAAAAATGGGACTATTAGGATTATTGGGGTTATTATTTATGTTCGGTATTTACATTTCACAATGGAATCTTTTTGGCATGGTGATTGGTATTGGTGGAGGTTAAGTTATGGGGTTTAGTTCTTTCAAATTATTTAATTAGTTATTGAACAAACGGGTGCGTTAGCTGAAGATTGGAGTTGTCTTTAAGGCAGCGCTTTTTAAAAATTATATTATGTTTTACTGAGAGATAGAGGGAGGGGGAATTTTCAATGAGTAAAGCAATTATTTTTGATATGGATGGAACCTTATTTCAAACAAATTTAATTTTAGAACCTGCCCTAGAAGAAACATTTGATGTACTACGAAAAGAAAGTTTATGGGATACAATAACACCGATTGAGCAATATAGGGGAATTATGGGTGTCCCTCTACCAGTTGTATGGGAAACACTTTGCCCAAACCACTCACTAGAAATACGAGTAAAGAGCAATGAGATTTTTCATAAAAAGCTTATTGAACTAATCCAAGCACAAAAAGGTGCATTATATGCTGATGTGGAGAGAACATTAAATGAGTTATGTAAAAAGTATCCCTTATTTATTGCCAGCAATGGACAGATAGAATATTTACAAGCAATTGTAGAAACCTATAATTTGGATAGATTTATTCAAAATACATATAGTATCCAACTGATTAAATCTGGGCATAAGTCTGATTTAGTGCAAATGGTGAAAAGTAAAAATCAAATTGGAAAAGGTTACGTTGTCGGAGATCGTTCTTCAGATATAACTGCTGCTAAGGATAATGAACTTATTGCCGTTGGTGTGAACTTTGACTTTGCTCAAGAAGATGAATTAAAACAAGCTGATTTTGTAGTGAATAATTTCAAAGAAATCTTAGAGTTAGTTTAAACTTCAAAAGGCTGCCAATTGGCGGCCTTTTGAAAATACGATTCTTAGCATTATCATACATTCGCATTAAAGTGAAAAACTACCCTTAATGAACTATCGGGGCAGGTTAGTTGAAGAAGGAACTATTTTGAACTATCTAGAAGTAAAGACTATAAAGAAAAAGGATAATGAGGTGTTTGTATAGAAAAGGTACCTGTTAAAACGATTAAGAAGATAGAAGAGGACATTGAAAAAAATGATTTAGGGAAAGCAAGGGATAGACTACACGGGTTAATTTCAACCTATCCTAATGAGTTAGAACTTCGCAGAAAGTTGGGGGACATTTATTTTGGATTAAAATACCCTTCGATGGCCGGTCGATATTGGTATCTAGAAAAGAATAAGACACCTGAAATGGTAGATGCGTGTATTCAGTTTGAAAATTCTATGGGTAACGATCCTATTAGAATAGCAAGAGTTCTAAAATTTAAAGGAGATAGTGAAATTATAAAAAGACTGCAAGATCAAGCAATTTCTCCTATACAAAATAAAGTTAAAGAAAAATTAACGGAAGAACCTGATGAGACATTGGAGGATAAGTTATTTACTATTGGGTGTATCACGATATTAATATTAATCATTTTCTTTACATTAATCGGAATTTACACTCTCTTTAGCTGGTTTTTTTGATCCCTAGAATCTGCGAGGTATTTATAGTTGTTGTTCTCCCTAACGCGTGCGTTGGCAGGAAATCGGAGCTGTCTTTAAGGCAGCTTTTTCTTTATGCAACTATAGGGGCAGGTTGGGGAGAAGGAAATTTCGGTAAGATAGCGAATTATGCAATAAAATGAAGCTAAAGGTGATTAGCTATGACCACAAATGATGTGCAATATCTACGCTCAGGATTAAGAGTCAGGTGTGAGAAGGATGTAAATCAATCAGTAAGACGAACTTTGTTTAAGCTTTGCGGTTTGGTTACGTACATATATGGAATTTCCTATAAGGGTTGTTGTAACGGATTCTCAACTTAAAACCAGAGATACAAGAGAACTGGCAAGTGCTACTTTTTTTGCACCTTATGATAAAACTGTTGAACCTTACATAAGAATTGCAACAGGAGATTATGAAGAATTAGTTTCAGAAAGGAAAAAATGATGCTTTATGGGCAATTTTACGCAGCACGGCTCATGAAATAATCCATTATCAACAATGGCTAGAAAATAAGGAAATGGATGAGAAAGAAGCAGAAAACAGAAGCGAAGAATTATTAGATAGTTACTATGAATTTTTGTGATTTGATATTATTTTTTGAATAAACAGGTCCATTAGTTGAGATATAGAGTTGCCATGTGGTGGCTTTTTTCTTTATGCAACTAACGGGGCATGATAGTTGCACGAGGATTAATTATTTTCGTTGCAGAATATATGCTCATAAATAGTTCAGGTTGAGGAGATTAGAACTATAAAAGTTGTGAGTTGAGTTTAGCTGTAATTGCAATTAGTTCAGTAGTAATAGCTTTGAGATTGGGCAATGTAGCTAATTACTTGTATGACTTAGTTATCAGGAAATCGCTAATCTTTTCTCATCCTGCTAGGCCATTTTCTTTTTAACTAACAGGTGCTTTAGTTCGTAAAAAGATAAAAGGAGAGTACATATTATTCATGGTTAATATGTGCTCTCCTTTAATATTAAGGCTTTTATAATTTTGGTCTTGATAATTGAAGTTCAGTTATAAAATCTCCATCTTCGAAGGGTTGCTCTGTTTTGTGTAATAGCGTTGGGAAGATAAACAAAGTTACCATCATAAAAAATTGTCGCACTAAAAATCAATATTCTCTTAGGTAGATAATGTAAAATCAAAGGGAAGGTGTTATTGATTCGAAGCACAAAGGAACAGGTACCAATGGTGGTACCCTAGTGATATAGCTTATTTCATTTAACTTCTTACAATTGTATTTTCTTCTTTGCATGCTTTAATGACTTCTAACCAATGATTCGGCTTTTGTCCTTTAAACTTCTCTTTCAAATTGAATGTAGCTAATCTTTCTAATTTGTTTTTTGCTGCCTTAGACATGACTGAATTAAGATTAGAAGCTTCTAACATTTGGATAGAACCATCTAGTTCAATTGATCTTCTTAATGCATGAATAGACGTTCCCGTTACTAATCGATTCATGGTTTCTTTAAAGCTCTTGCTATCCATAGTTTCACTTATCGAATCTAAAACCAATTCTTCTATATTAAATTCATGGGCGGCCTCTAACAACTCTAAATAAAGCGCGGCTACTCCCTTCATATAAATACTACGGACTAGTTTTATAGCAGAAGCGTCGCCAGGATTCTCACTCACCTTAGTTATATCCATGCCGTATGGAGTCATTAAGGCGATAAGCCGATCTACTCCGTTACCACTTGCTGAAATAGGAACTTTATGTTTATAAACTGGTAAGGGTCCTAACATTGCTGCGTCGACAAAAAATGCTTTTTTTTCTTGTATGTTTTTGTTAATATTTTGTTTTACTACAGGAGTCGAAGCCGATACATCAACGTAAATACAATCTTTCTTCAGATGAAGTTTTAACACTTCGCTAACCTCGTAAGCTTTATCAGCTGGTACTGCTACCATGACTACATCAACTTCATTTAATACGCCCTCGGGATCGGAACGAAGCTCCACTTGCGCTTGTATAGCCCGTTCTTTTATTTGCGGACCGAAAGTAGGATGGTCTAACATGACATCATGAGCGAGGATCTTTTCTAAACCTTCTTGTTTTAATCCAACGGATAATTCAAAGGCTGCTTCTCCAAATCCAATAAAACCTAATTTCATTCTAAAGTTCTCCCTTCTTTTTATAGTCCATACGCTTTTATTTGTTCTCTCAACCAAGGAGGTTCAATGCTTCCTTCTGGTTTACCTTGCTTGCGGGTTGTTTCATAAGCTGTAATGGTTTCTATGCGCGTTTTCTCATAATCTAGTTTTTTCTCTGCCTTAGAAAGAGCCACTTCAATCTTGTCTCTTGGAACCACAATAACACCATCATCATCACCAATGATCAAATCTCCTGGAATTACAGATACCCCTCCACAAGAAATAGGTTTATGAAGCTCACCAGGACCATCTTTAAGAGGACCGTTTGGAATAAATCCTTTTGCAAAAATAGGGAATTTTAATTGGCTAAGTGTTTCTTTATCACGAACTAATCCATCAATGATGACTCCTTCAAGTCCAATGGCTTTCGCAGCTCCTGCCATCAATTCTCCAAGGTAGGCGTTTGAAGTATGTCCTTTTCCATCCGCAACTAATACATAACCTTCTTTCCCATCATAGATAGCTTGATGAAGGAACAAATTATCTCCAGGTCTTAAGCTTACTGTTAGAGCAGTACCAACTACTTTCATACCTGGTGCTACAGGCTTTATTTTATAATCCATAGAACCTGTACATCCCATCGCATCTGATATAAGTGTAGTGTTAAGACGTTTTGCTCTTTCGATAATTTCTTCCGACAATAACGGTGCTAAGTTACTCAATGACATGCACTCCTTTTACTTTTTTATGTTTCCAATAACTAAACAATTAGCTACTAAATGTAACTTGTTATCTTTGATGTACTATCAACTAAGATAACGCTTTCAAAAATTACATAATTTTTAGTGTATTTCCTGTCTCTTCAACACTTTGTCACGTTATTTTACTAAGTTTATTGACAAAAAAAGAGTTGTAGGTCATTGGAAAATCCACTATTTTTGTTAACTTCAGTTTCAAAGTAATAAATATTACTAAAACTTGTTTGGGGGTAATATTTATTACTAATAACTTAAATGTATACTAACAGCGTTATTTATTAAAGTAAACCCTTTTTTTTAATGACATTGAAAAGAAACTGAATTTTAAGAAGAAAAAGGGCTTAAGAACAAAGAAAGCGAATTAGATTGTTAACTTGAAAGGTTCAATCACCTTTATTAGCTCATTTATTCCGAAGCTCTAATAGAAATTAATTTTATTTACTACTTATGAAGTAATCATGCATAACGTTTATGGATACGTTCTAGAAGTTTCAGGTAAGGAAATTATTAATACTCTTATTTAAGGGACTCCTTTTTACATTAATAAATAAAAATGCTAAAATTCAATTAAATATCGTAATAAATACTTTATTGAAATAAAAAAATATAAAATTTACACTATAATATGTTCAATTGGAGCGAATCTTATGGAAAACCCAATAATAAAATTAAAAAACAAGATATCAGAATTAACAGAAACACAACAAAGAGTTGCGGACTATATTATTAAAAATCCTGTGGATGTCGCTTTTTTAACCGTTGATCAGTTGGCTGGAATTGTAGGAACTAGTACTACCACCATTATGAGATTGACTTTTAGTCTGAATTATTCGGGATATACTGAATTTCAAAAAGGACTTCAGGAACTTTTACGTAATAGAGCAGCTCCTCAAATTAGATTAGAGGCAAATTTGAAAGATTTAAATGAAAGTGATTTGTGGATTCGCTCTGCAGAAAGTCAACTCGATAATATTCAATCTACAGTAGAGATGATTTCCACGGAGAGTTTAAATAAAACGATGGAAATGATTGTGTCTGCAGATCGAATATTTTGTACCAGTGTGAGAAGTGGATTACCAGTGGCACAACATTTAACTTTTGGACTTAATCGTCTACTTGGAAACTGTGAATTGATTGTTGCTGATTTAAGCGATTGGGTTGACAAAGGAATTAATTTTACTTCGAAGGATTTAGTCATCGCAACCTCTTTTCCAAGATACGCTAGAAGAATTGTTGAATTCGCGATGGTAGCTAAAGACAATAAGGCACAAATTATTTCTATTACTGATAGTTATTCTTCTCCTCTAGTTAAGTATTCGGATTTAGTATTGCCATGTAATTCTAGTAGTATCGCTTTTCATAATTCACCAATAGCATCTATGCTTGTAGCAGATTATCTTGTAAGCGCCATAGCCATTAATTATCCTGAAAAAACAAAAAATCGTCTTGATGAAATTAATTCAATTCTTACCAAAATGAATTATCACTATAGTGATTAAATTTAAAAGATGACAGGAGCAAGGATTCAATTGAACCCTTGCTCCTATCATCTTTTTATTTCTTCTTAACCAGATATCCTACTCACCATCATCTACTCTCTGCTTGATAAAAAAAGGTTTACTTTCAATAAGCATCCATGATAGTATGCTTTTAATAGTTAAAAATATTACAACATAAACTATAAAGGTAAAAAATATTACTACGAAAAAGGACGTTAATTCTTAGAGATATAGTTAGTTTTCTCCAATTTATGGTTTTGTTAAAAATATCACCAGTATATGCCTGAATTTTTTTACAAAAGAAATTATTATAATATGCTGAATGACTATTGGAATCTAAGAATCATCGAATATTGCTTTAAATTAAAGGTTTTTGAAAACGTTATCTTTTTGAGTTTTTTGTTTACAGATAATAAATGATCTTTATGTTACTTTAACTATTAGAAAAATTTCTTACATGTAATGAGCACTCTTTAATTAAAGTGGTGATTCATAAAAAAATTTTAAATGAAAAAGAGGTGTAATTAAGTGAATAATTTAAAACTGTAAAAATCAGATCAGACTATTAAAAGAGCAAGATACCAGCGTATTGGTAATATTATCTTAACGGATCTAATGATCAATTGGATGTATAATTACTAGTACTTCAAGATATGGTTCATAGCAACAATTACAGGGGAATTCAATAATGTCAGTTTTGTAAACCCTTACAATGATGTGGTGTTAAGAGTCCATTAAGCAGTGCTAACTTATATTATAGAAAATTTTCATATATGATTCGAAATAACGTATTCAACATGTATTCTAAAAAGTCAGGGAAGATAAAGAGGGGGCATACTATGTTAACATTTCTTGGATTTGCCATGATTGTGGTCTTTATGTATTTAATCATGAGTAAGCGCTTATCAGCATTCAGTGCACTTACGGTTGTTCCAATAATTTTTGCGCTAATTGCAGGATTTACGGATTTAGGACCGATGATGTTAAAAGGTCTAGAGACTATAGCTCCTACTGCTATTATGATTATTTTTGCCATTCTTTATTTTGGTGTATTAATTGATACAGGATTATTTGATCCACTAGTATCAAAAATTTTAAAAATGGTAGGCGGTGACCCATTAAAAATTGTGCTGGGCACTGCGATTTTATCATTGGTAGTTGCTTTAGATGGTGATGGTACTATTACCTACCTTATTGTAGTAACAGCTTTTCTTCCTTTATATAATAAACTGGGTATGAATAAACTCATTTTGGCCTGCATTCCTGCGTTAGCGATGGGGGTTATGAACTTGTTACCGTGGGGTGGACCAGCTGCCCAAGCTACGGCGGCGGTAAAAGTGGATATAATAGACTTGCTTTTGCCAATCATTCCTTCTATGATTGCGGGTGTGTTATGGATTTTAGGAGTGGCATACTTCTTGGGTCGACGTGAGCGTAAGAGATTAGGAGTTATCAATATTGAAGCTAGCTTTAATGAAGAAGAACTTGCTGCTGCACTTGAGGTAGGAATGGACTCATCAATAAAACGACCTAAATTATTTTGGTTTAACCTAGGCCTTACGATTTTAGTATTGGCAGCTTTACTTACGGGCTTCCTACCGTTGCCTGCGTTATTCATGCTCGGCTTTGCCATCGTTATGATTGTAAATTATCCAAACTTGCAGGACCAGAAGGATCGCTTACACGCACATGCAGGTAATATATTAACTGTTGTCTCCATGATATTTGCAGCAGGTGTATTTACTGGGATTATAGATGGTACTGGCATGGTTAGCGCGATGGCAGATACCCTAATAGCAGTTATTCCAGACTCTCTCGGACCAAAATTAACAGTCATTGTTGCACTTATAAGCATGCCATTTACATTTTTCATGGCGAATGCTCCCTTTTATTTCGGGATTATTCCGATTATGGCAGAAACAGCTGCCAACTTCGGTATCCATCCGATGGAAGTTGGACAAGCTTCTTTATTAGGACAACCCTTGCACTTGTTAAGTCCACTCCAAGGTTCTATCTATATATTAATGGGGCTTCTTGGTATAGAAATAGGTGATCATATTCGCTTTACAGCCAAGTATGCGGTAGGTACAGCATTAGTTATGATAATTGTTGGTGTTTTATTCGGAGTACTATCCATTTAATCATATAAACATAATAAATTGCAGAGAGCTAGTAATTCAGAATAGCTCTCTCTTTTATTGGTCTAGAATTACTTATTATTGTAACTATTTTATTTCACTCTTATTTATAAAGTACTAAAGTTGATTTTACTTTTTAATTAACTTCTAATGCACCAGGATTAAGCAGCGTACAAAAGCTTTAAAAGAAGTCCAGGATGCTTAGTAGGCCTTGGTATAGCATTGGGTAATGCAGATGAATAATTAATTTTTTTTGCTGATCTTTACAAAAAAAACAGTGAATACGGTATAGCTTTTATATAGAAAAAGTAATTGAAATTTTGTACTTAAATTAACGGGTGCCTAAGTTCATTAACAGGGGTTGTTTCGGCAGCCTTTTTCTTATGGAACTAACGGGGCAGGTTAGTTGAATTAAAGGGGAAAAAAGAATGCAATAGTTTTCATTTTACTTAAAAGCTGTAAGTTATTATAACTAAGCATTTATATTACATAAATAATGACATGACTGTAGGCTATTTTTCATACAATATTTTTGGGGTGAAAAAATGACAAGAGCAAAATACACAAGTTCAGACGTTGACTTAATGGCAAGGATGATGAGAGCAGAAGCCGAAGGTGAAGGAAAACAAGGAATGTTGTATGTTGGAAATGTAATTGTGAATCGTCTTGTAGCTAATTGTTTAGACTTTAAAGGTTTAAGAACAATTCCACAAGTCATTTATCAAGTACAAGGAGGAAATTATTCTTTTGAAGCTGTTCAAAAAGGGAATGTATTTTATCAAAGAGCGAGAGGTATTGAAAGAAGATTAGCAGAACAGAATTTGAAGCACTGGAGACAGCATCCGGCTAGATATGCACTTTGGTATTTTAATCCATATGCTCCATGCCCTCCAACATGGTATGATCAGCCACATACTGGTCAATTTAAAGACCATTGTTTTTATGAACCAAAACCTGGAACATGTGATAGTGTTTATAGAGGTTAAGCTTACTCTTTGAGTAAGCTTTTTTACATATTTAAAATATTTATACAATATAAAACTTTTAGTAATAGTTTTTATCTAAAAAAGTAAGATTGTGAATTATTGTACTTCAGCTAACGGGTGCGTTAGCTGAAGATCGGAGTTTTCTTAAGGCAGTTCCTTTTCTATGCAACAAACGGGGCAGGTTAGTTCCATAAGCGTTGTGTACTCGAAATACGAAGGCTTAGTTTATTTATTTTTACCCAACTTCTCGTTACCCGTTTAAAGTTACCCGTAATTTTAGCTAACAATAACTGTAGTTCTGTTATATTATTTTCAACTTCATTGATTCTTTCTATTAGACGAAGAGCCTCCCTATCCTTTAAAAATTTAATTTGTTTACCTTTGTAATAGATTACTACTGTTCTTTTTTTCGTTATTCGATAAGTAAATGGTTCTTCACTTAATCTGTTTCGTTTGTCTATATCGCTCACTACACCGTCTCCCTACTTATTATAGTTCAAAGATTATATTCAAAAAAGGCAGTTAATTCTCCTGTTTTCTTTAAATATTTTTATTCACAGTCTGTGTCAAATCTGTGATAAGTCTTATAGAACTAACGGGTGTGTTCGTTAATTAGTGAGCTGTGGAGATTGGCCTTTTTCTTATGGAGCTAATGTAAGCAGGGTAGTTTTAATTAGCTATAAAAAATGTCATTAATATTTCAAAATAGATGCATATCCGTTTCGGATCTATTCATTAGTTCATATCCTATTAATACTAGGGAGGAGATGAATAGATTGGCATCTAATGATGAATTGATTTGTCAAAAGTTTGCTAGGATTATCGGCGGCCAAGAAGGATTTGCGGGTGGCAAATGTGTGGCAACCATAAATCGAAATGAAATAAAAGTAAAAATTTTAGGGGAACGTTTTAGTGTAACCTCTTCTTTCTCATATGAATCCAGAGATAATCAGACCGGACGAGCATTGTGCCTAGGCAGGGTAGCACTCTTGCAAAAAGAAGTCGGGAATTTTGTTGCTTCCATTCTTAAACAAGGAATAATAGTTTCATCCGTACACAATGAGTGGCTATTCGATAATCCGAATTTGGTTTACGTTAATATCGAAGCTGTTGATGATCCATTAGTTTTTGCAAGGAAAGTCAGAAAAGCATTAAGGAACTAAAGGATTTCCCACTAATGGTAAAACGGAGCTGTCATAAAAGCAGCTATAAACTGATCACGGTAAAAACCGAGTTTTGTTGAACTAAAGGTGCGTTAACTGAAGATCGGAGCTGTCTTTAAGGCAGCTTTTTCTTATGCAACCATCGGGCAGATTAGTGGAAGAAGGTATTTATTGTTCAGCTAAAGAATAGTATTCGGTAAAGGTTGATTTTAAGGAATAAACTAACTTAATACAGGAGGGAAAAATGGTTGATAATAGTTATGAGAAACAACATCTCAAAAAACTTAGGACTTTTACTTATATCACGATAGCATTAATATTTTCAATGATATTTCTATTTATTAGCATTTTTCTTTTGTATTTTCCTATGATAGGCATTTTAGACCTTGTGTACTTTACACCAAAAATAGCAATTTTCGCATTCTTGATTTCTTGTGTATTTTCTGTTTTAGCTATAAAAAATCTCTTTGGTAAGATATTGTTAGTATTAAACATATTTCTAATGCTATTTATGATTTTTTATGGACCATAACTAGATACAATTAAATGAGGACTACACATTTTAGATATCTAATATGTGTAGTCCTTTTCCTATCAATTGTGGAAAATGTTTGTTTTTTGAAGGTGATTCTCTTATTTTGTTGTATTTTTATTAATTGATGGATTAATAAAAATACAACAAACGGAGGGAAATCACATGTTTAACAATTGGAAAAAAACACTGATGGCTGGAGTGATCAGCTTATCCTTGCTAGGTACTGGGTACGCCAGTCACGACCTGATCTCCTCGCAAAACGTCTCGGCTGAACCGGCAGCTAAAAATGCACCAGGGCATTTGAAAAAAGTGGAGTCTTCCCAGCTTGATGAAATTATCAAACGTGGATACATCAGGGTAGGAATGACCGGGGACTACAAACCCTTTACCTATTTGAACCCGGAAACAAATGAGTATGAAGGCTTTGACGTGGACACTGCCAAAGAGCTTGGCAAAGACCTTGGTGTGGAGGTGAAATTTGTCGCTACCACATGGCCTGCGATGATGAAAGACTTGCAAGCGGACAAATTTGATATTGCTGTGGGCGGTGTGACTCGCAACACAGCCAGACAAAAAAGCGCTTATGTATCCCAAGGTTACCTTTCATTCGGTAAGGTGCCTTTGGTTCGCAAGGAAGATAAAGACAAGTATCTTACCATTGAAGATATTAACAAGCCTTCTGTACGCATTGGCGTAAATCCAGGCGGAACAAACGAAGAATTTGTCCGTCAGTATCTAAGCAATGCTAACGTAACGGTTGTAGAAAACAATCTTGATATCCCACATCTTGTTGCAGAAGGTACGTATGATGTTATGATCACAGACACAGTAGAAGCAATGCTGTATGCAAAAGATGATCCAAGATTGTATGCGGCTCAAACTGACAAGCCTTTCACAAACAGTGAAAAAGGTTATATGATCCCAAGAAGCGATTTCATTTATGCAAGCTACTTGGAAATGTGGATGGATGAAATGAAGCTCCAAGGGAAATTTGATGCTCTCTACAAAAAGTGGATGGAATAGAATCTGCCCTTAAAACTGCCGTGTAGGGAAGCATTTTTTCGCTAACAGGTGTGCTATAGTTTGGTTAGAAGTGAATTAGAAGTTTTTTACGGTTTATAAAACTATAAGCTTGTCTCAGTATTACTCTGTGGACATTACGCCCGGTCACCCCAATTTCCATAGCACATTAGAAATAATGTCACAAAAGTCTTAAATAGGTTAACATTCTTTAATTCCCACCGGTGTTTGTACCTTAAAAAAAGGCCATCATTTGATGGCCTTTTAAATGTAAAAAACATCCTTAATTAACTAAAGGGGCAGGCTAACTCATTAATTTTCAAGCAGAAAAATAAAAAACCACTCAGAGTGTTTTTTAATCGCGCATTGCTCCTGCCTCTCGGGAAGTCATTGCACCTTGTCCTTCGCTTACATCTTTTTGAATTTGTTGTTTTACTTTTTGTGCATCAGATCCGGCAAATTCCGGTTTCATAATTGAACCCAAGTTTCCTTTAGCTGGTTGATTTTGTTGCATACAAGTCCTCCTCAATTTATTGTTTGACAATCTTATTATTTACAAAAAAGTTCAAGAGTACTATTTTAAATTTGTTTAACAATTGGGCCCGATTGTTGAAGAAACAGAAGCAAATTACTTTTGCAAAAATAGCCCTGAAAACGAGTAACATCTCTCGGAAACTCAAGTGATGCTCTACATACTTCATCGTATTATTTTGTGGAATTGAAGGGAATAGCAGTTCCTTTTCTTATGCAGCTAAAGGGGCAGTGACTTCAAACAATTAAGTTATTCAAATAGGTATTTTTTTGTTGAAAAACAATACTTTTAGTGTAAAATTACACTAAAAGGAGAATTTAGTATATATGGAAAAAGAAGACTTCATCAATTTAATATCAGAAAAAATGAAACTTGTTCGAACTGAACAAAGTTTTTCTCAGGATAAGATGTCTGAAATTCTAGGGATTTCAAAAAAAACACTAGTTCAAATTGAAAAAAGAAGAACAGAAGCCAATTGGACCACCGTTGTTGCCTTTTGTGCTTTGTTTAATCATAGCCAATTATTGATATCATCAATTGGTGACAATCCAGTTGATTTTGTTCAGTTAATTGCTAGCAAAAATGGTGGTACGCCTAAAGAAAAAACAATGGGTGGTAAGATATGGTGGAAAGAAATCGAGTCTAGAGGGGATTTTCGTTTGCAACAAAATTTGATTAGTAACCATTACCGTATATTGGATCAATATGATTATCGTTGGCATAGTTCTTTTGATAAAGAAGAGAGTTTAAGTCGTTTAAATGAATTACAGGATATGGGGAATATCGAGATAGACAAAGGTATAGGGATATATGAAGAATAAGATTTTGCTTGTTCTATTGATAATAAGTTTAGGAGTGAATTTTTATATATTCGGAAAATGGTTTCTGACTGAACAAAGGTATGAACCTTCCTCTGAAGAAAAGGTTATTTTAAGTGAAATGGTTCAAAAAACGGTTGAGAGTGAAGAGTATAAAAAGATAGCAGAAAAAGAGAATATCATTGCTATTGATGCAAACATGGATAAAAATAAAGGTGGAGTATTCCCCTACTATTTTGAGGTAAGTGTTCGTACTGACATACAAACCTATCTGTTTGCTTGCAGTAATGAACAATGCTCAGAAATGGAAAGCGCAGGAACGACTTATTCTCGATATAAAGAAGAAGTACCCAGAATTCCATTTAAAAAATAGAGAAAAGCCAAAAAATAACTGAAATAAAAGAAAGCCTACATCCTTTAATAGCAAGGGTCGTAGGCTTATTTTATTCTTATAGTTGTTTAATTTACAATAAAGTCGTACCGATTTAAAAAAAGTTTAACCGTTTTTCTTAATAGGGGCAGGTTAGTTCAAGAAACAAAAAGGGGTTCTACCTAAATTTTAAAACAAACAAGACTTGATTATACTTAATGTTTTTTTTACTATAATCCTTATTGGATTGAAGAAATTTGCGACACTCTGCCGAATTACTGGCTAGCCGAGACACCGCAGCGCTCGTGGCGAGGAGGCTTGGCAGGCAGTCGGCGGAAAGGGAGCGATTTCTGAAATCAACTGGAACGTTTTTTAAATAAAAAACTTCAGTCAATCTCGCTTTTCTTCGAATTTGTCTACAGTCTGAAACCATTCTATAATGAATGGTTTTTATCTTTATCATATTTTGGTGATGTACTGGAGTGTGTTAATATGCGGTCTAATACTTTTTTAGTAAATGGCATAAAGAAATTAAGTATTAGCCCCCCTAAACAAACGGTTAATAAAGTTCCAACGCCAATTGGTCCATTTGAAATCATTGCCAATATCAAGAATAGGAGGTAAATGAATGTTCTCGAAAGGAATATATTTGTTCTAGTTAATTCTTGTATGATTAATGTTAATCGGTCAACTGGGATCGGTGCAAAATTTGTGTGTAAATATGTTGCAGTTCCTAATCCTATAACAACTAAGCCGATTCCAAAACAAACAACTTTGCTGTACCAAAGTTCAGGTGTTATCAAATTGTGGAATAAAAAAAGCCACATATCAATACCGATACCAGTTATAAATGCTGTTAACAATCCCAATACTTCAGGTCTTTGTCTTTTTAAAAATGAATTACTGCATATCAATATTAAAGCTATTATTATTTCCCAACTTCCCACAGTAAGCCCCACATTTATGGACAGTCCCACCAAAAGTGCATCAAAAGGTGAAGTTCCAAGGTCTGATTGTATAGTGAAAGAAATACCAAGGGTTAATATTATAATTCCCAATACATAAAAAACATATTTCACTTTACTAGGCCCCTCCATCATATTTTTTTGTTGCAAACGCAACAAAGCTAAGTTAAATTAAATATATGGTATTTTTATTGCATTTGCAACAAAAATACACACTAAGGGGTTAATTATGAAGGAAATTCTTCGTGGAATTGGAATGATAGCAAGAGCATTAGATTCCATAAGTAATATTGAATTTAAAGAATATGACCTTACAAAAGGGCAGTATTTGTACCTTGTTCGGATATGTGAAAACCCAGGCGTCATTCAAGAAAAGTTAGCTGAGATGATAAAAGTAGATCGAACAACAGCAGCTCGTGCTATAAAAAAACTTGAAATCAATGGCTTTATTGTAAAGAAAGAAGATAAACATAACAAAAAAATTAAAAAACTCTTTCCAACAGAGAAAGGGAATAAAGTTTATCCTTTCATAAAAAGCGAAAATGATTATTCCAATATCGTTGCATTAGAGGTATTTTCCAAAAGAGAAGTAGAAACCATTTTCAATCTTCTTCAAAGAGTTAGAAGAAATAAAGGAGCGATATATTTAAATGACTATAAAAAAGTGTACCCTTGAAGATACACGCAAACTTCAAGAAATTAGTTATGAAACATTTAATGAGACGTTTAAGCATCAGAATTCTCCCGAGAATATGAATGCCTATTTGGAAAGGGCATTTAATTTAAAACAATTAGAAAAAGAATTATCCAATATTTCTTCACAATTCTTTTTTGTTTATTTTGATAATGAGGTCGCTGGATATTTAAAGGTCAATACCAATGATGCTCAGACTGAAGGAATGGGTGATGAATCACTTGAAATCGAGCGGATTTATATAAAGAACAAATTTCAAAAACTTGGGCTTGGTAAATATCTGTTAAATAAAGCTATGGAAATCGCAATGGAACGTAATAAAAAGAAAATCTGGCTGGGCGTATGGGAAAAAAATGAAAATGCTATTGGCTTTTATCAGAAAATTGGGTTTGTACAAACTGGAGCCCATTCTTTTTATATGGGTGATGAAGAACAAACGGACTTTATAATGACCAAAACACTCATATAACGAAATAAAGAACGGTAAAGGCAAAGCCCATAAAATAACCTTGAATGTTACTGCATGAACGGGTGAGTTAGCTGAAATAACCGAACTGGATCTTATTATTCACTTTGTTTTTTTACCCGAAATACATGGCAGATTTTCATGTTACTATCGGTTTTAATTCGGGGTATATTTCTCCTTTCTGATCTCATACTAAAGTTAAGAAGGAGGGGTATACATGGCAAAACGAACAAAGAAAAATGATGCAGATCAAAAAAACAAACAAGGGTTTGATTCAAGCAAAACTGATTCTGAATTCTCTAAGGAATTCGGCAGTGCAAATGCTAATCAAGCACATAAAAATAAAGCAAAAAAAGAAAAAGCATCTAAAAATCAAGGTGAGTGGAAAGGCATGCATTGATGCCTGCTCGAGTACGCTTATCGTGCTTCAAACTTTTTACTTAACTTTATGTAAAGGAGCTTATTTAGATGACTCAATCCAAGCGACAGCAAGAACGCCAATGGAAAGATCGTAAACAATCTCAGAATCCACATGGTAAGGTCCCTTCATTTGAACAATTAGCTGAAGATACGGGCAAAAATGAATCTGAAACTAAGTAAAACGGTTCTCTTTTCGTTACCTAAAAGGCCATAATCATCGATGATTATGGTCTTTTTAGGTTTATATATACGAGCTGGCTTTTTTTTAGGTAATAGAATGATTCGTATGTCATCCCCTTAAGTAGATACTGTAAAAGACAAAGACTACATAAAAATGCGGATTATTACAAAACCTTTTAGTAAGGAGTTTTTTGGAAGGGGGGAAAGATCAGATATATGTTTTCGTTACGTGGAGATGCTCATAAAATTTATCTTCAATTAAAAAAAGCCTCATACAAAGACCGATCTTTCAAAGGGATGAAGAAACTGATTGAAGTGGAAGAAATTCAAAATTTTTATAGTTCGATTGATAGCGATACGTTAAAAAAAGTTTATTATTGTATGATAAAAGAGAAAAACGGATCGGGGATCATTCCTATTATAATATCCTCTGGACCTTGGCTTTTTCTTCTGTTTTCAAATCAATTGCAAGATTTCCTTTTTAAAGATGGGAGTTTGCTTTGGGTCGTCTTTAGTATAATATATATTTCGATTCTTTCCATAAGTGTGTTTCTTCACTTTCATGAAAGATCATGGTCTTTTGTTCATATTGAAATCATTCAAGAAATTTTACATGATCGAAAAGGGATAAGGGAAAAGGCATGAGGTTCCCTCAATGGGAGTTTTGCGGGAAAAACATATACTTTCTCACTGTTTTCTGGTGTATTATTAGCACGAAATATTATAGCAAAAATGAGGCATCGAAACCTTTTATGAATAGTGATTATTTTTCTGCATATTCAATCTTAATCCCATTTACTCTTTCATCCAACTCGTAAGTTCGGATGTTTTTTTTATACAGGGGCTTGTACAATTTGATCGTTGATTGGTACGTAGGGCACCCGCTCCAATCAACTTTGTTTTAACTTTTAGAAAGAACCCTTTTGTCTACAAACTGCGCGATTCTTAAAGAAGAATCGCTTTTCTTATTGAGCTTACGGGGCAGATTACTTTAACAAAAGTAATGTAATATATAATAAAAAAAGCGTGTAGTAGAGGAGTCAGAAAATAATATGGAATGTCATTGTGAACAAAAAGAAACAAGTGAGTTAAAAGTTGAAGGTGATGTTGGGGCGGACCCTATATGGTGCAATCAATGTGGTTGTAACTTGGAAATAGAGGACATTCCGATTTCAAATAAGTTAAGTAGAGAATTGATTGAATGGGCAAATATGTATGGTGAATGGATTGATTGGGATGAAGATAAATTGCTTCCTAATGGGATAGAACTTGAAGAAGAACACAATAAACAAGGATTAAATATAACAGAGAAAGTTAAGAAAGAACTTGAAGGGAAATATAGAATTAAATTTTCACCTTCGACAATGGCAAGAATGTATGCCAATAAAAATCATTAATCCTCATTCCACTAACGTTAGATGAATATCGGAGCTGTCTTAAGGCAGCTTTTTTTTATGCAACTATCGCTGGTTAGTTCATGAAGGACAAATGAAAGTTTATATCGAAATTAATTAAGTAAGAGATTAATTAAATGTAAAAGAGGTAGAACAATGGCTGTTTCAATCAACCCCATTTCCAAAGATGAAAAGCATATTCTTCAGAATTTATATTCCCTTTATTTACATGACCTTTCGGAGTTTACCGAGGGTTTAGACATATCAACAGATGGTTCATTTGAATTTGATTCATTTGAATTAATTTGGAAGAAGGAAGGATTAACACCATATTTTTTGAAAAAAGATATGAAAATTGTCGGGTTTCTATTACTGTTAGAAAGGCCGTTTTTAAATAAGGACTATGATTACAGCATTAATGATATTTTTATTTTAAAAAAATATAGAAGAAAAGGTGCTGCAATTTCATTATTAAAGGAATTGTTTAAGCAAAAAAAAGGTAGTTACTTTGTTGTTCAATTAGCCAAGAATATCCCTGCTGTTATATTTTGGAGAAAGATTTTTAGTGAGCTAAATATAGATTTTGAAGAAAAAAAGCAAATTGTCGATAATGAAGAATGTTTGGTTCAATCCTTTCAAATTTAAACAGATATTAAACAACGGGTGCATTAGCTTAAAATCGGAGCTGTCTTTAAGGCAGCCTTTTCTTTAGGGAACTAAGATTAAAAAGCGATCTTAAGATCTTAATATATTCAATTGATTATAAAAAAGGTTCAGGTTAGCACAACCTGAACCCAAAATATTATTGAAGCGTATTTAGATTTTGTGCCCTTAAGTAACTTACAACTACAACTCCAATTTGTCTGCCTAACCTTAAGCCTTCATTGTTATCCACGTTAAAATGTACGCCAGCGTACAAACGAGATTGAGCACTTTCTTCCATTATTTTTTTTATTTCTGAAGACTCTTGAGGGAAGAAATAACTTAATACTGTCTCTGCACATCCCGCCACAGTTGCGTGTGCAGAAGGGTAAGCGGGAAAACGAGGGGTAAACAACACAGTAGACAGATTTCTGCCATATTGATTTGGACGTGCAACATCCCAATGATATTTAAGAAACCACGTGATAACAAAGGTATCATTCATAGCCGCGTGGAAATAACTCTGAACCCTTGCAACACTCGGTGATCCCAGCATATACTTTTCAGCTAAATTGAAAATTAGAGTGGTAATTTTCGCCGTTAATTCACCTGTTCCCCAATATTGTGCGATGCTTATTTGCTGGGAAGTCAATGACTTTAATGTATCTTCTACAATGAATAACTCTGTTACCCAATCAATATCTAGAGGATTTTTAATTCGCCAAAGGATTCGTTGATGAAAGGGGTCCAGGAACTCATTGTCTCTTCCTCTTGAAATAAAAAACATTGGCCAATTTCCTGCCTCTGGAGAACCTTTAGGTGGGTTACTTTCCCCTGGGTAAGGAAATTCTGTCCATCTTCTATAACTTGTTCTCATAAAGACCACCCCCTAATAAATGTTCTCCTTGTTCCTTATGATTAAGAGTAATGAAATATGACCGTATAACTTTTTGATCCCTTATCAGAGAGAAATATCAGGGGGGTGAGCCAATTTATGCCTTTATAGCTGATTCTCCCAGCTTTACAACATAAATTAAGATTTCAAAGTTTTATTTGAAAAACTTCCAAATATTCGAAGGTATTTTAATGATCATATCCTGAAATAATAAAAAAAAAGCAGGAGAAATAATATGAACAGCAAAAAAAGTTATAAAGGATTTATCGCTATTTTTATGTCTGTCTTAATGTTGAGTCACTCGGTCTATGCGAATGAATGGGAAGATAAAGAAGTACCTATAAACTTTAAAACTGAGATATTACCTTGGGAGATAGTAAACAACACTATTCCTAATAAAACAACTTTCACCATTATAGACATTGAAACGGGATTATCATTTAAGGTTCAACGAAGAGCAGGTAGTCATCATGTCGATGCTCAGCCACTAACCAAGGATGATACTCAGATTATGAAGAAAATTTATCATAATCAATGGAGCTGGAAAAGAAGAGCGATTATTGTATTAATTAATAATCAAATGATCGCTGCCTCTATGAATGGAATGCCACATGGTGCCGGTTCTCTTCAAAATGGTTTTCCAGGCCACTTCTGTGTTCATTTCTATGGAAGTTTAACGCATCGTTTAAAAAACGAAGATTCCGCTCATAAATTGATGATACTGAAAGCGGCCGGTAAGCTTGATGAATATTTAGGCACGATAAGTCCCTACGAACTTATCCATATTTTTACCATTGCCATAAATCAAGGAGATCGAAAATTATTATCAATGACCTTATCAAATTCGGATCATTCCAAACGTTTCATTAAACTTGCTGAAAATATTACATATTTTGGGGTTGAAGATTTTTCAAGACAACCACTTGAAGACGCAAACGGGTTAATATTCGTGGATGTACCGGTTCAAGTGAAGGTTTATAAAGAGAAAAAAGGGAGTGAAAGCAAAATCATCCATTTTATGATCCGAAGGGAGAGTTTGACTGATCGTTGGTTCATTGATCAAGTGGCGATCTATGAAGCCTTAAAATGAGATTTGTGAAAATACGAAAAAATAAATTCCAATCCATTGTGGGGGTGCATTCTATGCGATTAACATGGATTGCCGGACTTTTACTATTCGTTCAACCTGTGAATATTTCTGAAAGCTTATCGGTAACCCACCAAGGACAAACGATTGCCAGTGTCAACCATGCTGATATTACATTGCCCTTACTGGATGTTCCTATCATGGACGTGGATAAATACAATCATTTTGTCGAAAAAATAGATCGACAAGTGTACCAAAAACCTGTAGATGCCACAATAGACAAACAAGGTAATATTCTTCCTGGGCGGGTAGGTTATAAGCTATACCATCAAGCATTTAAAGAGCAATTTTATTCCTTTTTGTACAGTAGTAAAGCATATAAACTAGAAGTACCTTTGCTTGCTATTCATCCAAAAGTTGACAGCGAATTACTTGCAGAGATTCGTGAAAAAAAGATAGGTGAATATAGAACTTATTTTAATGTGAACAACAGAAATCGTACAAATAATATCTCGCTTGCTACAGAAGCCATTAATAATTATGTCGTGTTTCCCGGAGAGGTGTTTTCTTTTAATCAAGCCGTTGGCAAGAGATCAGTAAATAAAGGATATATGCTCGCTCGAGTTATCGTTAAAGGAGAGTTTTCTGAAGGGATTGGTGGAGGGATATGTCAGGTGTCATCCACCCTGTTTAATGCTATCGACAATGCAGGATTGCAAACTATTCAACGCTATTCCCATACTAGGAGCGTTCCGTATGTTCCATCTGGCCGCGATGCTACAGTAAGCTGGTATGGTCCTGATTTTAGTTTTAAAAACACATACAATCAACCTATTCTAATCCGAGCTACAACCCAAGGAGGAATGGTAAGTATCATGGTTTACTCTTCAGATATGATAAATTATAAGACACGAAAAGTTCCCGCTGCTTCAAATCAGAAATCAAAAGAACAGATTTACCGTTCCTAAAAGTACACTTTTACGAACGGTTACTTTTTTATAAAATCATCTACTAAAATATTTCTGAAAAATTTCATTTTCAATCCAACAATATGGACGGAATACGCAATAGCCTTTCCGTTGTATAATTTCTGAGCCTTCCCCTTGCAGCTAATCTTCGGAGCTATAAATGAATTTCACCAACAATTATATCCTGATACTAGCTATAGAATTGTTTCCTGTCTGCAGGAGTGACAAACTCCATTATGCCGGCTGGCTTTATCCGGTTATTTTCTTCAATTCCTTGAAGCAAACCAAATTTGTCTATTCTTAATCCGGTTATTAATGCATTGGTATATTGATAATTAATAACCTTATCAAGACCTAAATTATAAAAAAACTAAATAAATAAAGGAGAGCACATATTAGCCATGTATAATATGTACTCTCCTTTTCTTTTTTATTAAACTAGCTTTTGTAGAGTTGACACAAACTGTACGGTGAACATTAATACTCCTTAAGAATAGTAATAAAATAAATGAATGTGGTATCCTATTGACTAGTAATATTATCCAAATGAGGATTAAAGAGGATGAACGACGACCAATGCCCTAACTGTAACTCAAACAATATTAAGAAAGGAGCTCTTGGAACCGGGTTTAAATTTGTTCAGATGTTTTCCTATGATAATTTAAGGAATAAACCTTCCAAGATTATTTCTCATCGGTAACTAGAGAGTGGAGGCCCGTTCATATGGGTGAATTATTATCGTTAGTATTAGATTTTTATTCGTTGCATCAATGTCATTGCATAATAGTAAGAAATATACGGACAAACACATAAAATTTTAAAAGAATACGATTGGTTTACGGCTTTGTATTACAATCCTAAATACACTAGGCTTTTTAATTACGACAAACAAATTAGAGGTAAATAACAACCAAGGGAGAGATAAGTATTTTTTTATACGTTTATGAAGCAGGAATAATTCTAGCAATGATTGTATTCGGACTCGCTTATGTATTTGTAAAAGGGATAGAGGATAGAACGCAACTCTTACTTCAATTTTCGCTAGGCATATTGATTTTAGTGTTTTCCTTATCTGTGATTGGTGGGTTTGAGGGAATGCCGTATGCTGTGTTGAGCCTTGGAGTATTCACACTGGCGATTCTATACTTTTTCTTAAAGAAATATGTTATAGGAAAGAAAATACTCTTTATAGGGGTTCCACTCATCGTCGTTATTCATATATTCATTGGGTTCATCAATCAAGTGGACTACTGGGTAGTGGATAAAGAAAGACTGACGGATGATGAAACCGGGGATTATATTGAAAAAATCGAGAAAGATACATCGATTGTCGGTTACAAAAAGTTTAATGGAGGTGAAGGGGAGGACTTTTTACTAATATCATTGGGTGGTGAAAGAAAGGGAAATACCATTGAAGTGTTGGAAGTGAAAGACGATAGTGAGAAGACTATCATTCGCATTCGGACATCTTATAATAAAAATCCTGAGCCTAATCCGTATATAGCTGTAGCACTTACTCGTATTAAATCAAAGGTAGTCATTTTGGATACGGATGGAACAAATTATGGGGATGGTATATTTGATTAAACCTTTATAATTTGTTCATACTTGGATGGTTCCTTTTTCTTATGGAACTAACGGGGCAGGTTAGTTCCATAAAGGGTTTTATAGTAAAATATACCTATTCTGATATAGAGAGAGGTACATTAGAAAATGATTATTATGAAATTTAAGGAAACTGATACTGAAGAAATTGTTTCTTTATTTTACAAAACAGTTCATTCAGTTAATTTGAAGGATTATTCGCAAGAACAATTAGATGTTTGGGCAACAAAAGAGGAAAAAGAATCGAAAATCAATTCGTGGAAAATTTCATTAGGTCAAAATATATCATTTGTTGCAAAAATTAATCATAAAGTAGTGGGCTTTAGTGACTTGACCTATGACGGGTACTTAGATAGACTGTTTGTTCATAAAGATTTTCAAGGTCAAGGTATAGCTTCAGCATTAGTTGATATGCTTGAAAGTGAAGCGAAAAAGCTAAATCTTTTAGAAATTTATACAGATTCAAGCATTACAGCTAAACCATTTTTTAAACATAAAGGTTACAATATTGTTCGTTCACAAACTGTTGAACGTAAAGGTGTCAAATTGACTAATTTTAAAATGAGAAAAAAATTAAAATCCTAATCTTTTTAAAGCTAACGGGTGCAATAGCAATAGATCAAGACTGTCTTTCGACGGTCTTTCTTATGCAAAAAATGGAGCAGGTTAGTGATATAAGTAAAATCAACTTTTATACATTATTAAGTTTTAATCTTAAAATAATTGGAGGAGTTAGGATGTCAATAATAGATCATTTTATATAACGTTGTTTATTACTAATCAGAGGACCTCCTAATAGAAATACGTATTAAGAAATTAAATATTTAGGAGGAGAAAATATGCGTTCAGAAAAAGAAATGATGGAATTGATATTACGAGTTGCCGATAAAGATGAGAGAGTACGAGCTGTTGCATTGAATGGTTCTCGAACGAATTTTAATGTACCTAAAGATACTTTCAGAGATTATGATATTGTTTATCTTGTATCTGACCTTCAATCGTTTCTAATTAATCCTGATTGGGTAAATGTTTTTGGGAAAAGAATAATAATGCAAACACCAGAAGATATGGCAATGTTTCCACCTGAATTGGGTGGGAGATTCACCTATCTAATGTTATTTGAGGATGGTAATAGAATTGATTTAATGCTGATTCCGATTGAGGAAAAAGATACTTATTGTTCTGAAGATGGATTAACAGTAATTTTATTAGATAAAGATGGGAATATGCCTAAGCTTTCTGAACCAATAGATAAAGATTACTGGGTAAAAAAGCCTTCTGCTGAATTTTTTGCTGATTGTTGTAATGAATTTTGGTGGGTTTCAACTTATGTAGCAAAAGGGTTATGGAGACAAGAAATACTTTACGCTTATGACCATTTAAGTAGTGTAAGAGAAATGTTACTAACAATGCTTGAGTGGAAAGTTGGTATAGAAACCAATTTTTCATTGAGTGTAGGAAAAAACAGCAAGTACCTAAAGTGCTACCTTGATAACGACATTTGGGAAAGATTGATGAAAACATATCCTAATGGAGATTACGAACAAGTTTGGAATTCGTTGTTTGAAACAATTGACTTGTTTGAGCAAGTAGCTATTGAAGTAGCTAGTATTCTCGAATATCAATACCCTTCTGAAGACGCGAATAAAGTTAAACAATACCTTACTAATCATTAAACTCAATATTTGTGAAGGTATACACTTAAACTAACGGGTGCGTTCGTATTATAAGGTCGACCAGTAAAAATTACTGGTTGACCTTTTTTTAATAGAATCTATTATATCAGTAGCCAGAGTAGGACGTACGGGTGCGTGGGACTTGATCCCGTGAACTAAACTGTCCGCCCCCTACTTGTAGAAACATGTTTGAGGCTGGTTGGGACGCAGATCTCGAATAACAAGCGAAGCTATGACACTACATGGAGGACTTGGGGTACTGGTTAGTAAGTAGAGGAGGAAAAAACAATGAATCCAGTTGTTGGTCTGGATGTGGCAAAAGGAGAGAGCCAAGTTCAGGCATTTTTAGATCAATCTAAACCGTATGGGAAGAGCTTTTC